>JBAWWR010000138.1:0-5641 GCA_037146675.1 Verrucomicrobiota bacterium | reverse complement strand
ACTTTACCGCCGAAATAGTTCAACGGCACCAGTGCCACAATCGCGATACACAAGCCGCACGCCGTCGCAATTAACGCCTCGCCAATGCCGCCGGTAACCTTGCCAACCGCTAGCTCCGCGCTGCCGAGTGACGTGAATGATCGCATGATGCCGGTCACGGTACCGAGTAGTCCCAGTAATGGCGCCAGCGTCACCAGCGTGTCCAACACCGGCAAGAACCGCCCCGCCCGGCGCAGTAGCGCCCCGGCCGCCGCCTGCATCGCAATTTGCAACGACGTCTCATGATCATTCAAGCCGTGGTCCACCATCTGCACGACCGGATCGTGTGTGCCTTTGGCTAATTGCGCCGCGCCTTCGACATCGCCTTTATGCAACGTGTCCAAAATCTTTCGCAGCCGGGCCGGTTCGCGCAACCGCGTCTCGCGCCACCACCAAACCACGCGCTCACCGACGACCGCGACCAACACGACCGCGCAGACCAAAATCGGCCACATAATCGGTCCGCCGCGCTGAAATAATTCCACAACAATACTGGCTGTCATTTTTCTAATCCTCTCGTTACCGGCTCACTGCAACCGAAACACAATCGGCGACTCAAACATTCGTTTGCCATTGGCCGGATCAAAATACCAAGACTGTTTCACCGTCGCAACTGCCGCCGCATCCAAACGTCGGTAGCCCGACGACTCGCGGACACTCACCAGCGCCACCTTGCCGGTTGCAGCCACCTCAATCAACAACAACACCGTGCCTTGTTCCCGCGCCCGCAATGATTCCAATGGATAACTCGGCGCGGGCCGACTTCCACCGCCGCCGGTCGCTCCAACTGTCTCCACCTGTATTGATTGAAGCGATGCGACATTGCGCATCGGATTGGCCGGTGGCGCTTGCGCTAGGCTGGCCGGCACCAACACATTGCCGACTGTTGGCACAGCAAATACCACCGCCGGCGTATCGAGTGTCACCGCCACTACTGGTCCACTTGGTGCGACCGCGCCGGTCACATCGCTAGGTGTTTCGGCGGTCAGCAGTTGCGCTGGCATGACTACCGGCTCGATGACGGTGGCTACGGCTTCGGTTGCCGGCGTCGGTTTTGTCTGTACGACAATCGCCTGCGGCTTTAGCCCGAGTAGACCGATGAGTAGAAACGCCGCGCAAATGGAGTTGACCCACGCCAATACCCGGTTGGCCTCGACGGCATCCGGTTCGAAGCAAAGCCGCGTCAGCGCGGCGGCACGTTCATGGGGCTGGTTATTCATCAGCTGAGGTCGAGTAGCTTACCGGGATTCCGCACCGGCACAAGCGCGAAACACAAAACCCCTGCCGACCGAAGCCGACAGGGGTTTGAATGAGTCGGAGAAGTGATTACTTCACAACGACGTTGCTGGCCTTGGGACCCTTGGGAGAGTCGACCAGTTCAAATTCCACGTTCTGCCCTTCCTCTAGATTCTTAAAGCCGTCGCCGCCGACTGAGGAATAATGGACGAATACATCCGCGCCACCTTCTTGTTGAATAAAACCAAAACCTTTTTTCGTGTCGAACCACTTCACTTTGCCTGTTGCCATAACTTGTGCTCCGTTATCTTTCTTCGTTTGTATCTTAGTGCACAAAACAAACTGCCCCGAACACTTCGGAGCGGCTGCGCACTGTCCCCGCACTACTACGTTAAATTCATAAAAAACCACCGCCTTGTCAACACCTGATTGCGCGAGACCGGTCTGGCGCTGGACAGAATCGGCACCCACGTGCCGATTATTACCGGCGGCAACCCGATTTCATGCTAGGTTCACGGGGTTCCCAACCAAAAGAAAGACTCACATTGATGTATCGACTACATGCCGGGCCGCGTTTTGAATACCGCGAACAGGAAAATGAGCGGGTACGGAGTTCGCCTTGTCTCTCGGAAAAGTTTCCGAAGTTGAAGGCCTTGACCGTGGAACTCGGGCACTACGATTCCAAAGGAATCTCGAAAAACAGCCAGATTCGCTTCACGCCCAATCTCGATAACGCCCGGTCAGTCTTTCGCATTGATTGCCCAAATGATGCGTGTATCGGTGGGGATTTTGATCTGTCCGCCGCCATTGCGAAAGCTGTCGCAAAACGCCAGACGACGATCAAATCTGAGTTGTGTTGCCAAGGCTGGCAAAGCAAAACCACCATTAACACCGTCCACTGTCACAACATCCTGCGCTGCACGCTCAGCTTGAAGTATTAACGTCCGTCGTCCGTCCGTCGTAAGCGCTGGTCAAAGCAATTTGATATTGCGCGTGGGCGCGCCGTGGCGTTCGAGTGCCGGTATGTGATTGTAGATCGGCAGATCTGCGGGCACAGCCGGGTCCCAACAACCGCAGACACGGCCGGCCAGTGTGCCGAAGAGCGCATTGCCAACTGGCTTGAGATGGGCCGGGTCGCGCAAGATGGTCCGGTAAGTCGTTAAGTCTTCTTTTTGCCACGCTGAAAACCAGGAATACTGGTCAATCAATCCGGCATTTGTCGCGGTGGCGACTTTGCGGACGACATCCATATAGGCATCGAACCCCGTTCCAGCTTCCGGCAGCAGTGCGTAGTAAGTCTGGAAGGCGACAACGGCGCCGGCGCCGCGCAGGATGGCTTCGAGTTGGCGCAAGTTCGACTCGAAGTCGGCTAGCGTGTGACGTTGGAAAAAATCATTACCGCCAATGGTGATGATGACGAGGTGTGGCTGAATCGGCAAGACATCGCGATTGACGCGTTTGAGCAAATCGACTGCAGAGTTGCCGCCGATGCCGGCGTTCATGGACTGCACATGTTGGCCGACGGAGGCGCGGAAGATGCATGATAGCCAGCACGGCCAGCCATGCCGGCCCTCGCAGCTCCAACCGATTTCGGTATTGCTCGAACCAAATGCGACGACACGGAAACTTTCCTGGCCGCGTTTCTCGCGCCATTGTTTCATCAGTAATGGAAGGTGACTCGTCATTGAGAACCGCTGATGTTACTGGCCACCGCGTAGCTTGCCGGTGATAAGCGGGATGAGGTCGGCGATCTTAACGCGCTCTTGCTTCATTGTGTCGCGGTCGCGAATCGTGACGGTATCGAGCAGCTCGGAACCTTTTTCACCGAGCGTGTCGAAGTCAACGGTGACGCACCACGGCGTCCCTTGTTCGTCTTGGTACCGGTAACGTTTACCGATGTTGCCGCGGTCGTCCCATTCAGTGGTGAAATGCGATTGGAGCAGCTCAAAGACTTGCTTGGCTTTCTCAACCAGTGGCGGCTTGTTGCGCAGCAGCGGGAAGACGGCCACCTTTACCGGCGCGATGCGCGGGGCGAATTTCATGACTATGCGAATGTCACCGGGAGCGACCTCTTCCTCGGTATAGGCAGCGCAGAGCAGAGCGAGACAAATCCGGTCAACACCGGCACTCGGTTCGACGACGTGCGGGATGTATTTCTCCTTCGTCTCGTCATCGAAGTATTCCATGCTCTTACCAGAAAATTTCTGGTGCTGGCTGAGATCGAAATTGCCGCGGGCAGCAATGCCTTCGAGTTCTTGGACGCCAAATGGGAAGGCGAACATCACATCCACGCAAGCACTGGCGTAGTGGGCAAGTTCTTCCTTCTTGTATTCGTAAACGCTGAGCTTCTCCTTCGGGAGGCCGATGGTCTCGTACCATTTGAGGCGTTCGGCGACCCATTTCTGGTGCCAATCGGCGTCGGTGCCGGGTTTAATGAAGAACTCGAGTTCCATCTGCTCAAACTCCCGGCTGCGGAAAGTGAAGTTGCGCGGGTTGATTTCGTTACGGAACGCCTTACCGATTTGCGCAATGCCAAATGGAATCTTCTGCCGGGAGACGCTGAGAACGTTCTGGAATTGGACGAAGATGACCTGCGCCGTTTCTGGACGGAGGTACACCTTGTTAGAATCGTCTTTCACCGGGCCGGCATGAGATTCGAACATTAGATTGAACTGCCGGGCCTCAGTGTAATCGTGCGGTCCGCCTTCGGGGCATTTGGTCTCCGGCAACTGATCGGCTCGCCACCGGCCTTTGCACTTTTTACAGTCAACCATCGGATCGCTGAAGCTAGTGACGTGGCCGCTCGCCTCCCAGACGCGCGGGTGCGTGATGATGGTGCCGTCAATGCCAACGACATCTGGGCGGCGGCGAACGGTGTCGTTCCACCACGCATCGCGGACGTTGCGTTTGAGTTCGGCGCCCATCGGGCCGTAGTCCCAGAAGCCATTGATGCCGCCGTAGATTTCGCTAGATTGGAAAACGAAACCGCGCCGTTTGCAGAGCGCGACGATTTTATCCATGAGATTGACTGGTTTGGTGTCCGCCATAGTGGGCGGACTATGGCGAAAGGCCTCCGGCAAGTCAAGGTCCCGGCAGTTTTTAACTTGCGCCGGTTACGCCTGTCGCATATCAGTACCGACCGTATCTTTAAGGAGTAAATATATGAGCCGATATCTGAAATTATTGATGTGCGCCTTGCTAGTTGCGACACTGTTGACCCCTATCAGTCTGACAGCAGCCACACCTGCTCCAGTTAAGAAGGAAAAACCAGCCAAGGTCTACGCCAAAATTGCGTCTGTGGACACGGTCAAAAATACGATCATAATCACCGGCACTGACGGTAAAGACACTACATATACCGTGGGTTCAGGGACAACGATTTATTTGGACGGCAAATCGGTCAAATTTTCTGCCCTGACAGCTGACCTACGTGTGGATATCAACGCCAGTGTAGGCAAGCTGTCACGCATTGATGCCACCACGCCACCGGAAGAAAAACCGGTCAAGCCGACGGACAAGAAAAAGTAAACCGCGTCTAAATTACCGTCGCTGGTGCTTAGCGAAGCTCTCTCGTAACTCATCCGTCGTACAGGTGGCTGTGCCGACTTTGCCAACAACGATACCGGCGGCGTGGTTCGCGATTTCTGCCGCCTCAACCGGCTTTGCGCCGGCGGCCAATGCCAGAGTCAGTGTCGCAATTGCAGTGTCACCGGCACCGGAGACATCGAAAATTTCCCTGGCACGCGTTGGAGTGTGATAGGGAGGTTGATCGGGGCGGAAAAGCATCATGCCCTGTTCGCCGAGAGTGATCAGCAGTGCTCCCGCATTCCAGCGCTTCAGTAGGGTATTTCCCACGCGAAGCATCGCGGCATCCTCCGTCGCCGGGTTCACCGGTTCGGTCATGACCACTCCGGCCGCGGCAAAGGCCTCGGAACGGTTGGGTTTGATGGTCGAGATACCGGGCCATTCCAGCGGATTCTTGGGATTGGGATCGCATGTGACCAGAATTCCAAGGGCTTTTGCCTTCTCCAATACCGCATCGACAAGAGGTTGGTTGAGCAGTCCCTTGCCATAGTCTTCAAAAAGGACGGCATCAGCCTGCTCCACCAAGGCGCAGGCCCTGGAAAGGATATCCTCACGGTTGGAAAACCCGGATCCAGGCTGCTCCCGGTCAATGCGGACCACCTGCTGCCGCTGCGCGATGATACGGGTCTTGACGATGGTCGGCACCGCCGGATCGATGAAGAGTCCCGCCGTCGAGATTCCTTCCTCACTCAGCAGATGGATGAGTTTTTCCCCCGCATGGTCGGGTCCCACGACTCCCAGCATGGTCACCGAGTTGGAAAATTCCCGCAGATTGCGGGCG
>JBAWWR010000137.1:0-5676 GCA_037146675.1 Verrucomicrobiota bacterium | reverse complement strand
TCAAAACAACTGGTCAAATGCGATTTTCGTGATGCCGGAGAACCGTGGGAAAAACTGCCGCCACCAACGATGTGCAACGTCGTGATGGGTTGGCCGGTGCAAGCCTCAAGTTGTTCGAGCGTCCGCCGGTACAGCAACGCAAGGCTTTCGAGGATGCATCGAGTGTACTCGCCGTGCGTGGTCGGCTCCAGTTGACCGGTCTCGCGGCAGAACGCAGCAATTTTCTCCGGCATATTGCCCGGCTTGCCAAAACGTTCGTCGTTGGGATTGATCAGCGACCGCAACGGCGTGCATTTCTCGGCGAGTTGACGGAGTTCGTTGTAATCGTGCTTACCCCACTGCCGGCGACATTCCTGCTGAATCCAAAGGCCAATGATATTTTTTAAAAACCGGATACTGTGGCCGTAGCCGACTTCGTTCGTGAAATTATACTGCCGACTCTGCTCAGTGATTAGCGGTTTCTTCAGCTCGACACCAAGCAGCGACCAAGTGCCGGAGCTCAGATAAGCCCAGCCCTTGCCGTTCGCCGGCGCTGCTGCGACTGCCGCGCCGGTGTCGTGCGAACAACTCGCAACGACCTGTGCACCGGTCAATCTAAACTCCGACAAAACCGGTCCGAGTACTGCCCCAGCCGGCACGAGTTCCGGAAAAAGTTTTTTGGGCAGGCCGAGTTTTCTGAGCAGCGGCCGCGACCATTTTTTCTTTTTCGGATTGTAAAGCTGGGTTGTGCTGGCGAGTGATTGCTCGGCTTTCGCTACGCCGGAGAATAAATAATTGAAGTAGTCGCCAATCAGAAGAAACCGGTCGGCGTTCTTGAACAGCCACGGCCGGTTGCCGGCTTCCCAGTGCAACTGGTACAGCGTGTTGAGCGTCATGAACTGAACGCCGGTTTCGCTGAAAATTTCCTCTGTAGACACGGCCGCGAAAGCGCGCTCAAAACCGCCGTCAGTGCGCGTGTCCCGGTAGTGATATGGCGCGGTCAGTAGCGGTTCGCGGTCTTTCAGCCAGACATAATCTACGCCCCACGAATCGGTACTGACACTTTCAACTTTCAGGCCGCGCTCGGCGACTTTGCGGAGGCCGGTTTTCAGTTCCTCGAACGTCCGCAGCACATCCCAGCGCCACGTGCCGTTGATGACGACTGGTCCGTTGGGAAAACGGTGGACTTCGTCGAGCGTCAGCTTACCGGCGTCAAGCGTGCCGAGCATCACGCGGCCGCTCTCCGCGCCGAGGTCGCAAGCGATGTAGTGCTGTGGATTCATTTTAATACTTGCCGTAAAGCGGGCCGAAGTTTGCACAGGCGCGGGAATCGTCACCCAATGCCATCCATGCGCTGGGCCGGTAGACTTTGGCTTCGGCGACGTTGTGCATGTAAACCGGGATGCGCAACATCGAAGCCAGCGTGATCAAGTCCGCGCCGATGTGGCCGTAACTTAATGCGCCATGATTCGCACCCCAATTGTTCATCACCGTGTACGGATCGCGGAATGCGCCGGTGCCGGAGCAGTTTGGCACGAACCACGTTGTCGGCCAGGTTTCGTTGGTGCGTTTGTCGAGCACGTCGTGGACTTTGCCCGGCAACTCTACCGTTTCGCCTTCGGCAATCTGCAGCGCCGGCCCGATGCCTTTGATAATGTTCAACCGCGTCATCGTGACCGGCATCCCGCCGCGCGTCCGCATCCGCGTCGAGTAACCGCCGCCACGGAAGTATTCAAAAACGGCGTTGCACCACTCGGTCGCTGCGAGACACTTGCCGGCGTCTTCCGGCGTGACCTGCCACCACGGCTTGATTGCCGGCTGGCCGTTGATTTCTTGCTCACCGGTACCATCAAGTGCGGCGGCACCGCTGTTGATGAGGTGCAACATTCCGGCTGCCGCCTTGCCGGTCAGCGTGTGGCCGGTGACGCGTTTGACGGCTTCAGGCGACCAATAGGTGCGCACGTCAGCGAAAATTTGCGCGCTGCCGGTCAGGAGATGGCTGAACAACATGCAAGCGCCGTTGAGCGAATCATTTTCGGTGGCGACGATATACGGCTGACGGATACCGGTCCAGTCGAACGAGGTATTCAGGATCGCTTCGAGGAAATCGCCGTTGGGCAAGTGGTCGGTCCACTGGCGCTGGCCTTGGAAGCCCGCCAGAACCGAGTTATTACCGAGCGCTTCTTCGCCAAAACCTAACTCAGCCAAGCGCGGATTGCCGACCATCAAGTCGCGGGCGATCATCGCCATCTTGATGCAATATTCCCATTCTCGGTCTTTCTGCTCGCGCGTGTGCTGTTTTTTCGGATTGTTAAGGTCGCGGCCTTCCCGGCAGTTCTCGCGCACCCACTTGAGCGCCTTCGTAAATTCTTTCGGGTCGTAGATGCTGCGTTCAATCCGCCGGACAAACTCCACCATATCCACAAACATCACGCGCATGCCGAGGAACGCCTCGAAAAACGATGCATCCACAATCGAGCCGGCAATGCCCATCGAAGTGCCGCCGAGCGAGCAATACGATTTACCGCGCATCGCCGCGACGGCGAGACCGGCTTTCGCAAACTGGAGCAACATCGCTTGTACATCCGCGGGAATCGTCTGGTCACCGCCGTCCTGCACGTCGCGCCCGTAGATGTTGAAAATCGGATACCCCTTCTGGTTGTGCGCGGCTGAGAGGGCTGCGAGGTAAACCGCGCCGGGACGCTCGGTACCGTTGAAGCCCCAGACGGCTTTCGGTGTGAGCGGGTCCATGTCCATCGTTTCAGAGCCGTAACACCAGCACGGTGTCACGGTCAATGACACGCCGACGCCTGCTTTCGTAAACTTTTCTGTGCACATCGCCGCTTCGGCAATCCCGCCGATGCACCGGTCAGCAATCACACATTCTGCTTTTGTCCCGTCGGCGTGGCGGAGGTTCTGCGACAGAAACCGGGCTGCCGACTTGGCCATATTCAGCGTCTGCTTTTCCAATGACTCGCGGACGCCGCCGAGCCGTCCGTCAATCGTCGGGCGGATCCCGATTTTCGGATTCGTGCCGACGAGCCTATTTTGCGGACGATTCAGTTTGAGGAGTGTTGTCATGGAACCATTCCTTTTCTGTGAACTCCACTAACCCAACAAATCTAGCCACTAACCCCGACAAGCTCAACTTTCAAGATCAAGCTTGATATGCAAATCACGGAGCTGTTTCGGCTCAACCTCAGCCGGTGAATTCGTCATCAAATCCACGGCCTTCGCCGTCTTCGGGAACGCGATCACGTCGCGGATGTTGCTGGTGCCGCAGAGAATCGCCAGTAACCGGTCGAAGCCGAGCGCGATGCCGCCGTGCGGTGGTGCGCCGTACCGGAACGCTTGGAGCATGTAGCCGAACCGGGATTGCGCGACGTCCGCCGGAATCTTCAGCACATCCTCGAAAACTTTCTTCTGCACGTCCGGCTGGTGAATCCGGATTGAGCCGCCACCGAGTTCGACGCCGTTGAGCACGATGTCGTAATGCTGCCCGCGCACTTTCGTCGGATCTGTGTCCAACAACGACACGTCTTCCGCCACCGCCGCCGTGAACGGGTGGTGCGTTGAGTTATACCGGTTCGCTTCCCGGTCAAAGGTGATCAGCGGAAAATCCACGACCCACAGGAAATTCCATTGGTCATCGCGAATCTTGAGCTTGCCATCTTTCTTGAGAATATCGACGACGATGAGCCGGATGCGTCCCAGCACTTCCCAAACGATTTCGCGCTGGTCGGCACCGAATAGAATCAAGTCGCCTTCCTCGATTTTGAGTTTACTGGTCAGTGCAGCTTTCTCGGCGTCACTGAAAAACTTCACAATCGGCGACTTCCATTCGCCGCCTTCGACCTTGATGAACGCCAAGCCTTTCGCGCCGAAACTCTTCGCCGTCTCGGTGAGTTGTTCAATCTGGCCTTGCGTTGCGCAGGCGAAGCCTTTGGCATTAAGCGCCTTCACAACTCCGCCACTGGCATCAGCCGCCGACCGGAACACCTTAAACTTGCTCTCCCTGAAATCCTCAGTCACATCCACTAGTTCCATGCCAAACCGCGTGTCCGGCTTGTCGCTGCCAAACCGGTTCATCGCTTCGACGTACGGCATCCGCGGGAATGGCGTTGGGATTTTTTCGCCCCGTGCCGCGAGCCAGACTTGCGCGAGCAAGCCTTCGATCATCGCGTACATATCTTCCCGGTCAATGAAGCTCATTTCCAAATCAATCTGCGTGAACTCCGGTTGCCGGTCGGCGCGCAAATCTTCGTCCCGGAAGCATTTCGCCAACTGGAAATAACGCTCCACGCCGGCGACCATCAGCATCTGCTTGAACTGCTGCGGCGACTGCGGCAATGCGAAAAACTTGCCGGGATTCACGCGTGACGGCACCAGATATTCCCGCGCGCCTTCCGGCGTGCTCTTGAACAAGATCGGCGTCTCGACTTCAAGGAAACCGTTTGCGTCGAAGTAATCGCGCGCCGTTTTGGCAACTTTGTGCCGGAGTTTTAAATTTTTCGCCATGCTCGGCCGACGCAAATCGAGATATCGGTATTGCAACCGCAAATCCTCGCCGACTTGCGCGCCGCCGGACTCATCGATCTGGAACGGCGGCGTCTCGCTCGGATTCAGAATTTCGAGCGTATCCGCCAGCAATTCCACCTCGCCGGTCGGCAGTTTCGAATTGACCGTGCCTTCCGGCCGTTGCCGGACCGTGCCTTCGATGGCGATGACGAACTCGCTGCGCAACGACTGCGCCAACTCCCACGCCGCTTTGTTGTGCTGCGGATCGAACACGAGTTGCGTGTTGCCTTCCCGGTCGCGCAGTTCGATGAACACGATGCCGCCGAGGTCCCGGCGCGCGTGGACCCAGCCGGCTAAAGTTGCTTTCTGTCCAATCTGCGCCGCACGCAGTTCGCCGCAATTCTGAGTCCGTTTCATTTCAGTTTTTCCTTCAATTCCGCAATCGCGACCGGCATTTCGACGCCGCTCACGAGATTTTTCAATTTCACTTGGCCGGTGTTCCATTCTTCCGGTCCAATGACGACGGCATACCGAGCGCCAAGCCCGGACGCTGTTTGAAACTGTTTCCCGACTTTCGCCGGCGTCAACGAATACTCCACCGCCTGACCGGCATCGCGCAAATCGTGCGCCAGTTTCAACGCCGCCGGCCGCAATGCCTCGTCGGCGATGATGAAATAGCAATCCACGCCGGCTTCAGGTTTTGGCAACAGCCCGCGTTCCTTGAGTAATTCGCCCAACACCACGTCGCCCATGCCGAAACCGAGCGCCGGTAAGTCCACGCCGCTGACTAGTTTCAACAAATTGTCATACCGGCCGCCGCCGGCGATGGCGCGGAGTTCGCCTTTCCGGTCGTGAATTTCCCAGACGATGCCGGTGTAATACGCCAAACCGCGCACGATTTTGAAATCCACCTGACAATAACCGGCAAGGTCGCCGAGCTTGTCGAACACAGTTTTCAGATCGCCGTCTGGCGTTGTCTGGCCGGCAAAGGCGAGAATTTCGTCTACCTTCGGCGTAACGGCGGCAAGTTTCTCGCGCGTTTTCTCGACCGGCTCGCGTTCCATTTTATCAATAGCTTGGAAGGCGGCGTATTGCTGGTCGGCGGTGATACCGGCTGCGGTAAATTTCTGCTGCCACGCGCGCCGGTCGGAGACGCGGACGACGAAATCGTCTTGCGTC
>JBAWWR010000136.1:0-5783 GCA_037146675.1 Verrucomicrobiota bacterium | reverse complement strand
GACGTGCGGATGTGGCGGCACAACTATTCCCAAGGCGATAACTACCTGTTCGACGCGCGGTTTAAGTATATGGGCGATGTTCATTCGACTGCCGGTGATGAGAACGGTGTGATCTATGCCGCATTCGTCGAAGCGATGACCACAATCTTTCGTGGCAAGGTCGCGAGTTGGGATGCCGGGACTGGTGAGCTGAAATACAAGGACGCGCCAACCGCCGGGAGCACCCTCGGCAGCGGCCGCCCGATCATCAATATGAATCCGGCTAAGTGGATCACCAACGGCACGGTCGCCATCGTCAGCCCGGCATCGTATACCGAAGTCAGCGATACTTTTTCCAATGCGACCTACCACGGTCAGACCTATCCGACGACCGTCAAACGTGGCAAAGGCCTCGATATGGGCGGTTTGATTCATTTCTCCGCCGATGCGCCGGTTACCGAGGACGCTGTGGGTCGGTATTTCGCTGTGGATGAAACAAGCGAGTACGTCGCGAAAACCAAGGATGTTCGGCGCTGGTTCCTGATTGATAGCGTGACCAAGAATGCCGATGGCACGAAGGATCTGCGGATCATCCGGCATTGGTGGGGCGCAAAATCCGCCGGCTCGACGACACTCTACAAGCCCGAAAATTACAGCTGGGATGGCCACGAAGTCGCGCTCCATTACATCATCGCGCCCGGCGCCAATGCCTACGACGTGTCCGACGGCGTGAAAAATTCCAAGAATAGCATCAAACTTGTCCCGACGCCCTTTGTCGGAACGTCTTTTGATTTTGCTGCCGGTGATGCTGTCGAACAAGCCATCGGCCCGGATCCGTTCAAGCCGACCCCTTTCCGTAGTTGGGTATGGGATGCCGTCCCCGGCGTTTTCCCGGCGGCAATGTTTGACATCGCCAACAACGGTTCAGTCATTCGCGATTCCGTCTTGTGGGTCCACGGCGGCCCCGGCGATATCTCTTGGCAGACCAATCGCTATGATCGGTCACCGCCCTGGAACACGCTCTTAAAATTTGATGCCATCTGCAATACTGGCATCAAGTTTGCGGCGGACACCGCCAACGCGGCGATTCTGTTCGCCCAGCCGTACCACGAGCAACCGCTCAAGTGGAATTACGACATCACGACCAATCGTCCGCCGAAGGTTGCCAGCTTGACGGTGGCCCGTGATACCGGCGTGTTTAAGTTTACCGGTCCGATTTCGACGACCGGTCTCTCCGGCGACGCGACACCAGCGCGCAACCTGCGCGGCAAGAATGTCGCCGTCAAAGCCAAGCAGGACAGCGTGACAATCACGTTGCCGGTGGAAGAGGCTGATGGTGATTACGCCGTATTCGTGGAACAAAGCTGGCTCGGCAATCGGGCAATCATAAAGAAAGACGCCAAAGGATTCACAATCCAATTCGCGACGCCGGCCCCAGACGGCGCGAAGCTGGATTGGATGATTGTGCGGTGAGGCTTGTCCTTCTGGCTACGTTGGTTGCCGGGATTGTGAACGCAGGCGAAACAAATCAGATGACCGGCGTCCAGCGCATTGTCTTCTGCGGTAATAGTCTTACCGACGGCAGCGCGTGGTGTGATTGGGTCATCGAGACGCTGCAAGCTAACGGACATCCGAACCTGATTCTGTTTAATGCCGGCGTTGCCGGCAACAATACCGCCAAGCTCAAAGCCCGGTACGCGAAGGATGTGCTCGGCGTAAAACCAGACTTGGTCATCGTCAACATCGGGACAGTGGACGGTAAGCCGCCAGAAGATTACCGGCGTGATCTTGGCGAGATGGTCGCGGCGACTCGCAAAACTGGCGCGCAGATGGTTCTTTTCACGCCCTCGCCGATTCGGAATCCCAGCAGCCCGTCCTACCGGTCAACGGTCTACGCGCCGGTCGTTTACGAGCTCGCCAAGCAATACGATTGCCTGGTTGTTGATAGTCAGGCGCTTTTCGACGCCGGCCTCGCTGCCGGTAATGAAATGTGGGGACCGGACGGGATTCACCACACGATTCACACGTGGCGCGCAATGGCTCGGGCGGTTCTGGATGTGCTCGGCTGCCACGCACCGCTCGTCGAGAAGACTTCGCTGTACCACAACGCCGTCACCGACTGGACGATCTCGCCGCCGGTCTCGTGGAAAGCTGGTGTGCCAGTCGTGCTGGCGAATATGCCGGAAGATTACGATCCCATCGCCGCCGGTAAAGGCGCCTATCCGCCCTTGCCGGAAAACTTCGATGGCTGGCGGAAATTTGACCGGGAAGCCGAGATTACGAAGACGAGTTGGTGGCAAAAATCTTGGTTGGAACGCGGTGGTGTGATGCCGATGGGCCAAGATGTTTTCCCTGATAAGCCCGGTGCCGCGTCCCGCGACGCCGGCGCGTTTGCGCTTGCAGTCGTGCAGTCGGACAAGGAGATGCAGACGACCATGCACGTGGGCGGCTCGTTGCCGTACGCGGTTTGGCTGAACGGCCAGTTGATTTGGAATGGCAGTTTCCTACATGGGTATCATCCGTCGGCGGACCGAATTACGGTGACGCTGCGCAAAGGTGAGAACCGGATTTTGGTTTTCACGAATTGGCTGTTTTACATATCACTCGGAGAAATCTAATGACTAAAATATTTAATACCGACAAAAAGATTCGTTTGGGCATTTGGGGTTTGGGGCGCGGGTCGTCATTCTACGACAGCTGCCGGGCGCTCAATTTTGATATCGTGGCCGGTTGCGATTACAACCAGCACATGCGCGATGGATTTCTGAAAGCGAATCCCGGCGCACATGTCACGGCCAATGCTGCCGAGTTTCTCGCGATGGATTTTGATGCGGTGCTGTTGGCGACGTATTGCGTCGCGCACGCGGACGACGCGATTGCCTGTCTGCGTGCCGGTAAGCACGTGCTTTCCGAGGTGACCTCATTCCACACGATGGCTGAAGGCGTCCGGCTGGTCGAGGAAGTTGAGAAATCCAAACTGGTGTACAATCTCGCGGAAAACTATCCGTTCCAAGCTGCCAATATGTGGCTCGAGCGAAAGTGGCGCGAAGGATTCTTCGGCGAACTGATGTACGCGGAGTACGAGTACGTCCACGAGTGTCGAACCTTGGCGTACACGTACATTGACGGCACGCCGATTAATCCCGGCAACCAACTCCATTCGTGGCGGAGCTGGCTGAATTTTCATTACTACAACACGCACTCGCTCGGGCCGATGATGTATATCACCGGGTTGCGGCCCACCCGCGTTGTGTCGTTGCCGGCATCGGTGAGCCTGGCCGGTTTTCCCATGCGCGATGCCAAGCGTGGCATGGGTGGCATTGCCTCGTCCCTCATTACGATGTCGAACGGATCGGTCGTTCGCAACCTGATGGGCGCCACCACCAGCGACACGCACCAGCAACGAATTTGGGGTACGAATGCGGCCGCCGAAATGCTTCACGGCAAGTTGAACGTGCGCGTTGGCGCGACCGGCGGCGGTGTGATGCTCGATGTGAAACCGAGTTGGGGCGAACTCGGTGAACTCGCGGCCAAGACCGGCCACGGCGGCGGCGACTTCTGGGTGCTGTACTATTTTGCCAGAAATATTCTCTTTGGCGAACCGGGGCCGTTTGAAATCTACAAAGCCTGTGACTGCACGATTCCCGGCATCCTCGCCTACCGGTCCTCAGTCGAAAACGGCAAGGCGTATGACGTGCCGGACTTCCGCGATCCGAAACAACGCGCTGCCTGGCGCAATGACAACTTTGATCAGCCGAAGCTCGACCATCGCACCGCCTTGTTCCCGAAGAATCAGGACACGGCCGTCACGGTGCACTTCTCCAAGACGATGCGCGATTTGGTCAAGACGGCGACGTTATACCGGGCCTACCGGGACGCGAAGCAGATCATGGCGGATTTGAATAACCCCAGCGCCGTTGGCGCCACTGCTGAAAAACTGTTGCCGGAGTTGCCGCTGTTGCAAGCGAGCCAGAAAATGGCGAAACGAATTATCAAGCGCCAGCCCGGCAGTCTCGGAGCAAGAATGTTGCAGGAGATGCTCGATCTTTCGGAGCCCGCGGTTTCCAGTAAGCCTGCGTTCGCAGCCATGCTTCGAAAAGAGCGCGGCTCATTGGAGCGCAAGGCTGACGACAAATGGGTGTCGCCATATGTGATGGACTGGCGCGTCGGAAAATTGTTACCGAAATCCGCCGGCGGTTTGGCGGCGAGCTGTGCGGTCACAATTGCGAACGCCAAGGTGCTGTCGACGAAAGCGGGATTCCTCAACCTGCATCCACTCTTTGACAAGCGGGATGGAATTGCGCATGCCGAAGCCAAAGTGCGGGTCCGGCAAGCCGGTGAGTGGGAAATCCGGCTCGGTCACGACGGTGGTGCGAAATTGTTTGTGGATCGCAAGCCAGTCGCGCAGCAGTTGGAGCGCCGCAATCCGGGCACACCGGATCGCACAGTGGCGCGGGTCAAATTGAGCAAAGGCGTCCATACGCTGCAAGTGGCGTTGGACACCGACCACGGTCAAGGTTGGGGCTTTTTCCTCCGGTTTGCGGTCCCGATGAAGAAGCGCAAACGCGGGTTGAAGTTGGTTTTCCCGGAGGCGATCATCTGAAACAGATTCAATCTTTAGCTTTGATCGGCATCTGCTTGTGCGCAACAGTGCGCGCACAAACCAATATCCCCAGTTATTCGCTGGAGCAATTCGGTCTGGTTGAC
Source organism: Verrucomicrobiota bacterium (assembly GCA_037146675.1). Taxonomy (GTDB): domain Bacteria; phylum Verrucomicrobiota; class Verrucomicrobiia; order Palsa-1439; family Palsa-1439; genus CAINDI01. Next base: position 1,097 of record JBAWWR010000136.1, on the reverse strand, counting down.
ACGTTGCCGGCAGCGGAAGCGACTTTCCAGAAAGCATCCAAAGATATCATCGCGGCCGGTGGTGGCGTCCTGTTGATTCCAACGAACGCAATGGCCACTTGGAAGCCGAAGAACATTAGCCAGACACCAGTGTGGTCACCGGCGTTACCGGCGCAAACCACACGAACAACTCTGGGCAATGCGATTACTGTGGTCGATGAGCGCGGCGGAACATTAAAACTGACTGTGCCGCAATTGAGCGGGATGGAAATCAACCGCACGTTGAATTTGCCGGAGGGCGACAGCCTGCCATTCTGGGGAATGTATCCCATGGTGCACATGGAGAACCGGATTTTGCGCGGATCGAACTCGTACCGGGACTGGTTGCAGGAAGATGTGAAGGCTGGCAAGGATGCGAAGTTTTATGTCGCGACGATTCGCGGGTTGTTCCCGGGCTCATATGTAACTGTGTCGAGTTATCCGCACGGTGTGGTGCGCGTGCACGCAAAGACGCTCGGCTACGATAAAGAAAAGAAGATGTGGTACTTCACCGCCGATACCGATGGCGATGTGCGGAAGGGCGAAGTCATGGGCAACAAAAACCACGTCAACGTGCTGGCGATGGATACGTACTCCCATAACGAGAATCAGACCTGCGACATTCTGCTTCAGCGGCACAACTATTCGCAGGGTGACAACTACATGTATTACGGTCGGTTCCTGTACACCGGCGACAATCACTCGACGGCGGGTGACGAAAATCACATCGTCTACGGCGCATTCGTTCAAAACGAGACAGAGATTTTCCACGGCAAGGTCGAAAAATGGGATGCCACCAGTCAGGCGCTCAAGTTCACCGAGCCACTGAACGACAATACCCTCGGGTCCGGTCGTCCGATCATCAACTTGAATCCCGCGAAGTGGATTACGAACGGGACGGTGATGATTGTCCGCCCGGCATCGTGGACCGATAATGATCCCAACCTCGCCAACGCAAAGCTCCACGGCCAGACATTCCCGACGACACTTGAGAAGAACCGGGTCGGTGTGAACTCATTGCGCATGGGTGGCGTGATGCGGTTCTCGGCGGATGCGCCGGTGACTGAAGATGCGGTGGG
>JBAWWR010000135.1:0-5849 GCA_037146675.1 Verrucomicrobiota bacterium | reverse complement strand
AACAAGCGTCCGCAGTCCAGCACCGCCGATTCAAGCACAGCAACGCACGAATGACGCCCAAACAGATCAAGGAGCATTGCCGGTTGGATGCGGAGTCGCAGGAGTTGTTGAAGATGGCGATGACGGAATTGAACCTGAGCGCCCGCGCCTACGACCGGATTCTGAAAGTCAGCCGCACAATTGCTGACCTCGACAGCGCGACGGACATTCAGTCGCAGCACATTTCCGAAGCCATCCAATACCGGTCCCTTGATCGCCAACTATGGGTGTGACGTCTTGGTGAGTGGAGCCTTTTTAGCCAGAAACCTCGTTCGGATGTTCGGAAACGATCTCCCCAATAGGCAATGAACCCACGTATTTTGGGATTCGTTGCTGTCCGGCAGGGTCGGATGTGTATCCCGGGTGACTTTCCTGGTCAAGGCGTCATCTTGCGTAGTGAAAATCTTAGATTTTATTTTCAGTCGATGGCTTGGTGATCCAGTTTTCAATACGGGACATATAACGTTTGGCAGGTGGGTAGATTTTGCATTCCCAATTATGAATTGTTGCAGGATCGACCCCAAGTTGCCTGGCCACATCAGCTTGGAATAAATGACGTTGCAGGCGAATATGTTTCAGCTTGTCACCAATGGTAGTTGCTTCTTTAGGAACGACTTGCGTACACTTCCAGCGGTATGGATATGATGGCCGTGGAACTGAGATGCGAATTTCACAAAAAGGCAACGCAAGAGTGTCCATGCGGTTTCTACGGCGATCCGAAGCGTGAGTGCCGCTGTTCGCCGAACATGATCACGAAATACCGGAACCGTGTCAGTGGCCCACTACTCGACCGGATTGACATTCACATCGAAGTGCCGGCAGTAAAGTACAAGGAAATGGCCGGTGAAGCGACCGGTGAAACATCCGCAAAGGTCCAGCACCGCGTCGCTGCCGCCCGTGCGGTGCAACGCGACCGGTTGGGGCACGCCAATGCGCGGCTGGCCCCGAAGGAAATGAAGCAGCATTGTCGGTTGGATGCCGACTGTCAGGAGCTGCTCAAGATGGCGATGACGGAATTAAACCTGAGCGCCCGCGCCTACGACCGGATTCTGAAAGTCAGCCGCACGATCGCTGATCTCGACAGCGCTTCGGCAATCCAGACGCAGCACATTTCCGAAGCGATCCAATACCGGTCGCTCGACCGGCAGTTGTGGGTCTGATGGTTGATTAACAAAGTTAATCCTCGGTAGATCGCGAACGAAAGCGGCGGGTTGCTAAGTGGTAGCATCAACCATAACATTGCTACATGGTGAAGACTTCCATTATCTGGTTTCGCCTCGATTTGCGCGTGGCGGATAATCTAGCGTTGGCTGCGGCGAGTCAATCCGGCCACGCGGTTGTGCCGGTTTTTATTTGGTCACCAGTGGAAGAATCGCCGTGGGCGCCGGGGGCTGCGAGCCGGTGGTGGCTTCATCATTCGTTGGCAGCACTCGATACGGAGTTGCGGAATCTTGGACTGCGGTTGATTATTCGTCGCGGGGCGACATTGGCGACATTGCGAGCGCTGGTGAAGGAAACCGGCGCGACAGCGGTATATTGGAATCGCCGGTGTGAGCCGGCGGTGATTGCGCGCGACGCGCAGGTCAATCAGGCATTGGGCGCAGACGGGGTGCAGGTAGAAAACTTTAACTCTGCACTGTTGTTCGAGCCGAGTGATATCAAGACTGGAAGTGGCGGGCCGTACCGGGTGTTTACGCCGTTTTGGCGTGCGTGTTTGAAGCAACGCATGTGCTCCAGCGCGCCGGTACCAGTGCATCTGACCAGTCCCAAATCTTGGCCGACTTCGCTGAAACTCAATGGCCTTGGTTTATTACCGAAGCGCGATTGGGCGCGTGATTTCGACTGGCAACCAGGTTCGGCGGGCGCGATGAAGGAGTTGCAGCGATTCATCCGCGATGGCTTGGCTGGATATAAGGCCGGACGTGACTTACCAGCGCGAGTTGGGACGTCACGCTTGTCACCGCATTTACACTTTGGGGAAATCTCGCCCCGGCAAGTCTGGTTAGCAGCACCGCGTGAGGATTACCGGCGGCAGTTGGTGTGGCGGGAGTTTGCGCAACATTTGCTTTATCACTTCCCGCATACGGCAGAAAACCCACTACGACCGGAGTTTAAGAAGTTCCCGTGGCGCCGGGACGCGCAGGAATTAACGGCGTGGCAACGTGGTGCGACCGGGTTTCCGCTAGTGGATGCCGGCCTAAATGAGCTATGGACGACCGGCTGGATGCATAACCGGGTGCGGATGGTCGTGGCGTCATTTCTCGTGAAAGATTTGCTGATTCCATGGCAGGTTGGAGCGCGTTGGTTTTGGGATACGCTCGTGGATGCCGATCTAGCTAACAACACGCTCGGCTGGCAATGGGTGGCTGGCTGCGGGGCGGATGCGGCGCCGTTCTTCCGCATCTTCAACCCGGCAACGCAAGCGGCCAAATTTGATCCAGCCGGGGAATATGTTCGTCGGTGGGCAGCAAAACCGATTGCGCCGATTATCGACCACGGCTGGGCACGGAACCGAGCTCTGGCGGCGCTAAAGCGGATCAAGAAATGACCGGCCGTCACCCATTCAACTTCGGTCAAATACATTGCCAAAGGTCGTATAGTACCTGCTGTACTGGGCTGTGTATCTTTGGAGCAATAGGATGAAACTCGACAACCAATGGGTGGTGCTTGGCGGATTTTGCGTGGCCAGCTTCGTGGCCGCGGCAATTGGCGGAACGGCAACCGGCGGCGCTGTTCAGGATTGGTATCCAACGCTCGCGAAACCATCTTGGACTCCGCCGGCTTGGTTGTTCGGGCCGGTGTGGACGCTCTTGTATATTGCGATGGCTGTGGCGGCGTGGTTGGTATGGCGGCGGGTTGGGTGGGACGGCGCGCGGTTGGCGTTGCTCATGTTTTTCATTCAGCTGACTCTGAATGCGGTGTGGTCGGTTGTCTTTTTTGGCCTCCGAAACCCCGGCGCGGCCTTCGCGGAAATCGTGGTGCTGTGGGTAGCAATCGTTGTCACCACATTACTCTTTTGGAAAGTCACGCCTACCGCCGGTTGGTTATTCCTGCCCTATTTAGTGTGGGTTAGCTTTGCCACAGCCTTAAATTTCGCGATTTGGAGGCTCAATTCCTGAATGAGTAATCTTGTACTCCTAACCGGCGCGACCGGGTATGTCGGTGGGCGGTTACTGCGGCGACTCGAAGCGCGAGGCTGCCGGGTGCGCTGTCTGGCGCGGCGGCCAGAATTTCTACAGGCGCGCGTCGGGTCACAGACGGAACTCGTACACGGCGATGTGCTCGACGGCGTTTCGTTGGCAGCAGGCATGCGTGGCGTGGACGTAGCTTATTACCTCGTGCATTCGATGGGTTCGACCGGCAACTTCGAAGAGCAAGACCGGCAGGCGGCACGGAATTTTGCAGCGGCAGCGCTGGAAGCTGGTGTCCGCCGGATTGTTTACCTCGGCGGACTAGGCGATGACGTGAATGCGCTTTCGCCGCATTTGCGCAGTCGGCATGAAGTGGGCAAAATCCTGCGAATGTCCAGTGTGCCGACGATTGAGTTTCGCGCTTCGATCATTATCGGTTCCGGTAGCCTCTCGTTTGAGATGATTCGCGCGCTGGTCGAAAGGCTCCCTATCATGGTGACGCCACGTTGGGTCGCGACGCCCGCCCAGCCAATTGCGATTGGCGATCTGCTGGATTATCTCGTTGCTGCGCTCAATGTGGACTGTGCCGGTAGCCGAGTTGTCGAGATTGGTGGCGTTGACCAAGTATCATACGGAGAAATAATGCGCGAATACGCCGGTCAACGGCATCTACACCGGTGGATGATTTCGGTGCCGGTCCTGACGCCGCGCCTATCAAGCTTATGGCTGGCTTTGATTACACCATTGTACGCGCGAGTTGGCCGCAAGTTAATTGATAGCATGCGACACTCGACCGTGGTTCACAATGATTCGGCCCGCCAACTTTTTCAGATTCGGCCGATCGGTATTCGCGATGCGATTGCGAGCGCGTTGCGGAATGAAGATTGCGAATTCGCTGAGACGCGCTGGTCGGATGCGCTGTCGGCGTCAGGTGGTCCACGCCAATGGGGTGGGGTCCGGTTTGGGACCCGCATTGTTGACTCGCGTACGGTGGAAGTTGGAGTGTCACCAGCCGCTGCCTTCACGCCAATCCGTCGTATTGGCGGTAACACGGGTTGGTATTACGGGCAATGGCTCTGGAAAATCCGTGGCTGGCTCGACCTGCTCGTGGGCGGCGTTGGATTGCGTCGTAGCCGGCGGGATGCCGAAACGCTTGGCGTTGGCGATACGGTGGATTTCTGGCGGGTGGAAGCTTTCGAGCCGGACCGCCGTTTGCGGCTTGTGGCTGAGATGAAACTACCCGGGCGCGCTTGGTTGGAGTTCGAGGTGCAGGTGGCAGGGCAGCGTTCAATTATTCGCCAGACCGCAATTTTTGATCCTGCGGGGCTTGCCGGTTTGGCATACTGGTATCTACTCTATCCACTGCACGAACTGGTATTTGCGGGAATGCTTCGACGCATCGCGCGGGCGGCAGATTCTACGTCCAAGGCGATTGAAATATCGCAGCGCTAAAACTTTAAAATCCAGTCGTCGGCTAAATACTGATTGTTAGCGAGCGCGGTGATTTTCTCCACCGGCAATGCGCGCGCCGGCTCAGTGGCTTGCCAGCCCTGTCGGAGTGCGGCTTGGATTTTGGAACCAGCAACTCCCAGATTTACCAGAAAATCTTTGTGCTGTCGGTGGTGCCGGTAAGTCGGTTCGCGTGAGGGAAATGGTAACAAACGTTCGACGCGATCGACGTCAAGGTTTAGCAGGAAGCTGCCGTGAAAAAGCAGATGCCGGCGGCGGCGGCGTTGGGCATTACCGGAAAACTTCAAGTCGCCTAGCGTCAGGTCGCTGTGGCCCTGGACGCAAACAGTGGCAATACCGGTCCCGGCCAGTGGTGCCAGAAGTTGCCGGTGTTTTTCCATGATGAACTGGTTGGTCTCGCAGATGTGGGCGAGGGGGCCGGTGTCCGGAATCCGCAAAATCAGCGAGTAGTTGAGGCAACCCGGTCCTTGTAAAACCGCGCCGCCACCGGTGCAACGTCTCAGGACCGGTACGCCGTCGTGCCGGGCTTGGTCGAGATTAGCTTCCGTGCGGATTTTATTTGAGTAGCCGAGCACTAGAAAATGTTCCGGTGGTTGCCAGACGCGGAGGATTTCGCCGGTCTGACCGGCTTCGGCGAGATCGAGCAGGACCTCGTCGCAAGCGAGGTTCTCTGCCGGCGTTGGCAATGTGAGATCGAGAAACTGCACGGTGGAAGTATAGCCGGTGTTTGTGTTTTGGCGAGAATGGGTTATTCTTCGGACGAATTATCCATGAATCCGAATCGTAAATCCGCCAATACACCGTACGTCAACACGATCCCGCCGACCGCTGAGCCGCCATATCCTGGCGACCGCGAATTGGAGCGGCGCATTAAAAGTTTCATCCGTTGGAATGCGATGGCGATGGTTGTGAAGGCCAACTCCACGACCAATGTCGGTGGGCATATCTCCACGTATGCATCGGCAGCCACGCTCTATGAAGTCGGCTTCAACCATTTCTTTCACGGCGGCGACGGCGACCGGCCGGCCGATCTGGTCTATTTTCAGGGCCACGCCGCGCCCGGTATTTATTCGCGCGCTTTCCTTGAAGGTCGGCTGTCTGAAAAACAGCTGCAAAACTTCCGGCAAGAGTTAGCCGAAGGTGGCGGGTTGTCGTCGTATCCGCATCCATATTTGATGCCGGAGTTTTGGCAGTTTCCAACAGTGTCGA
>JBAWWR010000134.1:0-5982 GCA_037146675.1 Verrucomicrobiota bacterium | reverse complement strand
ATCGCGCAGAACGACATCAAACGCATCCTCGCATACTCGACGTTGTCGCAGCTCGGCTACATGGTGATGGCGGTCGGGCTGGGTGGGCCAACGCAGGCGATGTTCCACCTGACAACGCACGCGTTCTTCAAGGCGCTGCTGTTCCTTGGCGCGGGTAGCGTGATCATCGCGTTGCACCATGAGCAGGACATTTGGAAGATGGGCGGGCTGTGGAAGAAGACGCCGGTGACGTTCGGGACGTTTCTCGTCGGCACGCTGGCGCTGGCGGGCGTGCCGCCGTTGAGCGGGTTTTACTCGAAGGACGAGATTTTGCTGCTGGCGTTCGACCACAACAAGGCGCTGTTCGTAATCGCAGTGCTGACGGCGGTGTTGACGGCATACTATATGGGCCGGGAAGTGTTCGTGGTCTTCTTCGGTAAACCACGCGACCACCACGCGTACGATCACGCCCACGAGTCGCCGGCGGTGATGACGTTGCCGCTGGTGTTCCTGGCGGTGTTGTCGGTGATCGCAGGCTGGGGCGACAAACTGCCGGAGTTCATTGCCGGTAAGATCGAGGTTGAGGCACATCACCCGGTATTGCTGACGGCCGGACTGATTTGCGTGCCGGTGGTCGGGTTCTTGTTGGCGGCGGCGATTTACCTGAAGCGCGAGCCGAGCGATGCGCCGGTGAAGCGGGCGCTCGGGCCGGTGTGGACGTTGGTCGAGAACAAGTATTACTTCGACGAGTTGTACGCGCTGATCATCAAGTACGTGCAAGGCACGATTGCGACGGCGTGCGAGTTGTTTGATCGTTGGATTCTGCAGAAGATCGGCATCGGCGGCCTGTCGGGCGGGACGAACTTGCTCGGGCGGACGTTGCGGCTGCTCCAAACCGGCAGCATTCCCGGCTATGCGTTCCTGTTCGGCCTCGGTGTGACGGTCATCATTTACTACGTGGTGGTGAAATAGCTAATTGAACGGAGGATGATATGTGGAAGTGCAAAAAATGCGGTGAGACGGTTGAGGATCAATTCGACTCTTGCTGGAAGTGCAGTGCGGATAAAGCTGGCGCGCCCACCGTCAGTCCAGAAGTGATTGAAGAAATTAAAACGGAGGCTAGGGAGTACCATGAATCAGCGCAGGCGCGATATCCAGCACTGAGAGTAATGGCGGGAGTGTACAAGATATTGGCATGGCTGGTAGCAATTGGTGCGATTATCTCCATAATCATGCTGGCAGCATCACGCGAAACGAGTGGTTTGCTTATGTTAGTTACGTTCTTGGGCGGCGCTGTAGGATTCGTAACGCTGTTTGCCGCTTCGGAAGGCATAATGGTGTTCATTGACATAGAGGAGAACACCCGCAAGACAGCAGAAAACTCGAAACGCGTGAACAGAAAGTAACGCCACTACGTGCAGATTTTTCTAATAATTGCGGTCCTGCTCCCGCTCGCGGCGGCGTTCGCGGCGTTTTTGTTCCCGGCGCGGAAGCCGGGGGCGATTCGGGCGCTGGCGATTTTGGCGACAGGGATGTCGCTGGCGCTGACGCTGTACATTTTCTCGCAGTTTGACCGGCAGAATGCGGGGTATCAGTTCGTGAAGAGCATCGAGTGGCTGCCATCGCTGGGGGTGTCACTGAAGTTTGGCGTGGACGGGATTTCGATGACGTTGCTGTTGCTGGTTGGGATCGTGTCGTTCTGCGGGGCGCTGGTGTCGCACGAGATTCATGACCGGCAGAAGGAATACTACATTTTGTTCCTCGCGTTGACGTCGGGAATCAGCGGGACGTTCTGCACGACGGACATGTTCTTCTTCTATTTCTTCTACGAGATGGCGGTGATTCCGATGTACCTGCTGATCGGGATGTTCGGGTCGCTGCCACCGGGTAAGCACGGGCGGACGAAAGAGTATGCGACGATGAAGTTGACGTTGTACCTGACGGCGGGGGCGGTGCTGGCGTTGATTGGGTTGCTGGCGATGTATTTTGCGGGTGGGCGGACATTTGACATGGTGGAACTGAAACAGAATCTGCATCTCGCTAGCGCAATGCAGAAATGGGTATTTGCGTGCCTGCTGTTCGGGTTTGGATTTCTGGCGTCGATGTGGCCGTTCCATACTTGGTCGCCGATTGGTTACGCGGCCGCGCCGACGGCGGCGTCGATGATGCATGCCGGGGTGCTGAAGAAACTCGGCGCGTACGGGATCATCCGGCTGGCGTTGCCGCTGTTGCCGGAAGGGGCGCGGCATTGGGCGAACCTGCTGGCGATTCTGGCGTGCTTCAATATTTTGTACGCGGGCTGGGCGGCGTTGACGCAGAAGGATTGGAAATTTGTGATCGGGTACAGCTCGGTGAGCCACATGGGATACATCTTGCTCGGCATCGCGACGCTGAATGTCGTCGGTGTGAGCGGCGCAGTGCTGTTGATGTTCGCGCACGGTGTGATGGCGGCGCTGACGTTCTCGTTGATTGGGTTTTTCTACCACCAGACGCACAACCGCAATGTGCCGGACTTGAGCGGGCTGGCGCGGAAGATTCCGTTCATCGGCGTGTGCATGGTGATGGCAGTGATGGCATCGAGCGGGCTGCCGGGGTTTGCGAATTTTGTGAGCGAAGTGATGGTGTTCATCGGCGCGTGGTCGCAAGGCTCGACGCTGTTCCGCGTGGCCACGATCTGCGCGGTGTGGGGCATCGTGGTGACGGCGACATATCTGTTGTGGGCGGTGCGGACGAGTTTCTTCGGACCGTTCGATGAGAAATGGAATATGCTGAAAGACGCGACGACGCCGTGGCAGAAGTTGCCGTATGTGCTGTTGCTGGCGGTGCTGTTGACGGTCGGGTTCTGCCCGCGAGTGTTGACTGGCATTATTCAAAAGAGCGTCGCCACGATTGTGCCGAAGGTTGCGGAGGTGCAGCGATGACGGCTCTCGGCTCAGTTCAATTAGAGGCGATGCTGGTCGCACTAGCGTTGGTAACGCTGCTCAGCGACGCATTTCGTCCGACGATGAACAAGCGGTCGATTGGACTTGGCTTGGCGGCGTTAGTTGCGCTGGTTTTACTCTATAGTTTCACGCTGCAACCACAGACGACGACTTGCTTCCACGGAATGTACCGGCTCGATACGTTGGCGTTGTATTTCAAACGGCTGTTTTTGGTGGCGACGTTGTTGGTATTAGTAATGGGAGCAGAATTTGCGGAACGGTTCGAGTCCGGCGTGGCGGAATTCTACTCACTGGTGTTGCTGGCCGCGACCGGCATGCTGCTGACGGCATCGGTGAATGATTTCATTCTGATGTTCGTGTCGTTGGAACTGGTGACGATTACGTTCTACATCCTGACGAGTTTCCTGCGCCGGCAGGTGCAATCACTCGAAGCCGGGGCGAAATACCTGATTCTCGGTGCGCTGTCGAGCGGGTTCACCGTGTACGGCATCGCGTACATTTTCGGCACGACCGGTACGACGAATTTTGACACGCTGGCGGCGACGTTGAAGGCTGGCACGACCGGGCCGGCGTTCACGCTGGGGATGTTGCTGGTGATGACGGGGCTTGGATTTAAAATCGCGAGTGTGCCATTCCAGATTTGGGCGCCGGATGTGTATCAAGGCGCACCGACGCCGGTAACGGCGTTCCTGGCGGTCGGGAGCAAGGCGGCGGGGTTTGCGCTGTTGCTGCGGGTGCTGCTGGTCGGATTGCTGCCGGTAAGCGCGTTGTGGACGACGCTGGTGTTGGTGCTGGCGGCGGCGACGTTGTTGTACGGCAATCTCGGCGCGCTGCCGCAGACGAATATCAAGCGGTTGATGGGGTATTCCTCGATCGGTCATGCCGGCTACATGTTGATGGGCGTGGCGGCGGTGAACACGCTCGGCGCGGGCGCGGTGCTGTTTTACCTCGGGCAGTATGCGTTTACAAATCTGTGCGCGTTCCTCGTGATTATTGCGGTGACGAATGTGACGGAGACCGACGAGATTTCTGGCTTTGCCGGGTTGGGTCGTCGGTCGCCGGTATTGGGTTTGGCGTTGTTTGCGGCATTGATGTCGCTGGCGGGCGTTCCGCCGCTGAGTGGATTTTTCGGGAAGTTTCAGTTGTTCGCCGCAGTAATTGAACGGGCGCAGACGGATTGGCATTACTACGTGCTGGCCGGCATCGGCTCGGTGGCAGTGGTGGTGTCGTTGTATTTCTACCTGAACGTGGCGAAGGCGATTTACTTGGAGGAACCGGCGGCCGGTGCGGTGCCAATCCCGGTGAGCCGGCCGATGCGGGCGGCGTTGTATTTCTGTATGGCGTCGATTATCGGGCTGGGGATTTTCCAACGGCCGTTAGTTGACGCGGCGGTGAAAGCGGCGACGGTATTCCAACTGAAATAGGAGAAAAATTATGGCGAGCGTAAAGCGAATCAATGTGGTGTTTCTGTATGTCGTGGATTTGCCGAAGGTGCGCAAGTTCTACGAGGCGGCATTTGACTTGGGAAAACCGGTGGTCGATGCAAAGTGGTGGGTGGAATATGCGATTGGTGACGGTTCGCATCTAGCCTTACATCAACTCGACGCCAACCGCGCCAAGCCCGGCGTTGGTTCGGTGAAATTCAGCATCGAAGTGGACGACATTCAGGCTTTCGCGGTGAAACTAAAAGATCTTGGCGCGACTTTCCTAGTGGAACCGCGACAGGAATATGGTTTTTGGTTGGCAGAATTTGCTGACGTTGAAGGGAATCCCGTTCGGCTCTATCAGAAGAATACAAAATGAAAACTCGAATTGAAAAAGACTCCATGGGACCGTTGGAAGTGCCGGCGGACGCGTACTACGGCGTGCAAACTCAACGCGCGGTCACCAATTTCCCAATCAGCGGTTGGCCGATGCCGCCGCGGTTTGTGCACGCGATGGGGCAGATCAAGCGCGCCGCCGCGAAGACGAACCTTGAGCTGGGCTTGATTGAGAAGAGCGTTCACGACGCCATCGTCGCCGCGGCGACCGAGGTTGTGGATGGCAAGCTCGACGCGCAGTTTCCGGTGGATGTTTTTCAAACCGGTTCCGGCACCTCGTCAAACATGAACACCAACGAGGTGATTTCAAGCCGGGCCAACGAGTTGCTCGGTGGCAAACGCGGCGACAAGGCGCCGGTTCACCCGAACGACCACGTGAATCTCTGCCAGTCATCGAATGATGTGGTGCCGACGGCGATTCACATCAGCGTCATCAGCGCCATCAAGGCGGAACTCATCCCGGCCTTGCAACATTTGCACGGTGAGCTAGCGAAAAAAGCGAAGGACTTCGACGATATTATCAAGATTGGCCGGACGCATTTACAGGATGCCACGCCGGTCCGGCTTGGACAGGAATTCGGCGGTTACGCGGCGCAAGTCGAATATAGCATCGCGCGCGCGAAGCGGGCCATTGAGATTTTGAGCGAACTGCCACTCGGCGGCACAGCGGTTGGTTCGGGATTGAATGCTCATCCGGACTTCGCGCGCCTGACTGTGGCAAAACTCGCGCAGGAACTCGGCGTCAAGCTGATTGACGCGCGTAACCATTTTGAGGCGGCCGCCGCACGGGATGCGTGCGTGGAAGCTAGCGGTTGCTTGAAAACTATCGCCATCAGTCTCGCCAAGATTGCCAACGACATCCGGCTCATCGGGAGTGGTCCGCGTTGTGGCATCGGCGAAATCAAGATGCCGGCAGTGCAGCCGGGTAGTTCCATCATGCCGGGGAAGGTGAACCCGGTGATTGCCGAGAGTTTGATTCAGGTCAGCCTCTGGGTTATTGGCGCGGATTTGACGGTAGCACTTGGCGGTTTGCAAAGTTTCTTTGAGTTGAATGTGGCGATGCCGCTGATTGGCGCGCAGATGTTGGAGAGCGTGCACCTGCTGGCTGCCAGCAGTCGCAACTTCGCTGACGCCTGCGTGGCTGGTATCGTGGCTGACCGGGAGCGCTGCGAATCATTGGTTGAGCAAAGTCTCGCGATGTGCACGCCGCTCGCGCCGGTGATTGGCTACGACAAAGCCGC
>JBAWWR010000133.1:0-6115 GCA_037146675.1 Verrucomicrobiota bacterium | reverse complement strand
AGCTTGCACGTTCTTCAGAGGGGTTCCCCACCCCCACCTCCTTGGCGTGCAACTCTTGAATCTTTTTTTGCTTTTAAGCAATACTGGGGTTAATGTTTAGGGCCGATGAATCCGCCTTTTCTACCTCCAAATCAAAACGTTATCGATTTCACGACGCAGGAGCCGTGGCGGTTGTTTCGAATTATGGCGGAGTTCGTCGAAAGTTTTGAAGAACTGAGCAAAATTGGCCCTGCGGTTACCGTGTTTGGCAGTGCACGAATGCCGGCCTCCGACCCGTGGTACGCCAAGGCTGAGGAAGTTGGGCGATTGCTGGTGCAGAACGGCTACGCCGCCATCTCCGGCGGTGGACCCGGCATTATGGAAGCCGTTAATAAAGGGGCATTTAACGCTGGTGGTGTTTCGGTCGGCCTGAATATCGAACTGTCACATGAACAGGAGCCGAACCGCTATCAGAACCGCAAGCTGTTTTTTCGGTATTTCTTCATTCGCAAGGTCTGTTTTGTGAAGTACGCGACCAGCTTTATTATGTTTCCAGGTGGGTTTGGGACACTGGACGAGCTTTATGAGGCCATTACACTAATTCAGACAGAACGCATCCCGCGTTTCCCAGTCGTGCTGATGGGGCGTAGTCATTGGGGTGGGTTGATTGACTGGATGGACAAGCAATTGTGCGGGTCACGATTGATTGGTAATGGCGACATGCAACTTTTTACTGTTTGTGATGAACCAGAGGAAGCCCTCGCGTTCATCATGGCAAACGATCCCGCCCGGCAAGTTAAGGTCTGACCATGTACGAAATCACCACACTGCCCAGCGGATTGCGCATCATTACGGCACCGATGCCGCACATGGAAAGCGTCTCGGTCGGTGTCTGGATTGGCATCGGTGGGCGGTATGAATCCCGGTCGCTTTGTGGCATCACTCATTTTCTCGAGCACCTCTTGTTCAAAGGCACCCACCGGCGCTCGGCCAAGCAACTCAGTCAGACCGTTGAAGGCGTCGGCGGCTATCTCAATGCGTTTACCGGCGAGGAGAATACCTGCTTCTACGCCAAGTCCAGCCACCGGCACCTCGATGTCTTGCTGGATGTACTCGCCGACATGTACCGGCACCCCAAGGCGGCCGTCGCCGACATCACAAAGGAACGGCAAGTCATCAAGGAAGAGCTGCTGATGTACCGGGACCAGCCGGATAATTATGTCAATGATTTGCTCACCGAAACCCTCTGGCCTGGTCACCCGCTCGGGCGCGCGCTGACCGGTACGCCTGAATCGCTGGACCGGATGCAGCGCGCCACAGTGCTGGATTTCAAAACCCGACATTACGTGCCGGTCAACACCATCATCTCCGTTGCCGGTCACTGCGACCACGCGGACATCGTCGCGCGTGTGGCCGGGTATCTACCGGCGACTGTGCCCGGCAAGGTGGCGCGGTTTCAGGCGGTTACCGCCGTGCAGCGCACGGCGCAGTTGCGCTTTCTCACCAAGACCGTCGAGCAAACACACTTGGCGATTGCCGTGCGCGGCTATTCCCGGCATGACAAGCGGCGGTATGCGCTCAAATTGTTGAGCGTGATTCTCGGCGAGAATATGAGTTCCCGTTTGTTTCAGACAATCCGGGAAGAGCACGGGCTGGCGTACTCGATTCAATCCGCCACCAGCTACCTTGCCGATACCGGCGCGTTTCTGGTTTCCGCTGGCCTCGACACCAAGCGTTTGCCAAAAGCACTCCGGTTGATCTTGAAGGAGCTCAGTAAACTCGCCCGCCGGCCACCACCCGCCGCCGAACTGCGTCGCGCAAAAGATTACGCCATCGGCCAAATGCGCTTGGGCATGGAAAGCACCAGCAACCAAATGATGTGGTGTGGTGAGCACTTGCTAGCTTACGGCTCCGTCCAGTCGCCCGACGAAATTGAGCTTCGGATCGAAGCCGTCACCCCAACGCAGATTCAAGAAGTGGCAGCGGATATTTTCCGTGACTGCCGGTTAAATGCCGCAGTCATTACACCGAGTAAAGATGAGCAAACTGTGCGGTCATTGCTGACGTTTACATGAGGCCAACAGCATGATTATTTGGCTACGAATCATAGTGCTGACCGGTTGTCTATTTGTGTTGGCGGACTGGCCGGCACGCGCCGCGGAAGCGCCGCCGCCGTCACGCAAAAAGGGCATTGGCCTAATCCTCGGTCCGACTAATGGCTGGCCCGAAAAACTCCGCGCCCTCAATTGTCGTTGGTTCTACTCGTGGTGGTTTGAGACGCCGGTCGAGACGCCGGCCGACGTCGAATTTGTGCCAATGCTTTGGGGGCCGGGACCGCGGACGACTGCCGCTTACCGGCAATTGACCGCCGCGCAGCGTGACGGCCGGCATCAGGTATTGCTGGGCTATAACGAGCCGGATGTGTTGGAGGAAGCCAATCTCTCAGTCGAAAAAGCGTTACAGGGCTGGCCGAAGTTATTGGGTACTGGTTTGCGTTTGGGCAGCCCCGGGGTAGCGCATCCGGAGCGGCAATGGCTGGAGAATTTTATGCGCGAGGCGGAAGTGCGGAAGTACCGGGTGGATTTTATTGCGGTGCATTCCTATGGCGGCGACGACGTGCAAGCGTTTCTAGAGGGCTTGGAACGGATTCATAAAAAATTCCAGCGTCCGCTCTGGATTACGGAGTTGGGCGTAGCCGATTGGGATGCACGGAAAGTATCGCGCGGTTGCTATACGCCGGCCGAAGTGCAGAAGTTTATGGCGGCAGCGATACCGGCGCTGGAGAAGTTGGACTATGTTGAACGGTATGCGTGGTTTCCTGCCGCACAGAAAGACCGATTACTCGGTGCGTCAGCATTGTTTGATGAAACCGGTAACCTGACGGAGCTTGGCCGTCTTTACTCCACGTTTTGACACTCTAGCCGGAACCGGTTACTATCTTGGCGTGCTCGCAAAACTGGCTCAATTACAAAACATTCTCCGCGACAGCGGGCGGACGCTGGTGGCGTATTCGGGCGGCGTGGACAGCGTATTCTTGGCGAAGGTAGCGCACGACACGCTGGCCGGTAATGCGCTGGCGGTGATTGCGGATTCACCGAGCTTGCCGCGCCGGGAATTGACGGAGGCGTTGGCGTTGGGCCGGCAATTCGGCTTTCCGGTGCGCGTGGTTCAAACCGGCGAAATGGGCGATGACAATTACCGGAGCAATCCCGTCAACCGGTGTTATTTCTGCAAATCGGCGTTGTTTACGGAACTGGCCGGCATTGCGCGCGCGGACGGTTGGCAGACGATTGTCTATGGCGAGAACGCGAGCGATACCGGCGATTTTCGGCCCGGCGCGACTGCCGCGAAAGAATATCAGGTGCGTGCACCGTTGAAGGAAGCGGGACTGACGAAAGCGGAAATCCGACAACTCTCCAGTCAACTCGGCTTGCCGACGGCAGACAAACCGGCGATGGCCTGTCTGTCGTCGCGGATTCCGTATGGTGAGCCGGTCGCACCGGAGACGTTGGCGATGATTGAGGCGGCGGAAAATTTCTTACGCGATACCGGATTTAATGAGGTGCGAGTCCGGCATCACCGGAACGTCGCGCGGATTGAAGTCGGCCCGGAGGAGTTGAGCCGTTTTTTGGACGCGAACTTGCGGGCGAAGGTGACGCAGGTGTTGCAGAAAATCGGTTATGCCTACGTCACTTTGGATTTGCTGGGCTACCGGCGCGGAAGCACGAACGAAGTGTTGGTAAAGACGGGTTGACAGACCGGCCGGGAAACGAGTAGTAACAACCGCGTGAAACCAATGTTGGAAAATAAGGTCGCCGTGGTGACTGGCGCCGGACGCGGGATTGGCAAGGCAATCGCAATGCGCTTGGCCGGTGAAGGCGCCCAAGTGGCCTGTTGTGGCCGGACATTGGCTAACGTCGAGGCGACGGTCGCGGCGATTGTCGCAACCGGCGGCCACGCCAAAGCTTATGCGGTGGATGTGGCCGACTCAATGCAGGTGACCGCCACGTGTGAGCAGGTGCTCAAAGATTTTTCGCGGGTGGATGTGTTGGTCAACAATGCCGGTGTGACGCGCGACCAGTTGTTGCTGCGAATCAGTGAGGCTGATTGGGATGTGGTGTTGGACACAAATCTCAAGGGCGCATTTCTGTTCACAAAGGTGATTAGCCGGGCGATGCTCAAGCAGCGCAGCGGACGGATCGTCAATATTTCTTCGATTTCTGGCTTGACTGGCAACGCCGGGCAATCTAACTATGCCGCCTCAAAGGCTGGCCTGATTGGTTTTACGAAGTCGGTGGCGCGCGAGTTGGCGTCGCGGAGTATCACGGTCAACGCGGTGGCGCCGGGCTTCATTGCGACTGACATGACGGCGGTGCTGGGGCCAGCAGTGCAGGAAAAGTTGAAGACGCAGATTGCGCTCGGCCGCCTCGGCGAGCCGGACGACATTGCGAACGCGGTGTTGTTCCTAGCTAGTGATTTGGCAGCGTATGTGACCGGTCAGGTGATTACAGTGGATGGTGGCTTGGTGATGTAGAGCTGGGCGCTGTCGGCAATATTAATATTTTACGGAGGAAAAACCATGGCAGAAAAATCAGTACAAGATCGCGTGAAGGAAATCATCGTCGAACAACTCGGCGTGAACCCGGACCAAGTTACCCCTGAAGCCAAGTTCATTGAAGACTTGGGCGCGGACTCGCTCGACACCGTCGAGTTGGTCATGGCGTTTGAAGAGGAATTTGGCGCCGAGATCCCGGACGAAGACGCCGAGAAGCTGCAAGCCGTCGGCGATGTCACCAAGTACATCGAAGAGCGCGGCGAGAAATAATCACGGCCTATGGCCATTTGGCCAGCCAATTTGGGGCATGAAGTGAGTTGCAATCCATCGCTTTATGTCCCATTTTGTTGACCAGTTTCAGGAGCCATTATGAGCGAACGACGCGTCGTCATTACCGGTATCGGCGTAGTTACGCCGCTCGGCAACGATCTGCCAACTTTTTGGCAGAAGTTGCTGACCGGCCAGAGTGGCATTGGACCGGTCACCCGGTTTGACGCCACGAAGTTCGACTGCAAAATCGGCGGCGAAGTCAAAGAATTCAAGCCCGAGCAGTTCATGCCAATCAAGGAAACGCGCCGTACTGACCGTTTCACGCAATTCGCCATCGCCGCCGCGCGTCTCGCTGTGGCCGATGGACACCTAGAACTTGATAAGGAAGACCTCAACCGCATCGGCGTTCTTGTTGGTTCCGGCATCGGCGGGATGGAAACCATCGAAACGCAAGCCAACATCCTGCTCACCAAAGGGCCCAGTCGTGTCTCGCCGTTCATGATTCCGATGCTCATCGTCAATATGGCGAGCGGCTATATTTCGATGTTGTTTGGTGTCAAAGGTCCGAATTTGTCAGTTGTTTCTGCCTGCGCTACCGCGACTCACAGCATCGGCGAAGCCGCCCGCGCCATTGTGTACGACGATGCCGACGTGATGATTGCCGGCGGCAGTGAAGCCGCCGTTACTGGCCTTGGCTATGCGGGCTTCTGCTCGATGCGCGCCATGAGCACCCGCAATGATGACCCGACGCATGCCAGCCGGCCGTTCGATGCCGGCCGTGACGGGTTTGTCATGGGCGAAGGCGCCGGTGTGGTTATTCTCGAATCCCTTGAGCACGCTCGCAAACGCAATGCGCGAATTTACGCTGAAGTCGCCGGCTACGGTTTGACCGGTGACGCCTATCATATGAGTTCCCCGGCGCCGAATGGCGAAGGTGCCGCCCGCGCGATGGCGATGGCGCTCCGGCATGCCAAGCTCAATCCCGACCAAATTGATTACATTAACGCCCACGGCACTTCGACGCCGGTTGGTGATCGGTGTGAAACCCAAGCTATCAAGACGGTGTTTGGCGCCCACGCCAAGAAGTTGGCCGTCAGCTCCACCAAGTCTATGACCGGCCATCTACTCGGTGCGGCCGGTGCTGTGGAAACTGCGGTGTGTATCCTTGCGATTCAGAACGGCATCGTCCCGCCGACGATTAATTACGAAACTCCCGATCCTGAGTGTGATCTCGATTACGTGCCGAACAAAGCACGCGAGATGAAAGTCGATGCTTGCGTCAACAACAGCCTCGGCTTCCCCGGGATCTTC
>JBAWWR010000132.1:0-6227 GCA_037146675.1 Verrucomicrobiota bacterium | reverse complement strand
CGTGGCCGAGTTTGTGAAGCTGGCAATAGCTTTTGTGAATCTGCGGCGAAATCCACGTGCCTTCCGTGCGTTGTGCAGCGCATTCGCGGATAACCGCCGGGAAGTCGCGGTCGAACGTGATTTCAAACGGCGCCTTCTTCAACGTCCGCCGCAAGCCGTGCGGGATATGAAACCCGTCGTCGAGTGGAATGATCGCGCGCGGATCCGGCGTGAACCAGCCGATCGTGCCGCGCGCATTCATCGCCATCGGAAAAATCCCGCGCCGGTACGCCGTCAGCAATAAATCAGGTTCAAGCACGCTGGCATTCTACCAAACCGCGCAAGTCCGGCTTGGCAAACTTGTCTAAATATGGAATCGTCGCGGCATGAAAATTCCAACTCGAATTGAAGCGACCCAATTTCCCGGCGGCAAACGCATCGCGGTCACCACGAGTTTTGACGACGGCGTCGTTCACGACCGGCGCGTCATAAAAGCCTTCAACGAGTGGGGACTGAAAGGCACGTTTAATCTGAACTCCGGCGGCTTTGGTCAGACCGGTCACGTTGAAGCGGCGGAAGTGGCCGAGTTGTACCGGGGGCACGAAGTCGCCGTGCACACTGTGTCGCATCCGTTTTTGGAAAGACTCGATGCGTCGCAAATCGTCCACGAAGTTTTCGACGACCGGCAGGCGCTCGAGGATTTAGTTGGCTACCCAGTCCGCGGGATGGCCTATCCGTACGGCACGTACAACGACCGCGTGATTGCCGTGCTCCGGCAACTCGGTATCGTCTACGCGCGCACCACCGAGAATAATTGGAATTGTTTCCCGCCGCGTGAGCCGCTGGCTTGGCAGACGACCGGACACCACTTTGACGCCAAGCCGAAGCCAGTGCCGGAACGGTTTGCCGAGTTCTACGCCAATCCGCGCTCGGCCGGTTTGTTCTTCATCTGGGGCCACACCTACGAATTTGAGAATCGCTGGGATGATTTGGAAAAGATTTTCAAACCACTCGCCGGCAAGCCCGATGTCTGGTACTGCACGAACATTGAGTTGTTCGACTACGAAGCCGCCCGGCAACGCCTCGTCATCGCTGCCAACCGTGCCAGCGTGTTCAATCCGAGCGCGCTCCCGGTCACCATCAACGTCGCCGGCAAGCTGCTCGATGTTCCGGCTGGCAAAACGCTTGCGCTGGACATCCCAAGCGCGCTCCGGTAGCCTCGCAGGCGCTATGATTCGACGCTATTCCAGAGAACAAGTGCGGCAGATTTGGACTGATGAGAACAAGTTCAAAATCTGGCTTGAAATTGAAATCCTTGCCTGCGAAGCCCGGAAGATACCGGCGCGCGATCTCGCCACTATCAAGCGCAAGGCGAAATTTACCGTTGAGCGCATCAACGAAATCGAGAAGACCACCAACCACGACGTCATCGCATTTTTGACCTGCGTCGCCGAACACGTCGGCCCGGCTTCCCGGCACATTCACGAAGGACTGACGTCATCCGACGTCGGCGATACCGCGCTGGCCTATCAGATGGTACAGGCGATGGACATTCTCATCGACGACGTAAAAACGCTCCGGCAAGTCGTCGCTCGCAAGGCGAAGAAGTTTAAGTTCACACCGTGTATGGGCCGCACGCACGGCGTTCACGCCGAGCCGACGACATTCGGCCTAAAGATGGCGTTGATGTATGACGAGTTTGGTCGGGCGCTCGTCCGGCTCGAACGCGCCCGTGAAGTCATGGCGGTCGGTAAAATCTCCGGCGCCGTCGGCACCCACGCGCATCTCTCGCCAAAAGTCGAAGCCTACGTTTGCCGGAAGCTCGGTTTGCGGCCAGCCAATATTTCGACGCAAGTTCTCCAGCGTGACCGGCACGCGGAGTATTCGGCAACGCTGGCGTTGGTTGGCAGTTCGGTTGAACGGTGGGCACAGGAGTTTCGGCATCTCCAGCGCACCGAAGTGCTCGAAGCCGAAGAATTTTTTGCCGTTGGCCAAAAAGGTTCCAGCGCGATGCCGCACAAGCGCAACCCGATCACTTGCGAACGTCTCTGCGGGCTGGCGCGCGTGTTGCGCGGCAATGCGCTCGCCGCGATGGAAAACGTTGCGCTCTGGCACGAACGTGATATCAGCCACAGTTCGGTTGAACGCGTCATCCTGCCTGACTCGACGACGTTGCTGGATTACATGCTGGTGAAGCTGACCGACATCACCGACCGGTTGCTGGTTTATCCAGAGCGGATGAAAACCAACATCGAAGCCAGCAAAGGTCTGACCTTCTCGCAAGCCGTTTTGCTCGCGTTGACGAAGAAAGGTCTGACGCGTGAGAAGGCCTACGCCATCGTCCAGCGCAATGCGATGGCGACTTGGCAAACTCCCGGCAAGTCGTTCCAAGATTTACTGCTCGCCGATGCCGAGCTGATGAAGCTCGTATCGCCGCAAGAGATCAAAGCGCTGTTTAATCCCAGCATCCATTTTCGGGAAGTGAACAATACCTTCCGCAAAGTCGGCATCCGGTAACCATGCCGGACACACGCCAGCAATTGCTGGAGTTTCTGCGCGAACATCAGGTCCTCACGCTCGCCGTAGCCGGGCCGTACGCCGCGGCGGTATTTTACGAGGTGGACGACGATTTGAATTTGTATTTTGTCACCGATCCAAGCACCCGGCACGGCATGGCATTGACGCAAGACGGGCGCGTGGCCGGCACGGTGCAACGCGACCGACAACAGCAGCAAGAAATTCGTGGCGTGCAGCTCACGGGTTGCTGCCGGCGACTGACTGGCCCGGCGTGGGTGACCGGTTGGGCGCAGTATCTTAAAAAATTTGCGTGGGCGGCAGCACCGGAATTAATACCGGCAGTGGCGAAAGTTGCAGTCTGGAAACTGGAGACTGATTGGTTGCGCCTGATTGATAACCGGCAAGGCTTCGGCCACAAAGCCGAGTGGACGCGCCGGTAATATGATTGCTGAGCTTGCGCTGGCAAAGTCGGATGGATAGGCTGCCATGCAGAATTGGAGGACGCGATGATTGCATTGGATTTGAAAGGCAAAACTGCTGTGATTACCGGCGCCAGTCAGGGACTTGGCGCGGAGACGGCGCGGGTGCTCCACCGGGCCGGCGCGAATGTCGTGGTGAATTATTTTCCATTCGGCCAGAACCAAGCCAGCGCCGAAAATGTCGTCACGCAACTCGGCGACCGGGCCGTGGCACTCGGCGCCGATGTGCGGAAGCTCGCTGAAGTTCAGGCGCTCTGCGAGCAGACCAAGCAGAAATTCGGCAGCCTCGATATCGTGGTCAACAACGCCGGCATCATCCGCGACAAGACCGTGCGCAAGATGGCGGCGGATGATTGGCAGTCCGTGATCGATACAAATCTGACCGGCGTGTTCAACGTCTGCAAGGTGGCCGCAGACGCGTTGAACGATGGCGGCCGGATCGTTAATTTCGCCTCGATTGCGGCGGTGGTCGGGTTCTTCGGTCAGTCCAATTATGCTGCCGCCAAGGCCGGTGTCAGCGCGTTGACCAAGGTTCTCAGTCGTGAGCTCGCCCGGCGGCGGATCACGGTCAACGCCGTCGCGCCGGGTGTGGTGCTGACGGAGATGGGCAAGACGATTCCAGAAGAAGTTCGCGCCAAGATGCTGGAGAACATTCCGCTCGGCCGATATGGCGAACCGGTAGAGATTTCCAACGTCGTTTTGTTTTTGTGCAGTGACCTCGCCTCGTATGTGACCGGGCAAACCATTCACGTCAATGGCGGTTGGTGGGGTTAATGCGCGCTGTTGTTTGCACTGCCGCTGAGGCTGTCGCCAAGATTCAAGACGGGCAGACAATTGCTTGCAGCGGGTTTGTCGGTGCCGGTCATCCCGAAGCGCTGACCGCTGCGCTTGAACGCCGGTATCTCGCCGGTGGGTCGCCGCGCAATCTGACACTCGTGTACGCCGCCGGTCAAGGCGATGGCCGGGACCGGGGGCTGAATCATTTGGCCCATGCCGGCATGTTGAAACGTGTTGTCGGTGGTCATTGGGCGTTGGCGCCGAAACTCGGCAAGCTCGCCATCGAAAACCAAATCGAAGCCTACAATTTTCCGCAAGGCGTGATTTCGCAATTATTCCGCGACATTGCCGCCGGTCGGCCCGGCTGCATCACGCATGTCGGTTTGGACACGCTGGCGGATCCGGCGCATGGTGGCGGGCGGCTCAACAGTCGGACGCACGAACCGCTCGTCGTCCGGCTCGAACTCGAAGGCCGGTTGTGGCTGTGGTACAAAGCGTTTCCGATTCATGTCGGTTTCATCCGCGGCACGGCGGCGGACCTGCTTGGTAATTTGGTGATGGACGAAGAAGCGGTCATCGGCGAAGTGCTGCCGATTGCCCAAGCGGCGCACAATTGTGGCGGGATTGTCATTGCGCAGGTCGGCCGGTTGCTGGACCGACCGGCTCCGCCGCATCAGGTGCGTGTGCCCGGCATTTTGATTGATACGATTGTCGTGGCGGCGCCCGGCGAACATTCCCAGACGTTTACCGAAACATTTAATCCCGCCTACGTCACCGCCGGTAACGTGAATGGCTTGGAACCATTGGCGCTCAACGAACGGCGGATCATTGCGGTGCGCGCGTGCGATGAGTTGCCGACCGGCGCCATCGTCAATCTCGGTATCGGTATGCCGGAAGGCATTGCGAGAATTGCGGCCGAACGCAACCTACTGAACGACGTCACACTGACCGTCGAGAGCGGTCCGATTGGCGGGATGCCGGCGGGCGGGTTGAGTTTCGGTGCGGCCGTGCATCCACACGCAATCATTGACCAGCCGTCGCAATTTGATTTCTACGACGGCCGCGGACTGGATTTCGCGGCGCTTGGTGCGGCGCAGATTGACAGCGCCGGTAACGTTAACGTCTCAAAGTTCGGCACCAAGCTCGCTGGTGTCGGTGGTTTTGTGAACATCACGCAAACCGCCCGACGATTGGTTTTTTGTGGGACGTTCACCACCGGCGGATTGGAAGTAGCCGTGGAAGCCGGTCAGCTGCGCATCGTCAAGGAAGGCGCAGTCCGCAAGTTTGTGAAAAGCGTCGAGCAGATTTCGTTCAGTGCGGCGCGGTCCCGGCAAGTTGGCCAGCAGGTGTTGTACATCACCGAGCGCGCGGTGTTTCAGTTGGTGCCGGAAGGTTTGGAATTGATCGAGCTCGCGCCGGGGATTGATTTGGAAAAACAAGTGCTGGCGCAAATGGATTTCCGGCCAGTCATCCGCAACGTGCGGACGATGCCAGCCCGGGCGTTTACCGAGGGGATAAAATTATGAACACTGAGATTTGCATTGTCGCGGCGCGGCGGACGCCGCAAGGAAAATTAGCCGGGGCGCTGGCGAATTATTCGGCGGCGGACTTGGCGGTTGCCGCCGGCAAGGCGGCGTTGACGGGACTTGATCCGGACACGATTGACGGCGTGATTCTCGGCAATGTCATCGCGGCCGGTCAAGGGATGAACATCGCCCGACAGGTTGGGCTGCGGCTCGGGTTGCCGGTGACCGTGCCGGCGTTCACGGTGAACATGATGTGCGCGTCCGGCTTGCAAGCCGTGGCGCTTGCGGTGCAGGCCATTCGAGCCGGGCAGGCCAGCGCGATTTTGTGCGGCGGAACGGAGTCCATGTCCAACGCGCCGTATTTGCTGGAGCGCGCGCGGGCCGGTTACCGGCTCGGCGACGGTAAGCTCGTGGACGCGTTGTTGCGGGATGGCTTGATGGATCCGTCGTCGCGGGAGCACATGGGCGGCGGCGTGGAGCGGCTCGCCAAGGAATACGGAGTGACCCGGGCCGACCAGGACGCGTTTGCGCTGCGCAGTCAGCGCCGGTATTTTGAAGCCAATGAGGCCGGGCGGTTTAATGCCGAACTCGCCACGTTACCGGAACTCCAGCGCGACGAACATCCGCGCGCGGACACGAAACTGGAAAAGCTCACTACGCTTAAGCCGGTCTTCGATCCTGCCGGCACGATTACTGCCGGTAACGCCTCTGGGATTAACGATGGCGCGGCGATGTTGGTCGTGTGCGACCGGGAAACCGCGCGCCGTCAGGGTTGGAAAGCGTTGGCGGTGATTACCGGCACGGCAGCGGTTGGTTGCGAGCCGGACCGGATGGGACTCGGCCCGGTGTACGCCATTCGGAAGTTGGGTGTCCGGTTGGAAGACTTCGACAGCGTTGAAATCAACGAAGCGTTTGCGGCTCAGGCGTTGGCTTGTCTCAAGGAATTAAA
>JBAWWR010000131.1:0-6326 GCA_037146675.1 Verrucomicrobiota bacterium | reverse complement strand
TCGTATCCGCATCCATATTTGATGCCGGAGTTTTGGCAGTTTCCAACAGTGTCGATGGGCCTCGGGCCAATCTTGTCCATTTACCAAGCGCGATTTAACCGGTACCTCAAAGCGCGTGGGTTCATTACCGGGCCGGAGCCACGGGTCTGGGCGTTTGTCGGCGACGGCGAAAGTGACGAACCGGAAACGCTCGGCGCGATTACGCTCGCGGCGCGCGAAGGGCTCGATAACCTTTGCTGGGTCGTCAATTGCAACCTCCAGCGCCTCGACGGACCGGTGCGCGGCAATGGCAAGATCATTCAAGAATTGGAAGCTGCCTTTGCCGGTGCCGGCTGGAACGTGATCAAAGTGATTTGGGGTTCAGACTGGGATGCGTTGCTGGCGCAGGATCATAATGGCCGGCTTGTGCAGCGGATGGAAGAAGCGGTGGACGGCGAGTATCAAAAATATTCCGTCGAACCCGGTAGCTACACGCGGCGGCATTTTTTCGGCAAATACCCAGAGCTATCTGAGATGGTTCACCATCTCACCGACGAGCAAATTCACCGGCTAGGTCGTGGCGGCCATGATCCGAAAAAAGTCTATGCCGCTTTCAAAGCTGCCGTCGAACACAAAGGTCAGCCGACGGTCATTTTGGCGAAGACGGTGAAAGGTTACGGTCTCGGCGAGGCCGGTGAAGGCCGCAACATCACGCACCAGCAGAAAAAGCTAAACGAAAAAGAACTGCGCGAGTTCCGGCAACGGTTTGGCGTGCCGATCAGCGATGAAGAAATTGCTGACATGCCGTATTACCGGCCGGCGGTTGACAGTCCGGAAATTAAATATTTACTCGGCCGGCGCAAGACGCTCGGCGGTTTTCTGCCGAAACGCGAAGTCCGCGCGCCGAAGTTGGATGTGCCGGCACTAGATTATTTTGGTGAATTGACCAAAGGCTCTGGTGCGATGGAAGTTTCGACGACGATGGCCTTCGTTCGGCTGCTTGCCGGCCTGCTGCGCCACAAGGAAATTGGCAAGCGCATTGTCCCGATCATTCCTGATGAAGCGCGCACATTCGGTATGGACGCATTGTTTCGGGATGTCGGTATCTACTCGCAGAAAGGCCAGCTCTACGAGCCGGTCGACCGCGCGTCATTGCTGTACTACCGGGAAGACAAGCAGGGGCAGATTTTGGAAGAAGGCATTACCGAGGCCGGCGGTATTGCCTCGTGGCTCGCGGCGGCGACGGCGTATGCGACGCATGGCCAGCCGATGATTCCGTTTTACATTTATTATTCGATGTTCGGCTTCCAACGCGTTGGCGACCAGATGTGGCTGGCCGGCGACATCAAGGCGAAAGGCTTTCTGCTCGGCGCAACCTACGGCCGCACCACGCTCAACGGCGAAGGGTTACAACACCAAGACGGTCACAGTCTTCTGCTCGCTAGCACGATTCCGACATTGCTCGCCTATGAACCGGCATTCGGCTACGAAATTGCCGTGATCATCGCTGATGGTTTGCGACGGATGTACCGGGATGGCGAAGATCTGTTTTACTTCCTCGGTGTGCACAACGAAAACTTCGCAATGCCAGCGATGCCGGCGGGTTGCGAGACCGGTATCCTCAAAGGCCTCTACAAATACCGGCCCGGCGCGACCGGTAAGAAACATCGCGCGCAGATTTTCGGCAGCGGCACAATCATCCGAGAAGCCTTGCGCGCGCAGGAGATTCTTGGCGACCGGTACGACGTTGCCGCTGATGTTTGGAGCGCGACGAATTACAAGCAACTCCGCACCGAGGCGCTCAATTGTCAGCGGTGGAACCGGCTGCACCCGACTGAAACACCCCGGCAATCCTATCTCGAAACCACGCTTACCGGCGAAACCGGTCCGTTCATCGCCGTCAGCGATAACATGAAAATGGTGCCGGATCAGATTGCGCCGTGGGTGCCCGGTGGTTTGACCACGCTAGGTACTGATGGCTATGGCCGGAGCGACACACGCAAAGCCCTACGGCGGTTTTTTGAAGTGGATGCGGAATGCACTGTGGTTGCCACGCTGCACGCACTCGCGCAACGCGGCGAACTTGACCGGCAGGTTGTCGCTCAGGCCATCCGTGATCTCGGCGTTGACCCAGAGAAAAGCTTTCCGCAACTCCTGTGAAAACCGTCAAACTCCAGCGAAAAAATCTGGAAGAATGGTTCGTCACTGCGCCAGTAAATGACCGCGAACAATGTCACCGGTACATTCACGATGCCGGCGCGGCGATTGTGGCTGAAGATTTATTCGGCGTTACCGGTAACGCCGCGAGCGACTGGCCGGTGACTTGGTTGCGCGGCAATTCCGCGTTGCCGGGTGTTCATCTCCACGCGGTCAAAGGCACGACTGTTGAGCGCCTCACCTTTGCTGGGCGTGTGGTCGGAAGTGTGTTCGACGATGGGACGGCGCGGCATTGCCGGTTGGGTGGCTTGCGTCCGGTCAGTACGACTGCTTCGCCAGCCGGTCAAGCTAGGGCGACATTTGAATTACTGGAAGCGGTATTGCGCGATGCCGGGATGACGTTTGCGAATGTGGCGCGGACGTGGTTTTACCTCGACAATATTTTGGCGTGGTATGGCGACTTCAATAAAGTTCGAGACGATTTCTTTCGGAAACGCAATGTCTTCGATGTTTTAGTGCCGGCGAGCACCGGCATCGGTGGGGCGAACATTGATGGCGCGGCGTTGGTTGCTGGTGCTTATGCGGTGACCGGCGGTCAACTCACGGCGGTGCCGTCGCCGTTGCAGTGTCCGGCGCTGAAGTATGGCAGCTCATTTAGCCGGGCGGTGGAATTGAAAATGGCTGATCATTCCCGGCTTTGGGTTTCCGGCACGGCGAGCATCGCCCCGGGTGGTGAAACGGTTCGCGCTGACGATGTGCCCGGACAGATCGCGCTGACGATGCAAGTCGTGGCGGCAATTTTGGAATCACGCGGATTGAGTTGGCAGGACACGAGTCGGGCGATTGCGTACGTCCGAGAAACTGCCACGGCGCAGCGATTTCAAGAATACCTAGCGGCGAATAGATTGACTGACTTGCCGGTGATTACGACGCAAAACGTCATTTGTCGTGACGATTTGCTGTTTGAAATCGAAGTAGACGCCGGTCGTCTTACGGCGGAGAAATCTCAATCGGAATCGCCGGGACCGACTCGAGTGGGATGAGTTGTTTATTCGGTGCCGGTGTTTTTTCGACCCAGGCGCGGACAGTCACACGGCCTTTTTGACCGGGTTTAACTTTCTGCGCATCGCTGCGCAACACGAGCTCCATACCGTCGCGGAACGGCGCAAAGCTTTGGAGCGTGATGCCATCGGGCGCTTCGTTCAACTCGAATTGGATTTTACCGGCCGGCGTATCGGCGGGAAAACTGATGCGCACGTTACCGGTGCCGCCAGGTGGAATTTCGATGGGCGTGGCGCTGAGGATTTTTGGTGTCGGGCGCGGCGGCGGTGGGACGGTGATGGCGACTTTCATTTCTTTGACCGGCACGAGATGCCGATACAGGAACGCCTGCATCATATCTTCTGCCGGTACGGCGGCGTGGACAACTTCTTGGCCTTGAATGACGGCGCGGCCTTCGAGGTTTAGCGTGATCGGTTCGGGAAGTGGTTTGGATGGAACGTTGAGTGTGAGTTTGAGTTGTTCTTGGGTCGTAATCACGCTGGTGCTGACCAACCGGAATCCGGTTGGCGCATCTTTTAGTGCGATGGCAATTTCGTTGGTGAATCCATCGCGACGCAATGCGTAGACAGTGACCGTCGCGCTGCCGCCGGGGCGAGCATTGACGCTCGCCGGCACGACACGCAATTCAAAATCCGGGCGTGGCGTGCTAAGGCGCAGCCGGTAGGCAAAATCTGGCCCGCCTTTGTGTTGCGCATCGCTTAGAAAAATAAAATACGTTCCATCCGCCGGCAATGTGGCGGTTAAATACGAGTCTGCGTGATGTGTTTCGAGGCCAAAGGATTTATCCTCGAAGTCGTCGTTGAACGCGAGTTGGTTGCCGGCGGCGTCAGTGAGTTTCAAAACGGAATCGAGTGGCGAGTTCAGCCGGCGCGCACAGACTTCGGCGACGAGTTGCTGACCGGCCCGGCCAGCAAAGCGAAACACGTCCGAATCGCCGGCCGGATCAATGCGGCCGTTGATCACGATTGGCAAGGTGACGCGCTGGGCGGAGTCTGGTTTGTTGTTTGGCTCTTTCTCGAAACAGGCTGGCAGGTCGTCCACGACAAACGGCATCAAGTTGGAAATCCATTCGGCATTGCGCACCACAATCGGATAGGTGCCGGGCGGTTTGTCTTTGGCGTCAAACGTCAGTTGCGTGACCGGCAAGTTGCCGCCGCGCAGTGTGACTGTGTTCGTTTGTCCAGTCTGGATGCCGAGTGGAAAAATACCGGTAATGAATGGCAACTCGCCCAACGCCAGCCGGTAGACGAAATCTTCCCGGCCACGGTACAGCGAGTCGCGCACCTCGACGGTGTATTCGCCATCCTTCGGGATTTCGCAGTACAAGACCGGGTCCGGCTGAAACCGGTAATGGTCGGCATAATCCAGCTCGTGTCCGCCAGAGTCATACAGCGCCATCGTGACCTGAAACCAACCCGGTACGGCATCCGCCAGATACGGGATCAACTGTCGGGCGCTCGCCACCACCACCACTTGCTGACCCCGGCGCGCCGGGAAATGATACCGGTCCACGCCGCCGGGCAGAATCTGGCCGTTGACGATCGCCGGCATGGTGATGCTGGTTTCGGTGGCCGGCACTGCGCCGCGTGGTTCATTCCGAGAGCGCAATTCCTCATCGTGTTTGGCTTCCGGCTTGGTGAACTCCGGTAACTGGCCGATACAAAATACGAGTGGATTGGATAACCCGCGTTCCGTGGCAAGCCGGATCTCGCGCGTGCCTGTGGTTGCGGTTGGCGCGAGCATGATTTGGAGCGTGACGAATTCTCCGAGGGCCGGATTAGCCGGGCGCCGCCCAAACTTGGCGAGTTTGCGGCGGATTTCGACGAGCAGTTTTTCGTCATCAGATGTGAATGGTGTGCGCTGGGTTGTGTTGGTGCCGGACTTGCCGGTGATTTTCACGTCCGCCTGTTTTTTGTCCTGAAGTTGCTCCATCTGTTCGCGGAGATCTTTCGTTTCCTTCGGCGTGAGTGTCCGTTTCTGCTCGATGACCACGGCGCGTACGCCGTTGCCGGTGACGAAGACATTGGTGACACCGTTCAGATTTTGGCCGCCGACCACCACCTCAAACGTTGTGCCTTGTCGGCCACCGGCGGGATAGATATAGCCGATGCGCGGTGGAGTTTGCTGCGCCAGTGCCGCCGGTAAGACGGCCAGTCCGGCGGTCAACAGCACCGCGAATCTGCGGCAAAATATCGGTAACAAGCGCATTGGTCGCAAGCTTTACTAACAACGCATTTGTACTCTGGTTTCCTGGTTTCTGCAATCCGCACCGAGTTTGTGGAAGCTCGACGCGCCGCCGCCCAGCCGGTATTCTCAGCGTATGGAATGGAATATAGTTAATCAGTTTCGGCAACCGCGCCGGCGCACAGTTAGCGAACGGGTGATGTCAGCGATAGGCGGACTCGTCTTTCTAGCGTTCGGATGCGGATTTCTTTATTTAATTTTACTGCGACCGTTGGGACAAATCATTATGGCCAGTCAATGGTTGGCGACTCCGGCCCGGGTCGTGTCGAGCATGGTGCAGTCCGGTAGTCAGGGAACGTATAGTGTGGCGATTCGTTACACCTACACGGTGAACAACCAGCATTACGAGTCCAGCCGGTATGACTTCGTAGGTGGCTCATCAAGTGGTCGTGACGGCAAGGCAACCATTGTCCGGCAATATCCACCGGGGTCGGAGTTGACGTGCTATGTCGATCCACACGATCCGTCCACAGCTGTAATTGAGCGCGGCTTACAACCAATCATGTGGTTCGCGCTGTTGCCGGGCTTGTTTGTGGCCATTGGGATCTTTTTTTTGGTGGTCGCCTTTCGCAAGGCACCGGCGCTGGTACCCACCAGCGTGGCATGGCAAAACCGCAAAGACTGGGCCGACGGTCGCATCAAAAATACCGACCGACGCAATTTTGTGATGACCGTTGTATTTGCGGTGATTTGGAATGCCTTCTCGTGGACGATGCTTCTCGTAGCGTGGCGCGAGATTGCGCGGACAAACTCACCGGCAAAATGGATTATTCTGCTGTTCCCGGCGGTTGGCGTCGGCTTGCTGGGTGCGGCGATTTATAGTTGGCTGAAATGGCTAAAGTTCGGCAATGCAATTTTTGAGATGGCGAGCGTGCCCGGTGCGA
>JBAWWR010000130.1:0-6362 GCA_037146675.1 Verrucomicrobiota bacterium | reverse complement strand
GCGATTGTTGGCGGGCGGGACCGAACGGGCTGACGGTGAGTTGCTCCACTTTTCGAGTGGCGATGTCGTAAATAAAGAACTGGGATTTATGCGTTGTGCCGTAGAGTTTGCCTGCGCAATAGACCAGATTGAGGATGCCGGTCGCGCCGGGGACTGGAACGCAATCCCACAACAGTTTCTGCCGGTTGGCGTCCCAGGCAAACAGCCGGGCTTCTTTCTCAACGGACGGTGTGCCGCTGCCCAAAATAATGTCTGTCCCACCATAGATAACCTCGCCAGCGGCATCGGCTGTCAGTGCGACGATGCTCTGATTGCGGAGGACCACCGGATTGTTATGAAACTTGCGCCGCACTGTGTCGTAACAGGCGAGGCCACCATTTCCCTTGCCGTACTCCGGAAAGCTACCGACCCAGACGCGCTTCTTGGCATCGACGACCATCGCCCGCGGCCGGCAATGTCCCTGGCCCAGTTGTGTGATCAATCGGGGATTGTTCTTCCACTTCAACGCGCCGGGTGGATCCGTGTGCCACGGCTCGGCTGGATCGTAAGTCATCAGGTTGCCGAAGTGGTAACAGGCGTAATACAGCTTGCCGTCGCAATGTCCGAACGAGTAGGCCTCGCCACCGTCCGGCGCGCCGCGTCCAAGGCATTCGGTCTTGCCGGTGCGCGGCGTGTGGCGGAACAAATACAGCGGCATGATCGTACTGCCGTACACGGTGTCGCGGGGACCTTTGGCGAGATAAAAAATTCCAGCGCCGGGCGCATCGTAGCGCAACGGAATGAGCCGGGCTTGCTTGCCTTCTCCAATGCAAATGGTATCGGGATCCAAGTATCGAACCAACTGACCGTCGGACAAACGCGGACGCTCCACGCCTTGCCAGTTGGCTTTGGAAATCTTTTTAGCGCGGCCGTTTTTTAACAGGTAGATGTTACCGGAACAGGTAGTCGCGTAAATTCCACCATCCTCACCGCGGCCAACGCCGACAAACGGAACAAATTTTTCCTCGGACTTTGGAAGCAGTTCGGTGACTTTACCGGTGGCGATATGATACGCGATGCATTGCGGACGAGTGCTACCGGTGCCGCCATAGAGATAGCCGTCTGACCCTGTCACCACACTCCGCAGATAGGCCTGGGTGGATGAGACGGAACCCAGGTTCTCGACCTGGCCGGTCGCGAGATCGAAGCGATGCAATTGATTGGGAGCGTTGCCGGCGAGATAGTATTTCCCGTCGGGGCCGGCCGTGATGTGCCAGAACCAAGTCTGAGCCTGTGCGACCACTCGGAACGTATTCTCGACTGGATCGAGGACGCTGATGTGCCCACCAACACTGGTAACGATTATGCGTCCATCCGGTGCCGCAACCATGCCCCACGGGCCGGCACAACCAGGTGCGCCGTTGAACTGCCGGCATTTGCCGCTGGCGACATCCACCTGAACGACGAGAAATGCCCCACCGGTGTTGAAGCCGATGTAGACGAGATCCTTGCCTGTTTGCGGATGCCGGGTGGTGATGAGCGACATGATTGAGCCACGGCGAACCGCGACACCGTGGTCTTGGAGATCAAAATTGAATTTACGTTTTGACGTACAGCTAGGTTTATTCATGATCAGCGTTTGTTAGCAGTGGTTGCCGGCACTGGTTCCTTGAGCAAATGACGGACAAAAAACTCAAGCGATTCTTGTTCGGGCTTGGCACCCTCGTCCAGATGGCGAACGATGCACTCAACGCCTAGCTTATCCATCTGCTCTTTCAGCTTGAGACCGAAGTTAATGTGGTGAATGCCGGTCCCGGGTCGGGCATACGCCGGTAACGGCCCACGCGGTTCGTTGTAAAAGGCGTAGACCGGCGGCGCTTTTTTGGTGAGATAGGTCAGCGGTGCGGCCGCGTCATACAATTGATAAGCCTTGGGTGTATCCACTTCTTCGGGTTTCAAGCCGTACATGCTCCGCAGCGCCGGATGCTGGGCGGCGGCTTCGCCCACCCACTCGCGGACATTGCGCGGGTCATAGGTGGATTGCGCGCCGTGCACGGCCACGCACGCGAGCTGGGTGGATTGGCGCAACACCGGATCGGTATTCGCGGGATCAGCCAGAT
Organism: Verrucomicrobiota bacterium; assembly: GCA_037146675.1. Taxonomy (GTDB): domain Bacteria; phylum Verrucomicrobiota; class Verrucomicrobiia; order Palsa-1439; family Palsa-1439; genus CAINDI01. Next base: position 4,263 of record JBAWWR010000130.1, on the reverse strand, counting down.
CGTCATGAAATGCAATCCACAACGACGTGCCGGTACCTGCCGAAACACCGGTCGCGCCGATGCGTTGCGGATCGAGGTTCCATTCTTTGGCGTGGAGGCGGGCAAATTGAATGGCGCGCGCACAGTCCAGATAATGTCCTGGGAAAAACGTTTCCGGCGTGAGCCGATAATTAATGGCCATCACCGAAATGCCTTTGGCCAACAAGTTGGTCAGCATCGCCAATCTTAACTCTTCCTTGTTCCCCGAGCTGAAACCGCCGCCGTGAATAAAGACGACCAATGGCGTGGGCGTGTCCGATTTGGCTTTCCATAAATCGAGCACGTTGTGGTTGTGTGGACCGTAAGCAAGATTGGCAATGTCGGGAGCCGGTTTCGTATCGGCTTTCGTCTTCTCCTGTGCGGATACGCCGGTGCCGATCAAGCACGCGATTAGGAGCGCGCTGCAGCTGGGGAGTGAAACTTTTTTAAATAAAGCGCCGGGACTCATTGCGCTTTCCAACGGGGCAACTTCTCAATCTTCAAATGCCGGGCGGCGTCTAATGGTGCCGCTTGCGGGCCGACTGCCGGGAATTTTACCGGTTTCTTGAGATTGGCCTTACCGGTAACAACCGAGCAGGTGTTGCCGGTAAAATAGATCTCGGAGCAACCGGGACCGACTTGCATGGCGATACCGGTGCGTGGACGAATGGTGTTGCCGGTGATGCAGAGCTGGTGGATATCGCGGGTGAGCACAATTTCGGCGGCGCCACCGTTGTTAGCGAGTAAGTTCCCTTCGATCCAGAGCCGGTCGCCGCTTTCGAGGCAGGGCTCGCGCAACAAGATGCCGGGCTCACCGTTATCCGTAATCTGGTTATTGCGGATCAGGTGGTCAGTATCGCGTTCGCCCACGGAAATGCCGGCGCGACCATTATGCCGGAGGATATTATTCGCGCAGACCGAATACTTCGTGCGCAGACAGTAGAAAACGCCGCAGCCGGCATTATGCTCGCTGATATTATCAGTCATGACGTACCGGACCGAACCACTGCCGGGATGCAGGCCGGTGCCTTTGTTGTGATGCAAATGACACCGCCGAATAAAAACATCCGTGCTCTGCTGAAAGCTGATGGCATCGCCCTTGTAATTAGTGACCTCCACATTCTCGATCACGACCTGGTTGGCGCCGAGCAGGATGATGCCACCGCCCCGGCAGCCGTTGATGCCAAATTGTTCCTTGGGGTTGCCGTCGAGCGTGAGCTGCCGGATGGAAACATCCGTGACATTGTTGCCGCTAATCAACGGGAAAGTACTCCGCACCCACGCCCCACCGGGCGGCGAGTAGTCGTGGGCGAACGGCCGGTCGATGAAGAAATTAGCCCCAGACTTTCCAATGATCGTCGCCACGGTTTCATAGAAACCGAACGCGCTCTTGTCGCCAAAGGTGACGCCCATGCCGACTTTGAACTTGGCGGGTTCTTTCACTTGAAATTCGTATTGCCCGTAGCCGATCCACGGCAGGATGGTACTGCTGACGCTGGGGACTTTCTTGAGAATAGTGCCGGGCGTGCCCACGAGGTGGACGCCGCTCCGGAGATGGAGGGCGTCGCTCATCAGATACGTTCCCGCGGGGATTTTGACTGTGCCGCCACCTTGGCGGGCGGCTTTGTCGACGAGGGCTTGCAGACTGGTATTTGTTTTCATGGCTTGAATAAGGGTATCGGATCGACGGTGTCGAGCGCAAGAATTGTGCGCTGTGCATCGGTCGAACCATGGGCGTTGTCGTTGATGCCGGGGAGATAGAAGGGCGCGAGTTCTTTGGTTGTTAAATTGAACTGCCAGAGGCCGGAGTTCTTCGTCCGGTCAATGGAGATGACGTGAAAGATCAATGAGTTGCCATCCGGCAGCCAGAATGGTCCGTGAATCCATTTAAAGTGGCCGGGTGGGACCGGGAACTGCTTCAGGCCATTGGGCCAATCCATGATGCATAGGTCTTGGACGCCGCGCGGGTTGTTGGTTGTGAAATAGGCGAGTCGGTCGCCAGTTGGCGAAAAAACCGGCCGGTAGTCCAAGCCGGCATGCTGCGTGACCGGCTGCAGTTGACCGGTCGGCAGATCCAGTTGCCAGAGATTCAGCGAGCCAGAACGGTTTGACACGAAGACCACCGTTCGGCCATCGGGCGACAGGCACGGGCGCTCGTCAATGAACGCACCGGTGGTTAGCTGCTGCCGGTGCGTGCCGTCCGGATCCATGAGCCAGAGGTTGCGCGGGGAGCGGTCGGACCGGAATTCAATTTCCATGATCCAATCGGTCTCGCTCGGGAAGCCGAGAGTTGAGAAATAGACGATGCGCCGGCTGTCGGCGCTCCAGAATGGGTGGCCGGTTACGGCGTGGTCGTTCGTGAGTTTTGTCAACGTGTTGCCGGCGAGATCGCAGCGCCAGATGTTGAAGCCGACTTCATTTTTTTCATGACCCCAGAAAACGACTTGGTCGCCGGTGCGATTAATCATTGGCTGGATGAAATAGCCGTCGGGGTTGAGGCGGCGCACTGTACCCGGGACTCCGCCCGCGGCGTCGAGGCGCATCGTGCAAACGTGATAGTGCGGCTGGTTCATTTCATACGGCGAACGCGCAGTTTGTGAACCTTGCCGTTGGAGTTCGTGGACATAATACTCGCTGGGAACGGCCGCCCTTCGTAGGTCTTGAGGGTGACGTTTTCCTGTTCCAAGCCGGCCGGCAAAAAGATTTCCGTGCTGGAATTCTCAGCGGCGACAAACCGGCGCGGCGAGACGATTTCGAGATTGGCATGGCCGGAATCATCGCTCGGTAGCCAACGCGAAATACTGCCCCATTGATGTTGCTCCGCGCCCCAGTAGGAACAGCCGACGATCTTGCGCCAGTCGCCGGGGAACCGGACTTCGCCGCCGGTCTGGCCGGCATCGACGCGGTGGTGATTGTCGTCGTGTTGAATCTTGAACTCCGTCAGCTTACCGGCGGTGATGATCGCGCCATACCGGCCATTCGTCGGGCGGACACCGTGGTTGACGACGAGGTACGCCCACCGGCGTTCGTGGACGGTGTTGTAGCCCGGCTTTTCAGATTCGTTGCCGGCGACTTGCGGCATGTTCAGATCTTTGTAAGAACCTTTTCGATTTTCAACAATCAATTGCGCGTCGCACAGCAATTGGATACTGACATTGCGAATGCGCAACGTCTCGCCGGCTTTGACTTCCCGGATACCGATGGGCAATTCATCATCAATTATCGGCGCGTGGAAAAGCGTGGTCACGACCGGCTCGGCGGAATCGCAGCGAATCAGGCTGCCGAGCAATACGAGCGCGTCCGGCGTAACGAACAGGCTCTTGTTAGCGCGGAGGGTGTCCTGACCGGCGGGAGCCAAGAGGTATTGCAAGCCGAGTACGGCAAAGTCGTCGCCAGATAAACCGCCGCAAAATGCGCTATCGCCGTAGCTTTCTGGCGGAGGTTCGATGGCGTCGCAACGGGTCACGCCCATTAACCGCTTCCAGTTCATCGTCGTGATGGTGGTGTGATCGAACTCGCGGCCATCGGTCATGAACGCGATGGAAAACTCCGCCATCGACGAGGCGTGGATGTTGTAGCCGAGCATCGAGTTCCACATCTTCGTCATACCGGAACTCATCCGCACTGCGGCGAACCAATTCGGCTCGCGCACGAGAAGGTATTGGCTGCACGGATAATACCGGATGCCGGCGAGCGCATCGAGGTCGGCTTGAATCGGCTGCTTAACACGGGTCAACAAAAAGCTGCCGGCCGGCTTCATGGGTTTTCCATCCGGGTCCAGCCCCATGAGATAATCAGCGGCGGCGGCGGTAAAGACGGCCTTGTCTTGCGGCGGCAGGTCGGTGTTCAGCCCCAGCAATGTCGCGCCGAAAAATGCGCTGCCATGGCCGCCATACAGCGTGCCGGGCGTCGCAATCCCGCGATCAATCGTGTAGGGCGCGATCCGGCCACGCCACATATTGCGGGCGAAAAATTCGCGGAACATACCGATGTGCAATTCCAGAATGCTGTCCGGCACCTGCCACGGCGTGCCGTGGGTCAGATAAATCCATTGGCCCTGCACCACCAAGCTGTTGGTTCCGTACCCGGCATTCACCCCGTGGCCATGGAACTGGTAGCTCCAATCTGGCTGTAGTCCTTCGCTACCGGGTGACCGGCCCATCGCGATGGGCACTTGGGTCTGGATGGTATCGAGCCATTGCGGGTCGTTCAGAATCAGGCCGCGCAACAAGCCGCACGCCAGCA
>JBAWWR010000129.1:0-6643 GCA_037146675.1 Verrucomicrobiota bacterium | reverse complement strand
TCAGCGTGCGAGAGAAAGAGAATGGTTTCCATGTTGCCTCTGGTTATTGCTGAACCCATGCGACGATTTCCTTGGCGATCTCGTCCACGGACATGTCTTTAACGATTTTGGTTTGGCGCTGCTGTTTCGGCAACGCGACGCTTGCAAACTTCACGGCGTCGATCGCTACCTTGGCTGGTTTAGCTTTCTGCAATGCCGGCATGATGGCGCGCATATTTTGCATCCCAATCTGCGGATTGTTCGGCGGTTCCGGCAAGCTGCCGGTCGCCCACCCAAGCACTGCCGGCGCGCCGGCGCACTGCGATACCTGATGCTTACCACCTTCGATGCGCTCCAAAATCTCCAACGATCCGTCGGCGCCGACGGTGAGTTTATCCACGCCTTGAAATTGATTCGTAATGCCGAGTAACTCGCCGACAATCTGCATCGTTGAACCGGCACCGCGCGATGCCGATTCCCAACCACCGAACACCAGCAACTGCGACTGGTCGAGACCGAGAATACCCTTGATGGCGTCGGCCAACAACGGCGCAATCTCGGCCGCGTCGGTGAATCCGCTCGCTGGTCCGTCCACCGCAATCAGTTCGAACGGCACTTTCTGGCCGACGGTCATCATAACCTGTTGCAGCTTGGCTTTCGGCGCGACGCTGACGAGATAGATTTTGCTGCCCGGCGCGTTCTTCGCGAGGTTCGCCGCTTCAAATAACGAGTGCCACGCCCACGGGTCGAGCACCGACGGCAACATCATCTCATTCTTCAACGCCGGCCCGGTCAGTCCGGTAACCGGCTCTAGCGTTTGGAGCGGATCCGGGACGATGCTTCCACAGACGACAATCTGATAGCTCATAGTTCTCCTTAGTTCTCGGCTGAATGCAAACCACCCGGCCCGGCGCGAAATTCCAAGACAGTCCGACTCGGGTCTTCCGGATGCGGCGTGGCGCAATTCCACATGCACGCACCGCAATGAATACATTTCTCACGGTCAAACGCCGGCACGCCTTTTTCACCGGGCGTGATTGCCTGACCACTGCAGACCTCAACGCAAATCTGCGTGCCGCATTGCTCACACAGGTCCGGATATAAAAACGCAACGTGGTCAGCGTAGCCGGCCGGGGCTTGCACCTTACCGCCCATTAGTAATGCGTCCTGATGCGACACCAGCAGCTTGCCATCGAATGGAATTACCGGCCAGCCGATGCGATTCATCAACTCGTTGTGCGCCGAGACGCCTTTGGCTGCACACTCCTTGCGAATCTTCTCGAGCTCGGCGACAGGAATGCGGTCCCGGTAATATTCATTCAGACTCGGCGTGTGCTCGCCGGCAGGCCGCGGTTCGACCGGTAGATTGATTCTGCCGTTGGTCGCACCGGCCAGCGCCATGCCGAGCATGCCGGTAACCATGCCGGCATGGAAACCATCGCGGGCGTGTTCGGCGACGCGCCCTTCTTGCTCGACCCAGCTCTCCCGGCGCCGTTTCACGTAGGTCGCTTCGAGATTTTCTTTCGTGAACGGTTTCTTTTCCTTCAGCAATTCAACAACGGCTTCGGCGAGCTGCGCGCCGGTGGCCCAGGCTTCGTCCAAGCCGGAGCCAGTGAGAACGTTTGTACTGCCGGAACCTTCGCCGATGCGCGCGTAACCGTTACCGGCCAGATGCGGTTCGCCGTGTTTGCCGGATTCACCGATGGTTTTCGCGCCCCACGAACGGAGCGTGCCGCCGTTGAGGTAACGCCAGATGTACGGATGCAGCATCCAGTGTTGGAGATACCGGTAGGCGGTGCGCACCGGCGAGTCGAACCACGACGGGACGAAGATCCCGAGCGAGGCGACGTTGTCGGGGTAAACGTAGAGGAAGCCAAAAATCTCCGGCTCGGGATAGCCGAGCGTATGCAGCACGGTGCCGGGTTTGAGCGGGCAACCTTCCGGCAAGTTGACGACGAACTTCATCCCGACCGCGTAATCGTGTTTGTGATGGCCTGCCGGCATACCGAATTTCTCATCGAGTTGCCGACCAACCGGCCCGACCGGGCCATCGCCGACAACGGTCAGTGCGGCGCGGATGTCCATGCCGGGAGCCGTGGCTTGATCCACGAGACGCACGCCGGCGACCTTGTCACTCTCGACCAGCGGCTGTGCAACCGGCGTGCCGGGCCAGATCTGGACCATGCCGGTTCCCATCAACTGCGTGCTGACCCAAGAGTTGAACTGGCCGATGGACATCACGAGCCCGCCGTGTTTCTGCAGGTAGGGCGGGATGTAGGGCAACTCAAAGGCGGAATTCTTAGCCAGTGGTTGCAAAAGTTTATCGGCGGCGCGGAGTGTCAGCGACCGGCGGCTCGCGCCGTGCGGATCGAGGAGGTAAAGCACTTTTTCCTCGGCGACCGGCGCGCACATCGGAATCTGGGTTGGGTCGAGTTCCGGAAAACTGGCTTTGATGCCACGTCCGCGCGTCACCACGCCCGACACGCCGAAGCCGGCATCGTCGGCGCGTTCGTAGCAGATGACTTGCGGCACCGTGCCATCCGGCAACGGGAGTTGCCGGGCCAACGTCGTCAGAAATCCACCCGTGGCTGGGCCGAACCCGACGCAGACGATGTCCACGTCCATCGTTTGGCGTTCAACCTCGCTCACAGCGGATAGTCCAACGCCTCAGGGATCATCACCTTTTGGAGCGATTCGGCGGCGCGATCTTTCGCAAGCCGGGCGCCGGTCAGGCAGCCGTCCATCCGCATGCGCATCTTTGTAAATGCTTCGAAGCCTTCGAAGCAGACGCATGGGCCGGCTTTGTCGGCGTGCTCGTGGCCGGGTTCGGTCACGTCACCGTACGTGCGGGCGCTGCTGGCGATGCCGGGGATGAGGCCTTCGAGCGCGTCGAGATCGGCGCTTAGGTAACAGGCGGCGCAGGCTTCGCCGGTCCACGCGGGATGGCGGTTGTAGCCGAACACCAACTCGGCGCAGATGCGGCCGACTTCGCCGGCGGCGCGGGCGCTCTGCACGTGACAGAGGTCGGTGTAGAATTGCAACGTGCCCGCGAGACCTTCCGCGACGGTCGGATTCGCCGGGCCTTTGCGTTCAAGTTCAAGCGTGTCGAGGATGAATTGCCGGGCCGCGAGAATCCAGCAGAGCGCGTCGGCGAGCGGGAACGTGACGCCTTGCCGGTTGCTCGTGTACAACTTCGCGCCATCGGCGTCTTTGGCTTCTTGCAGATGCCGGAGCGTCCAGAGCCACATCTGCATCGCGGTCGCGAGCGTGCACGCGCCGGTGCCGGGGTGCGACGAGGCGATGACGCGCATGCCGACGGTCCAATTCTGGAATTGTGCGAGAAACAACTCGTTGGTCATCGTGATCGAGAGTTGCCGGCGCTGGACGGCTTCCGGGCCTTCGTACGTCGCTTCAAGCTGCGCATCCATCCACTTGTGGCCGAGGAATCCTGGGCAATCTTCGGTGATCCCGTAGCCGCCCATCAAGCTGACGGCCTCGCGCATGGTGTTTGCGCCGTGGCCGGTATTCCAGAGCTTGGTCGCCGGGCAGAACACGTTACCAAGTGAGTCGAGCAGCACAAATTTGACGAGCGGGTCATCAGTCTTTTCGCCGGCAGCGTCGCCGGCTGCCTTCACCAATTCCAGCGCGACCGTTTCGAGTTTTTGAATTTCCTTGAATGCGGTGCGCCCGGTAAGTTTGCGCTCCCGGAACGTCGCGTCTTTCTGGCGTTCGAGCGAGTCGATTTCATCGAACAACTGCGCGGTGTAGAAACCGAGCGAGGCCGCAGCTTCGCCGGTTGCCCAGATGTCGCTGAGCCGGTGGAGCGCGTCTTCCTTCGTTTGCAGGCCGAGGTCGTACCGGGGGCTGCCCGGTTTGGCGCTTTCGCCACCGCGGAAACGACTGCGTTGATAGCGGATCACCGGCTCGACAGCGGAAAGAAGTTTCGCCGCAGTCATCAGGCCGACTGTCACGCGGGTGCGCCGGAACACGGCTTCGATGACTTGGCCGTGATCGTAGTTCGGGATGATGACGCCGTCTTTGATTGTATAGCCACCGATGATGCGGCTGGCCGGCACCTTGAGGCTCAAGACCGGATCGGTGGTCGAAGAAAGTTGGTGGACGAGTTTCTTCGTCGGTGTACCGCGATCCCACGTGCCGGGATCGTCATCGTGGAGGATGATCATGCAACTCGACTTAATGCGCGGATCGGCGGTCTCGACGGCGGCAGTGACGAAGTTGGCGTAGCCCATGTTGGTGATGAACCGGCCGCGCTTGTCGACTTGGAGCATCGGTTCCTGGCCGTCTTTCCATTCGGCAACGCGCACCTTGCCATTGAGTAGGCCGGTCTCGACGCCGACATACGGTAGCGGTTCGGTCAACGCAAATGCACCACGCCACGTCTTATGGCCCGGCCGCGGACAGGCGTTGGTCATATAAAAATCGCGTTGTTCCGTTGTACCGCGTTCGTGAATCGGCGCGAGTGCGAGGTCGCCGGCCATCGCGCCGGTCGCAGCGCCGGCATCGACCCACGATAACTCGTAAACAATGAGGGCGTGGACGAAATTCTTCGGGCCTTCGATGTAACCGCCATGCGCGGGATCCATGAAGGCGGAGGTCAGACCGGCGTCATCGTAAGCTTTGAGGAGTTCGTTTTTGCGCGGCGTCCAGTCGTGGGAAAGACGCGCACCTTCGGCGACTAGTCGCGCAACTGGTCCGCGCGCGACGCTTCGAGAGGATTGCACCAACATCTGCAATTCATACCGGTCCGCAAAACGCCACATAATGGCGCGGACATCATCGCTCGGCAACGTGTTTAACGTTGCGGTGGGTTCCACCGTGGCCAAAATTGACATAACTCGTCTCCATTCCTGGCCACACAAGGTTTGAAGAGACTCTAGCCAGTCAGCAGCGACTCGTCAATCGGATAAGTTGCGCGACTGAATACGGCTTACACTTGGCGCAACGCGGCACGGACTAACTCTTCCACGGTTGCAGCTTTGTCGGTCACCGCCGCGATGGCTTTCTGCGCATCGGCTGGTTTGTACCCGAGCGAGACCAAGGCAGCAGCGGCGTCGGCCAACTTCGGATTACTCGTGACCAATGTGATGCCGGCAACACCGGTAGCCTCACCGACTTTGTCTTTCAACTCGACGACGAGCCGCTCGGCGGTCTTTTTGCCGATGCCGCGCAATGCCGAAAGCGTCTTGGTGTCACCGGCGGCGATGGCGTTGCGCAAGCCGTTAATGGAGCTGCTCGACAAAATATTGCACCCGAGTTTCGGGCCGATACCGGAAATGCTGATTAGCAGTAAGAACATTTCGCGTTCTTCCGGTGTGGCGAAACCGAAAAGCTGTTGCGTGCCGTCCTGCCCGTTGACGTGGTGATGGATCAGAAGTTTCACTTCTGCGCCGACTGCCGGCAACTTGGCGTAGCTCGACACCGGTATGAACACCTCGTAGCCGACCCCGTGGCAGTCCACCACGATGCGCGTCGGCGAAGTTTCGGCGAGTTGGCCGTGCAAATGCGTAATCACACCTCCGAAATACCACGAAGCCAGCCAGGAGTTCACGAACTAAATGCGCCGGCAACTTGCTTTTTTGGAAAGATTTTCGCACACTACCGACGTGACTACTCTGAATTACAAAGCGGCGGGAGTTGATTACGATGTGCTCGACAAGTTCAAACGCGCTTGTCAACGCGCTGCCGGTACGACCACCGGCAATCTCGCCCGGCATGGCGCGACTGAACCAGCCGGCATTCGCGGCGAAAGCGCCTATCTCGTCGAAACGCCGACCGAATATCTCGCGCACGTCGAGGAAGCGCTCGGCACTAAGATTCTCGTTGCGGACGCGCTTTACAAATCAACCGGCCAGAGTTTGTACCGGAATGTCGCTATCGATGACGTCGCCACCATCGCCAACGATTTGTGTGCGGTCGGCGCATTGCCGGTCAGCATCGCGATGTATGCCGCAGTCGGCGACAGCGCCTATTTCACCGATGAACGTCGCGCTAGCGATCTCGCGGATGGTTTTGCCGAAGGTTGCCGGCAAGCCGGTGCGGTCTGGAGCGGTGGCGAAACACAAACGCTTACCGGCATGATCACACCTGGCACGGTGGTGCTCGGAGGCTCGGCGCTGGGCCGCATCGCACCAAAATCTTTGCGGATTGCCGGCGACGTGCGCGACGGCGACGCGATAATTTTCCTCGCCAGTTCCGGTGTGCAAACCAACGGGCTGACGTTATGCCGGGCGCTGGCGGACCGGTTACCGGAAGGTTATCAGACCAAACTTTCAGACGGACGCGGTTACGGCGAGGCGTTGCTGGATGCGTCGGTGATTTACGTTCAGTATGTCGCGGCGTGCCAACAGGCCGGAATCAAATTGCATTACGCGGCGCATATGACCGGGCACGGTTGGCGGAAACTGATGCGGCTGGACGCGCCATTTGTTTACCGGATTGAAAAGGTGCCGGCACCGCAGCCGGTTTTCGATTTGATTGCCAAGACCGCGCAGCTCGACACGCGCGAAATGTACGGGACGTTCAACATGGGTGTCGGCTTCGCTGTCTACGTGGCGCCCAGCGACGCGGCGCGCTGTGTGGAGTTGGCACAACAACTCGGCTACACCGGCACGGTCGCCGGCACGGTGCGCAAAGAAGGCGACCG
>JBAWWR010000128.1:0-6702 GCA_037146675.1 Verrucomicrobiota bacterium | reverse complement strand
ATGTACAACCACGGCGTGCACGGCGTAATGGATTTGGCGTCGCTGCTCCGACGGTACGGCCGGCAGTTTGAAATCGTGGCCGGGCATTTGACGGAGTCGGACGCCTTGCAGCGTGTCGCGAATCTGGCGGAAGCAGCGGTGGCGGCGCGCCGGTTCCGTGGGGCGCGGGCCTTGCGGCTGGGACCGTCGTTCAAAGGAATGGGCGATTTTGCGGTGGAAGCGGAAGCGTTGCGGCGGGCACTCGGGATTTGCGTAGAGCAAGTCGGCCTTGCGGAACTGACCGGCGCGATTCGGGCGGTGAAGCCGGCAGAGGTTGAGGCGGAGATGGCGCTCGACCGGCAACGCTACGATGTGCGCGTGAAGCCGGAGTTGCACCGGCACGCGACATTAGCCGGACTTGGTTTGCGCCGGTTGCTGGGCGCGAAAGATTATACCGGCTTCAGTGTGAACTTTCAGATTTTCGACAAGGCGAATTCGCCGGCCATGCCGTTTGCGGAAATTTCCAAGGCGATGGCGCGAGGGATTGGGTTTGGCGGCGAAGGCGACACGCTGACCGGTGGCTTGGTTGGCGCATTGGCAACCGGCTTCGGCACGACGACATTCACGGAAATTTTCTGTAGCGACTGGCGGGGTGACTCGCTCTTTTTGTCGCACATGGGCGAGATCAATCCAGAAACTGTCGCCGGCAAGCCGCGCTTGGCGTTGCGCGATTTCAAATTTCTCGGCACGCACACGGCGGCGATTGTCGGCGCGCTCAAGCCGGGACCGGCGGTGTTTGTGAATCTGGTGCCGGGACCGAAGAACAGTTTCGATTTGCTCGTCGCGCCGGTCAAGATGTTGGGCGACTCGAAGCGCGAGGATATGCGAAATATTGTCCGCGGTTGGATGCGACCAAACCAACCGGTGGCGAAATTCCTAGAGGAATATTCCCGGCACGGCGGCACGCATCATAGCGCGCTGGTGTATGGCGCGAAAGCGGAAGCTGTGAGCGCGTTTGCACGGTTTGCAGGGCTGGGCCTCCAGATAATCTAATGACCGAGAAACAGCGCTGCGAGCAAGTCGATTGGCCGTTTTACCGGCGAGAAATTGCGCCGCTGTTGCCGGCGCAGGTGTTGGATTTTCACACGCACATTTGGTCGGCGAAGAATTGGACAACGGTGCCGTGGCAGGCCGGCAAGAAGGGCAGCCGGTATATGGTCACGCAGCCGGAGTACCCGGCCACCCAGCTGTTGGCGGACGGGCGCCTGTGTTTTCCAGACCGGGAATATCACGCAGTCTGCTTCGGCTATCCCACACCGGTTGCGGATTGGGAAAAAGATACGGCCTTCGTCGCTGCGGCCGCGCGCCGGCATAAGAATCTGCACCCGTTTGTAGTCGCCGGACCGGACCTCGGCATCAGCCGTGAGCGTTACGAACAGGCGCTGGATGCCGGCGGATTTCTTGGCTTCAAAGTTTTTATGAATTGGCTGGGCGATCAATACGGAGACAAACGTATTGAAGAAATGCTTGGACCGACCGAATTGGCGGTGGCGAATGAACGCCGGTTAGTAGTGATGTTGCACGTTCCACGTTCGGGTCGGTTGGCGGATCCGGTGGTGCAGCGGGGGGTGCGTTGGCTGGCGCGTGAGTGTCCGGATGCTTCCATCGTGTTGGCGCATTGCGGCCGGTGTTACGGGCCAGCGGAGATGAAAGCAGCGATCGGCGCGTTGCGTAATTTGCCAAATGTCAGCTTGGACACTTCGATGGTGATGGATCCGATCTGCTTACAAATCGCGCTGAATGAAATCGGACCGGGCCGATTGTTGTTTGCGACGGATTTCCCGGTGGCGGCGATGCGCGGCCGGCGGGTGCAGGTGATGGATCATTGGGTGGATGTGGTCTTGCCGGGCTATGCGCCGAGTGCATTTCGTATGGCCGGCGACATCCACGCGACATTTATGGCGTTGGAAATTTGTCTGGCGATCCGGTGGGCGGCGGAACTGGCCGGGCTGAAGCGCCGGGAAGTCCACGGAATCTTTTGGGACAACGGGATGCGATTGTTGCGGCGGGTGCGCCGGCCGGCGAGGCGGGCATGAACGGCTGGGACTGGGCCTTGGTCCTCACGGTGGCGACGATGGGCACCATTGTCGCCTACCTGCGCAACCCGGAACACAAAGCTTTCATGCTGATGTTGCCGGTGCCATTCACGTTTGCGGTGCTGACGGTTGGGAAACCGGTGGACGCGACGAATGTCGTGGCAATGGCGGCGCTGTTTGGCTACACGATCGCGGCGTGGGCATTGCGGGTTCGGTATCGGATACCAATCCTGCTCGCAATTGTGCTGGCGGTGACCGGCTATTGTTTGATTGGCGTGGGGATTGCGCGCTTGTCGCTGACCGGTGATATCGCGTTTTGGAGTGCGTCGCTGGTGACGTTGGCGGCGAGCGTGGCGTTGATTCGGTGGTTGCCGTACCGGGAAGAACCGCATCACCGGACGCCGTTGCCGGTGTGGATCAAGTTCCCGGCGATTGCGCTGGTGATTGTCGGGCTGGTGCAAGTCAAACGGCAACTGGGTGGGTTTACAACAATGTTTCCCATGGTGGGCCTGGTGGCGACATATGAGGCCCGGCACAGTTTGTGGACGAACGTGCGCCGAATCCCATGGGTGATGGTGATCGCGGTGCCGATGATGGCGAGTATCCGCCTGTGGCAACCGCACGTGGGCGTGCCGGTGGCGCTGGCGTTATCATGGCCGGTGTATCTGATCGGCTTGTGGGTTTTTCATACGATTTCGAAAAAAGCGTTTGACGAGGAGGCTGATTAATTATGGCGAAGAAATTGATTCGAGTGGGCGTAATTGGGGTTGGCCGCGGCCAGAGTTTTGCCAAGGGCGCGAGCGAATTGGTGGGGATGAAGTTGGTCGCGCTGTGCGACACGTGGAAGGACAAGCTCAAACAAGCTGGCAAAAGCTTCGATGTGGCGACGTACACCGACTACGACAAATTTCTGGAGCACGACATGGACGCGGTGGTGCTGGCGAATTATTTCCACCAGCACGCGCCGTTTGCGATCAAAGCCTTGCGCGCCGGCAAACACGTGCTGAGCGAAACCGCCTGCAATACCACGCTGGCAGAAGGCGTGGCGCTGTGCCGAGAGGTTGAAAAGTCGAAGAAAATTTACATGCTGGCGGAGAATTATCCGTACACGGTGTTCAACATGGAAATGCACCGCGTCTATCAGACCGGTGAAATCGGCCGGGTGACGTATGCTGAAGGTGAATACAATCATCCGATGGACATTACCGGCATCAATGGCATCGCCCCCGGCACAAAACACTGGCGGAACTGGATTCCCTCCACCTACTACTGCACCCACGCGCTGGCGCCGTTGATGTACATCACCGACACCATGCCGATGAGCGTCAACGGCCTCGGCATCGCCTTGCCGGAGGTGACCCGCCAATTGCCACGCCATAACGATCCCGGCTCGGTCATCCTCTGCCGGATGGACAACGGCGCCGTCTTTCGCATCTTTGGGTTGTGGTTGCCAGGCCACAGCAACTGGTACCGGGTCCACGGCTCGCGGGGCGGGATGGAAACCACGCGGGGTGTTGGCTATTTCGGCCCCGGCAACGTCCGCGTCTGGCACGATCCGTGGGATCAAAAAAACACCATCGACCACGACCGCACGTATTTCCCAAATTGGCCCGAACACGCCGACCTCGCCGAAAAAGCCGGTCATGGCGGCGGCGATTTCTGGACGAACTTCTATTTCGCAGAGGCGATTCGGACCGGCCGGCAACCCTACCTCGATGTGTACCGGGGTGTCGCAATGAGCAGTGTCGGCATCCTCGCCTGGAAAAGCGCGCTCGAAAATGGCGCGCCATTTGCGGTGCCGGATTTCAAGAAAGAATCCTCACGCCGGCAATTTGAGAACGACCACTGGTCGCCGTGGCCGGACGGCACCGGCAACGGCCAGGCACCGGCCAGCATTCTCGGCCCGGTTAAGATTGACGCCAAAGTGCTCGCCCGCTCTCGGCAGCAGTGGAAGAAGATGGGCTATACCGGCGAGTAGTGCTGGAGCCGGCTTGATTTCATGCGGTGCGTTGCTTCTTCCGCCACGCGTACCCGCCCAGAACCAAACCTCCGATAGCTAGCATAGCGAACGAGGAGGGCTCGGGGACGGCAGAGACATCGCCACCACCGCCACCAACGGCACTACCGCCACTGTCAAAGATAGAACCTAGACCTGGGGTGAAAAATGCCAAATCGTAATCGTAAAGCCCGTCACCATCCCCATTCCCAGACCCATTGTATTTCCCACCAGCATATGAATCTTTGAGACGTGTTCCCGGGATACTAAGCCAGTCGTGAGTCCACTGAAAAGATACAGTATATTGCCCTGAATTCAGACCCACACCGCCAAAGTCACCTTGGAAGAATTCCACCCCATCGTAAGGGCCGGAACCTGCTAGGACATCATTGGCTGCCACTTCCATAATGAAGTTTGTGGTCCCTTCGCCCGCCCACAATTTCAGAGTGCCCGGCTTGGTCCCAGCGCCATAAACGCCGTTTAACAAAAATCCAAATGTCGTCAATTTTGAACTCTCGGTGACGGTAAAGGATTGCCAACCCGATGCGTCATTGAAACTAAAATCCCAAGATGGCTGCGAAATCTCCAGAATTGTGTCGGCAGATAGCACCGGAGAAAACCCTAGTAACAGTAGCGTGACAACCAGCGACAGAGCCAAGCGTGATAATTTTGTTGTAGTCATATTTTCCTCTAGTTCACTTCGGGTGCTGGCGTTTCCTCACGGGACCGGGTTACCAACACTTGTTACGCTGGCCAGAATACCGGTTACGGAAATTTTTGTCTGTAGTCCACGTGGATGAAAATCGTGTAAGCCGAGGCCTACAAATTCAGCATTTTGTAAGCCGTGCCGGCGGGCGGTTGGAACAATCCCGGTGTTGCAGTGGTGCCCTGCGGGGTGCTAGGTTTTCCGCGTGCAGTTCCACTTCCTTTGCTTTTGTTTGTACGCCAGCGGTGCACTCCTACTGGCGGTGGCGGCCGCCTTGTTCCGCTTCAAGCTGCGCGCCGCCATTCTGCTCGACGTGGAGGAGCGGAACGAATTGTTGCTCAATCACGCTGAGGCCATCATCTACACCATCACGCCGGACGGCCTGCTGACCTACGTCTCCGCCAATTGGCCGCGACTGCTGGGCCATCCGGTGGAATCCGTCGCCGGCCAGAGTTTCAGTCGGTTTGTGCACCCGGCGGATCACCCGGCCTGTTTCGCGTTTCTAGAGCGGATCGTGCAAACCGGCCAAACCCAGACCGGCATCGAATACCGGGTCATTCACGCCAACGGAACCCTCTTCTGGCACACCTCCAGCATCCGGCCGGTCAAGGACCGGGCCGGCCGCATCCTGGCCTACGTCGGCGTCGCCCACGATATCACCCGATTGAAGACGGCGCAGGAAGAGTTGCGCATCAGCAACGAGCGGCTCGCAGCACTCATTACCAGCCGCGAGGCTGAACTGCGCGCGGCCGTCGCCCAAACCCTCACCGCCACCGAGAGCGAATCCCGCCGAATCGGCGAAGAAATCCACGACACGCTCTGCCAGGATCTGATTGCCCTGACCCGGACGGTCGCCGCCATCCAGCCCGCCACCGCTGCCCAGCAGGCCCAACTGGCCGGCCTGTCCGACCAAGTGGCGCAGATTGCGAAACAGGCCCGGGAAACCGCTCACGAAATCGCCATGCGCGACCTCGACGCCCAGAACTTCCCGGAATCGCTCGCCGCACTGGCGCACCGGCTGGAAGGACTGTTCGGCATTGCCGTGGAGTTGAATTGCGCCGATTGGCCGACCGGGATTCCTGCCCAACCGACCGAACACATTTTCAGGATCATCCGGGAAGCCTGCGGCAACGCCGTCAAACACGGGCAGGCCACCCACCTGTGGATTGATATTGTCCGCAATGGTACCGGCATCGTCATTTCCGTCACGAACGACGGTCGCCCGCTCGCCCAGCCGGAACCCCGGCCCGGACTGGGGCTCGAACAGATCGCCATGCGGACCCGCTTGCTGGGTGGCACCTTCACGTTGAACTCCAACACCGGCCACACGACAGCGCAGTTGACCGTTCCTGTTACCGCCGCCAGCCCCGAGAAAACGCTATGAAAACTTCCACAATTAAAAAGAAATCCATCCTGGTGGTGGACGACCATCAGCTGGTCCGCAAAAGTCTGTGCGATGCCATCAATCACCGGCCGGATCTATTCGTCTGCGGCGAAGCGACCTCCCAAGCCCAGGCCCGGCAGATGATTCTTGCCGCGCCACCGGACCTGATGGTGTTGGATCTCAGTCTGACTGACGGCCATAGCTGGCTGCTGATCGACCGGCTGCAGGCGGAAAAACAATTGCCGCTCACCCTCGTCCTCTCGGTTTATGACGAATCGGTCTATGTCCCGTGCCTGCTGAAAGCCGGTGTGCGCGGTTACTTGATGAAAGACACACCGATCACCGGCATCATGGCGGCCATTGACCGGATCTTCGCCGGGCACATCGCCCTCAGCGACCGGCAAGCATCGCTCTTGATCCAGCAAGCGACCGACGGAAATCGAAAACTTGCCTCGCCCGAAGCGGAGCTGGAGTCACTCAGCGACCGGGAACTTCAGGTCTTGGAAGCGCTCGGCAAGGGCCTGAACAATCAGCAGATCGC
>JBAWWR010000127.1:0-6911 GCA_037146675.1 Verrucomicrobiota bacterium | reverse complement strand
GGCGCCGCCGCGCACCAGATCAGCTTCCAGTCGCCTTTCCGAATTAGATAGCTGCTCGCCCGCGTGCCGTGGCCGTGGTATTCGCTGAAGACGGTCCGGTCCGACGCGATGCTCAGCAGCGGTTGGCCAACCCAGTCGGCTGGGCGTTGCGCATCGAAAATGTCGAACAGCGTGGCTTGGAGATCCAGCAGGTCCACCGGCGTAGTGACGCGCTGCCCACCGCCGAAACCCGGGCCAGAAATGATCAGCGGCACTCGCACACTGTCTTCGTAAAGACTACACTTCCACCACATTCCGAACTTGCCGAGCATTTCGCCATGGTCGGACGTGTAGATCACCACGGTGTCGTCGAGCTGACCGGTCTTCGCTAACGTGTCGAGCACACGGCCGAGTTGTTGATCCACCCAATCCACACAGCCAAGATAGGCCCGACGCTGGCCACGAATCTGTTCTTCGGTGATTCGGTCGGTTTGGAAATGTTGCCGTAAATCGTCCGCATACGGATGCCGCGCCCGGTCGAGCCCATACGCCGGCAGATCGCCAGCGTACTTGTCCCAGAGCGGTTGGGTGACGTGATGCGGGAAGTGCGGCGCCAGCGTGTTGAGCACAAACAGCCAGGGCTTGTTCAGGCCAGGCGCAGTCTCTTGCAACCAACGCAGGCACCGGTCAACATTGGCTGTGTCATCACGAAACGCCGCGGCGCGTGGGCCGAAGTCAGTGAACCGGGCGGCTGCGTCGTGGCGGATCGCGAGTGGTTGCCGACTAAGGCAGCCGTCACCGTCCTTGGCCGCCTCCCTGCTGAACATCTCGGAGAAACCAAAGAACTCGCTCGCATTGTACGTGTGCAGTTTGCCGATGTACGCCGTGTGAATGCCTTGTTTGGCCAAGACGCCGCCATAGCCGGGATGCTCGTGGTGGATGCGTTGGCAATTGTTGTACTGCTGAATCTGATGAACACGCCGACCCGACAGGAACGCGCTCCGGCCCGGCACGCACAGCGGCGACGGACAGTACGCATTCTCGTACACCGTGCCGGCAGCTGCCAGCCGCTGCATGTTCGGCGTGTCCACCTGCCGGTGGCCATAGGGCGACGAGTATAACGGATTATGCTCGTCGGCCATGAACAACAGAACGTTCACAGCGTCGGTTTTTCTGTGTCTACCCGCCGGCGCTGTTCGTCGAGATACCGGTTCAAAGCGTTCAGGTACGCGAGGGCGCTGGCTTCGATGATGTCGGTGCTCGTCCCCTTCCCTGTCACGATCCGGCCGGTAAACTCGACGCGGACGCTGACCTCGCCGATGGCATCTTTGCCTTTGGTGACACTGCCAACACTGTAATCCACGAGGCTACCTTTGGTACCGGTAATGCGGTCCACCGTTTTGAGCATCGCGTCAATCGGGCCGTCGCCGGTGCCGGCATCGTTCGTCGGTGCGGTTTGCCCGGCTTGGAGGAGGCGGACGGTGGCCGTCGGAATGACACCGGTCATCACGCTGAGGTAATCGAGTTTCCAAACCTGCGGCACTTCGGTGAATTGACCTTCGACGATGGCACGGACATCTTCGTCGTAAACGGATTTCTTTTTGTCGGCGAGCGTCTTGACTTGGTCGGTGATGCGACGAATTTCGTCGTCACTGAGTTTGTAGCCCATCGTTTCCAACTTCTGGCGGACGGCGTGGTGGCCCATGTGTTTGCCCCACGTGAGCTCGCTGGAGCGGCCGACATCCTCGGCGCGCATGATTTCGTAGGTCTCGCGGTTCTGCATCATGCCGTGTTGATGAATACCGGCTTCGTGCGAGAACGCATTGTCGCCGACGATGGCTTTATTGCGCTGGACGATCATCCCGGTCATGTGGCTGACGAGACGGCTGGCCGGGAAGAGTTGCTTGGTGTCGATGCCGGTTTGAAAACCACCGAAGGCGTCTTTGCGTGTTTTGAGCGCCATAACAATTTCTTCGAGCGAAGCATTGCCGGCTCGTTCGCCGATGCCGTTGATGGTGCACTCGACTTGCCGGGCGCCGCTGCCGACGGCGGCGAGCGAATTGGCAACGGCGAGGCCGAGGTCATTGTGGCAATGGACGCTGATGACGGCTTGCCGGATGTTTTTCACGTGTTCGAAAAGATATTTGATGAGCACGCCATATTCGTGCGGCACGGCGTAACCGACGGTATCAGGAATGTTGACGACCGTGGCGCCGGCGGCTATGACGGCCTCGGTAACTTGCGCCAGAAATTCCGGCTCGGTCCGGGAAGCGTCTTCGGGCGAGAACTCAACATCTTTGACGTGGCCGCGGGCGCGCTGAACGCCTTCGACGGCGCGTTTGACGATTTCGTCCTGGGCCATCTTGAGTTTGTATTGCCGGTGAATGGCGCTGGTGGCGAGAAAGACATGGATGCGCGCGCGGTCGCCGGCGGGTTTGACGGCGGCGGCGGCGCGGTCAATATCTTTGTCCACGCACCGGGCCAGACCGGCAATGCGCGGACCGTCAATTTCGCCGGCAATGGCGTGAACGGCCTCGAAATCGCCGTCGCTGGCAATCGGGAAACCGGCTTCGATGACGTCCACCTTGAGCCGCGCGAGTTGCCGGGCAACTTCCAGCTTTTCGCGGGTGTTCATGGACGCGCCGGGGCATTGCTCGCCGTCGCGGAGAGTGGTGTCGAAAATCAGGACTTGGTCATTCATGTTTTCCTTTTGCGCCGCTCACGATGCCGGGAAACAAAAAACCCACCATCGCTTACGGCGACAGTGGGGTTCGTTTTCCTAGTGCAGACCTTAACCCACTGCCTGCCGCTCAAGCAGCAGACCCAACAACGCTAGCGATAGGTTAAGGTTGCGATTCACTATGGAGATATGTAGCAGATGCCACCATGCGTGTCAAGATGCCGACTTGCAAGTTGCTGGAACGCTTGGTAGTGTGCGGCAACATAACGGTTGGGCGTGTAGTTCAGTTGGCTAGAACGTTCGGATCACACCCGAAAGGTCACAGGTTCAAGTCCTGTCACGCCCACCATCCCACCATTTTTCGAAGCTAGACTGCGAGCAGCACTTTCGCCACTCGCGCCGCCGCCACCGGCACATCGTAACATTGCGCCACCAAATCACGACCAGCTGCGCCGAGCCGTTGCCGGAGTGCGGCGTCGGCGAGAAGTTGCTGGAGCCGGTCGCGCCATTCGGTGGGCGTCGTCGCGTGAAAACCGGTCACGCCATCGCGCACCAACTCGCGTTGCACGCCGACCGGTGAAGCGACCACCGGCAGACCGCACGCCATGTATTGCAGAATTTTCACGCCGCATTTGCCGCGTTCCCACGGGTTATCCGGCAACGGTGCCACGCCGATGCCGAAGCCGGCCAACTCATCCACTTCCGTCTCCATTTGCCATTGGCGAAAATCCGCTGGGAAACTGGGCGTACCGGCCGCGATGACACGCGGCGTGATGCCGAGTTGCTGAAACACCGGCGCAAGTGGTCGCAGATACGGCAATGTTGAGCGACTGCCAATCCAGCCGACGGTCGTGCCGGCACCGGGCCGGTACCGTGCCAACTCCACCGCGCTCGGCACGACGGTGACGTTGCCGGCAAATTGCCGGGCGTAGTCGGCAAGAAATTCGTTACCGGCAATGACAGCGGTGGCGCGGCGGAGAATTTCCTGCACAGTGCCTGCCCGGTGTAAGCGACGCAAAATTGGATTCCCGCCTTGCCGGGGCAACCAGATGGCGTCGTCAAAATCAAACACAACCGGCCGGCGCGCGGCGATTTGGCGTTCGAAGCTGGCAGATAAGCCGGGGTAAATACCTTTCTGAATCCAGACGACATCGAAATCTGTCACGCGTTGCAAATCTTGCCGGCGTTGGCGGCGGATCGCGGCGAAAGCAGTGAGTCGCGAACCACCGGCGGTTTGGTAGAGCCGCCGGTAGGTGTCATCGTCCAAGGCCGGTGAGACGACGCAGTCGAGGCCGTGCGTTTTGAGATGCGGCAGGAGTTGATAGACGCGGTACCGGCTGGACGGCGCGGCGAGTGGGCCTTGAGTGAGACAAAGGACTTTGACGGACATGCCGGCAGGATGCCACAGGCACGCGATGCTGCCAAGCCGAAGCTTGACCTGCTGTCCGGTGGTTGGTTATGCTGACGGCGTATGAAGCAGCGAATTCTGTTTCTTTATCTCACAAAACATTCGGGTCACTACGCCGCCGCCGTCGCGGTCGAGGCAGCGGCGCAGCAATTGAATGGCGGTGTTGAGTCGATGTTGCTGGATTCGTTCAGCCACGCGAATCCGCTATTGTCGAAGATGACGCTGAAAGCTTACCTCGCCGCATTGAAGACGGCACCGGAAATCTGGGAGTGGATGTACGACAATCCCGCATTCCAAAAGCGGACCGTTTTGATTAGGGATTTACTAAACCGCGGGAATTCGCGAAAGATGGAAAAGGTTTTGCGCGAGTTCAACCCCGATGTAGTCGTCTGCACGCAGGCATTTGCGTGCGGCGTGTTGGCGGCGTGGAAGCAGAAGACAGGGAATCGGCTGCCGGCATTGGTCGGCGTGCTCACGGATTTCGTCGCGCACCGGTATTGGGCGCACAATCAAGTCGACTTGTACATCACACCGAACGACGCCACACGCGGAACGCTAATCTCGCAAGGCGTCGCGCCGGAGCGCATTCGGGTGCACGGCATCCCGGTGTCGGAACGATTTCTGACCACCACCGATAAAGATGCGGTTTACCGGTCGCTCGATTTGAAACCCGGCTTGCCGCTGATTTTATTGATGGGCGGCAGCCTCGGCCTCGGGCCGATGAAGTCGGTGATCCGTAAGCTCGACCGGTTGCCACAGCCGTTTTATATCGTCGCTGTGACCGGTAAGAATGAGGAACTCCGCGAACGCCTCGAACGGCGGGGCGCCAAACTCCGTCATCAAACGCGCATTTTTAGTTTTGTCGAAAACGTCAATGAGCTGATGGACGCGGCCGAATTAGTCGTGACCAAACCCGGCGGCATCACCACCGCCGAATGTCTCATCAAACGCTTACCGATGATCATCATCAACCCGATTCCCGGTCAGGAAGCAAAAAACACCTCCCTGCTTCTGGCTCAAAATGTCGCGGTCCAAGCCGAGAAAGCCAAGGACGTGGCCGAGTTGGTGGATGAATTTCTCCGCAATCCCGACCGGCTCCGGGCGATGCGCGAAGCCGCCCGCAGCTTGGGCCGGCCCAACGCCGCACGCGATGCGGCAGTGGACATCTTGAGTTTGTGCGCCACTCGGCCATGAGCCTGAAGTACCGCCAACTCAAATTCGGCGAAGCCGTCGCCCGGTATTTACCGCGCAAAGTTGGCTACGGAATCGCGCGCCGGTTTGCCGACCTGTACGTCTTGTTAGACCGGCGCGGCCGGGAAGCGGTCATTCACAATCTCCGCCGTATTCACCAGCACAACGGCACCGAGTTATCGCCGCGCGCATTGCGGGCGCTGGCCCGTGAAAATTTCCTCAACTTCGCCAAGTACCTCGTGGATTTTTTCCATTTCCTCCACCTCGACAGCGACCACGTTGACCGGCTCATCAACTTCGGGCTATTGCCCAATGTACTGGACGGTTTACTCGCCAACGGCAAAGGCATCATCGTCCTCAGCGCGCACATCGGCAACTGGGAACTGGGCGCCGGCGCACTGGCCCAGCGCGGGTATCCGGTCAACGTCGTCGCCCTTTGGCAACCGGACCCGCAAGTCAACGCGCTCTATCAAAGCTACCGCAACAAACGCGGTGTGACCCCGATTCCATTTGGCCGCGCCGCGCGCGAGTGCCTCGCGGCATTGCGGCGGAACGAGCTTGTGGCCGTGATGGGCGACCGGGATTACACCGGCGGCCGGCACACGGTTAATTTTTTCGGGCAACCGGCGCGATTGCCAGATGGTCCGGCTAAGCTGGCCTTAACGACCGGCGCACCGATCTTGCCAATGTTTACTGTCCGCGTGGCGGGCGATAAATTTTCGTACGTGTTCGGCGAACCAATCTGGGCGGACCGGCGCCGCGATTCCGTGGACGACATTTCCGCTCGCATTGCCGGTGCGATGGAAAAAGCGATTAGCGCCCATAGCGAACAGTGGTTCTTATTCCACGACCTCTGGAATATCGAAACCGACCGGCGCATGGCAATCACAGCGGCGTTTGGTGAGTCGCATCGGCAAGCCAATGAATGACCGGGCGCTGGCGCTGATTCCGGCTTTTAACGAGGCCGGCCAAATCGCGGACGTCATTCAACGCGCCCAACCGCACGTCCGTGAAGTCGTGGTGGTGGACGACGGCTCGACCGATGCGACTTCCGCCGTTGCCACTGCTGCCGGCGCGACGGTGATCCGGCACGACGTGAACCGCGGCAAAGGCGCCGCGATCATTACCGGCTTGAAGTACTTGCGCCAGTCGCCGGCCAGCTGCGGAGTTTTTCTCGATGCCGATGGCCAACACGATCCGGACACGTTGCCGGCGTTCATTGCGCTGGCCGCGCAGACCGGCGCCGGCATCGTCATCGGTTCCCGCATGAGTGACACGCGCGGGATGCCGGCGTTGCGATTGCGGACCAATCAGTTTATGTCGTGGGTGACCGGCAAGCTGGCCCGGCAGGTGATTCCCGACAGCCAATGTGGTTACCGGCTGTTGGCGCGAACGGTCTTACCGGATTTACACCTAGCAACAGCCCGATTTGAGACGGAGACGGAAATGCTGATTCAAGCCGGCCGCGCCGGTCACAAGATTGTCAGCCTGCCAATTCGCACGATTTATTTACCCGATCGAGTCAGTCGCATCCGTCCTGTCCAAGACGGTATTCGCTTTTTCAAGCTCGTCGGAAAATACTGGCCTACACGCAGTGCTTGATGATGAGGGTGGCGTTGTGCCCGCCGAAGCCGAGGCTGTTGTTGACGCAAG
>JBAWWR010000126.1:0-7027 GCA_037146675.1 Verrucomicrobiota bacterium | reverse complement strand
GGCCTGTTGATGTACGGCTATCTCAAGAGTCACTGGCTCGGGCCGCTCGCGTGCTGGGCGGGGAGCGTGGTGTTTTGTCTGTCCGGGTTTGCCGTCCTGCACATCATTCACTTTCCGATGTTGAAGGTGTACGCGTGGCTGCCGTTGCAACTGTGGCTAGTGAATAAGGCTGTCGCTACACGCCGGGCTAAATATTACGCTGGGCTGACAGCGGTCATTTTCTTATCATTGTGCGCCGGTTTTCCGCAGTCGACATTGTACAACTCGTATCTGGTGATTGCCTACTGGTTGTACAACCGGTATCGCGTATTGCCTTCGGGCACGCCGCGGACGCTGACGATTATCGGGCGGGATCTCGCCGGTGAAAGCTGGCGGATTGCTGGCGTGTTCGGCACAGTATTGTTGCTTGGCGCGATTTTGATTTTACCAACGTTTGAGCATTGGCAATTGAGCACCCGTCAGGCGATGGGCTTTACCGGCGCGGCTGGGCAATCGCTACCGTTGCGCAACCTGATTCAGGTTGCGGTGCCGAATTTTTTCGGTACCAGTAATTGCACTACGGCGGATGACAACTTCTGGGGTCAGGAGCAGGTCACAACTCGCACCGCCACTGCGCGCGCGTGGTATTACTGGGAGTTTGGTGTGTATGCTGGACAATTGTCGTTGCTGGCGCTGCTGGTGGTGGGTTGCAACTGGCGGGCGTGGCGCACGTCGCCAGCTAGGTTTTTTGCGGTTTGCTGGGTGGTGGCGCTGTGGTTCATGTTGGGTCGGTATGGTGGGCTGTTCAATGTGCTCTACCACTGGCTGCCCGGCGTGGCAATGTTTCGGAGTCCGGCTCGGATGGCCGGTGTGGCGGATTGTTGCGCGGCGATATTAGTGGCGTGTCTGGTGGATGCGGTGACCGGACCGATGCGGTTGCGCATTGGCCGGGCGGCGATTGTGGGGGTTGGGTTGTATGCGCTGGTCGGCGGCGGTTTGTTGGTGTGTTGCACACTGGTTTATCCGGAGCTAAACGCCGCCGCGTTGGCGGCATTTGCCAAAACACAGGTTTGGACGGCTGGGCTGTTGTTTGTGGGATTGGCTGTGAGCCTGTGGAGCTTGCGCCACCAGAGTCGCCTGTGGCGCTGGACTGGTGGCTGCGTGTTGGTGGTGTTGTTGTGTTTTGATCTTTACCAAGCGTATGGTTTTTTTTATCAGGGCGAAGTTTCGCCTGCCGCCTACTACAAAATAAATCACTGGCTAGTTGAGAAATATCAAGACTTGGTGCGCCGCACCGGCCCGACCCGATTTGCTCAACTCGAAGACGGCCGGTTCGGACAATTCGTAATGGACCGGGTTGTCCCGCTAGTGGAGCGAAATTTTGAGACACCCCAAGGGGCCTTCGACCTGCCGTTGCAAAAAACTATGCGGTTTCGTCAATTGACGAACACGACGGCCATGCTCGATTTGCAAAACGTCGGACTGGCGGTACATCGGACCGCTAGAACCGGCGCAGTCAGGGGCGAAGAGCGAGTGTCTTGTCTGCCGCGCGTCGTGTTTTATGCGGCAGCCCGGCCCTACGATTCTGATGCCGCGATTTTGCGCGATTTGGATACCGGCGCCTTGGATTACCGGCGAATTGTGGCGGTCTCGGCTGAGGAATTTAGTACCGCATTGCCGGCGCCGGTAACCGGTGCGGTGAGCGATGTGGAATTGATTCAGCATTCACCGGAATATTATCAAATCCGCTATCACGCGCGCACGCCGGGTATCATTTTTGTCTCGGAAAGTTATTATCCCGGCTGGGAAGTCCGGAATGAAACAGGCCATCGCTTCCAATTAGTTCACGCCTTTGTCGCCTTCAAAGGCATCGTGATCCCCAAGGCGGGCAGCGGCACGCTCGACGTACGGTTTCGGCCCAAGAGTTTTTTTCTAGGCGCGGTTATTACCGGTAGCACCGTGCTTGGATTGTTTGGTTTTTACGGGTGGCGCTTTCGACGGGAACGGCGCGGTACTGGAAAGGTGGCTGACGATGCAAGCCGTTGAATACCACAATCTCGCGGCTCTAGAACGGACGCACTGGTGGCACGTCGGCATGGCGGCGCTTGCGGTGGATTGGCTGCGGCGTTTGCCGCACGAACCGGGTGGCCGCATTCTGGATGCCGGATGTGGAACCGGCGGCGCAATGCAGTGGCTGGCGGAATTTGGCCGCGTTTGCGGATTGGATTGGCATCCGTTGGCCGTACAACTTGCGGGCCGGTACAACCACCGGCAACTAGTGCGGGCGGATATCGGCGCGGTACCGTTTGCGGCCGGCAGTTTTTCAATGCTGACGGCATTTGATGTTTTGTACCACCACGCGGTTGGCGACGATGCGGCGGCGTTGCGGGAATGTGCGCGCGTGTTGCGGCCGGGGGGCTGGTTGCTAGTGCGCGTACCGGCTGGGGACTGGCTGCGCGGTGCGCACGATGCGGCAGTGCACACGCGGCATAGGTATTCGCGTCAAGAACTGCGCCGCAAACTGACCGCCGCCGGTTTTCAGCCGGTGCGAATTACGTATGCCAATGCCGCGTTGTTGGTGCCGGCGGTGGTGTGGCGGTTGTGGCAACGCCACCAAGCGGCGGCAAGTGATGTGCGCCAAGTGGCACGGCCGGTGAACTGGTTGTTGATTTGGTTACTACGTCTGGAGCAGCTGTGGTTGCGACGGTTCAATTTGCCGGTGGGCCTGAGTGTGCTGGCGTTAGCACGAAAGCCGGTCCAATGAATCTGAAATCGCTCACTGTTTTCTTTCCGGCCTGCAATGATGGCGGCACGATCGGTAGCCAGGTGATCACCGCGCTCCAATTGTTGCCGCGCATCACCGATGATTACGAAGTGTTGGTGGTCAACGATGGTAGCCAAGATCACACGGCGGACGTGCTGGCGGAATTATCGCGCCGGTATCCGCAGGTGCGTGTGTTGCATCACGACCGCAATCGAGGCTACGGCGCGGCGTTGCGGACCGGGTTTGCGGCGGCTCAGAAAGAGTGGGTGTTTTACACCGATGGCGATGCGCAATATGATCCGCACGATTTATTGCGTCTGCTGGCAGTTGGGCTGGACGACTTCGACATCGTCACCGGCTATAAAATCGCCCGACACGATCCGCTGTACCGGTGCGTGTTCGGCTGGCTGTACCGGGAGATTGTGCAAACGGCTTTCCGTCTCCGCGTGCGGGATGTGGACTGCGACTTTCGGTTAATGCGCCGCAGTGTGCTCGACAGTCTCCAGTTGGAATCCGACACCGGCACGATTTGTGTCGAGCTGGTGCGGAAGCTTCAAGATGCCGGCTGCCGGATTGCTGAGGTGCCGGTGCCGCATTACTACCGGACTTACGGCACAAGCCAGTTTTTCCAAGTCCGCCATCTCTGGCGGATTGCCGGGCAACTGGCCGGATTGTGGTGGAACTTGGTGGCTCACCGGCAAGCCCCGCGCACTACACCGGTGGCGGGGTCATGAGCTTACCGGATTTCACCGGCAAGTCGGTGCTGATTACTGGCGGACTGGGGTTCATCGGTAGTAACCTCGCCCGCCAACTTGTCGACCTCGGCGCGCTGGTCACAGTGCTTGATGCGCAGCTGCCAAATTTTGGTGGCAATATGTTTAACCTGACCGGTTACGAAAACCGCCTGCGCATCAACCACGGTGATCTCCGCGACGAAGTAAACACCGCGCAAGCCGTCCGCGGTCAGGATTTTATTTTCAATCTGGCCGGCCAAGTTAGTCATCTGGATTCGATGCAGAACCCGATTGCCGATTTGGAAGTCAACTGCCACAGCCAGCTCTGTCTGCTCGAAGCTTGCCGGCGCTTTAATCCCAACGTTCGCATTGTCTACACCAGCACACGGCAAGTGTATGGTCGTCCGCAATTCCTGCCCGTTACTGAACAGCACCCGCTCGATCCGGTGGATATCAATGGCATCCACAAGCTCGCGGTCGGCCGGTATCACGCCTTGTACCATCAAGTGTACGGCTTGCGCACCACGACACTGCGGCTGACAAATACCTACGGACCGCGGATGCGCGTGACGGATGCGCGGCAGACATTTCTTGGCTTGTGGATTCAGCAAGTGCTGGCCGGTGCGCCGCTCATCGTTTTTGGGGATGGACAACAACAGCGTGATTTCAATTACGTGGATGATGTTGTCCAGGCGCTACTGTTGGTTGCCGGTGCGCCGGCAACGATTGGTGAAATTTACAATCTCGGCGCGCCCGATCCAATTGCACTGCGCGATCTGGCTCAGCTCTTAATCAAGCGTAATGGCACCGGTGCCTACCAATGCGTTCCATTTCCAGCCGACCGCCAGGCTATTGACATTGGCGATTACGCTGCCGACTTCACAAAAATCCAGACGACCACCGGCTGGCAGCCGCGTGTCCCTCTTGCTACAGGGTTGGCGCGCACGCTGGAGTATTACCAGACGCACCGACAACACTACTTATGAAAATCCCCCAAGCCAATCCCGGCGCTTTTGTCTTCGCCCATCGGAACGAGATTGACACAGCGATGAGCCGCGTGCTGGATTCTGGATGTTACATCCTCGGCCCGGAAGTGGCCGCCTTCGAGCAGGAATTTGCTACATTTCTCGGCCACTCGCACGCCGTTGCAGTGGCTTCCGGCACGGATGCGCTCTGGCTGGCACTGCGGACGTTGGATCTGAAACCCGGAGCCGAAGTCATCACCGTTGCTATGACTGCCGTGGCAACTGTCGCCGCGATTGTCGAAGCCGGCGCGCGGCCAGTCTTTGTGGATGTTTGCGCGGACGACCTCACAATGGATCCGGCCAGCTTGACCGCGGCCATCACACCGCGCACTGCCGCCGTGATCCCGGTGCATCTTTACGGCCAACCGGCGCGCCTTCCGGAAATCTGCGCCATTGCCGACAAGGCCGGCGTTCCGGTTATCGAAGATTGCGCGCAGGCGCACGGCGCCAGTTGCGACGGGCGCGGTGTTGGTACTTGGGGTCGCCTTGCCGCATTCAGTTTTTATCCGACCAAGAATCTCGGCGGGTTGGGCGATGGCGGCGCTATTGTGACCGGCGACAAAAAATTGGTTATCCGGCTGCGCTCCTTACGGGAATACGGTTGGGCGCAGCGTGCCGTCAGCACGGCCCATGGCTGGAACAGCCGACTCGACGAACTGCAAGCTGCGATCCTGAGAGTCAGTCTCCAATATCTGACTGCCGGCAATTGCCGCCGGCAGTCGATTGCTACCACTT
The DNA here is from genome assembly GCA_037146675.1 of Verrucomicrobiota bacterium. Taxonomy (GTDB): domain Bacteria; phylum Verrucomicrobiota; class Verrucomicrobiia; order Palsa-1439; family Palsa-1439; genus CAINDI01. The sequence goes on along the minus strand of JBAWWR010000126.1, from coordinate 1,790 downwards.
ACACGAGCGCATTAGCCGACACCGACATCGCCGTCCCGCCGGTTTATGCCGACCGTATGTCAGTTTATCATCAATACGTAATCCGGCATTGTCAACGCGACCAACTCCGCACCAAACTAGCGCAACACGCCGTAGGAACCAATGTTCATTATCCCGTACCTGTCCATTTGCAAGAACCGTACAGGGATTATGGTCGCGGACTGGGATCGTTGCCGGTAACCGAGCGGGCAGCTGATGAAGTTTTGTCTTTACCAATCTATCCTGAACTACGTGACGGAGAAATCAATGCGACCATTCGAGCAATTCATGAGAGTTTGTCTAAATGTCGACACTAGCAATAATCATAAGCGCCACCGAGTCAACAGCACCAGAGCCAGCAATGTGTGAAAAGAATCCTTAGTAAAGTCGCTCGCCGTTTTACCCACAAGCGCGGGCTGTTCGGCATTCAGAGCGCTATGGATACAGTCTGTAAAATTTCTAAGAAATAAACCCCGGTGAATTTGTCAGCGAACGGCGCGAGAATTGTAGAAATGTAGGATTCGCACTTTTCCTTTCGCGTAATTTCTGTAAATTTTTGCATGAGCCTTATCTATGCCATGCTTTGAGAAAGACTCGCCCTTACGCCGCGCCCCCATACCCCGCCTCAGTTTTGTGCCGTACAAGAGCTCGCTGAGAATTTCTAATTGTTGCCGATTCGTGGTAGTCCCTGTCATTACAACCGACTTTGTGATTGGGTAGGGAGCAATGCTGAGTTCGGCACCGCGCTATAAATTTTTTTCGGGAGATGACTAGCCTTGTAAAAAAAAGCAATCAGGACTTCCCGTCGTAAACGACGAAAAGCCCTGATTCATTGGAGAAAAGGTGGCTCCCCGGGCAGGGCTCGAACCTGCAACCTAGTGATTAACAGTCACTCGCTCCACCATTGAGCTACCGGGGAAACCGAAAGCAACGCGCTCTATATATTCGGTATTCCGAGTCTCGTCAACTCCCGGCGTGTCTTCTGAAAACTTTTGTGGTGAATGGCCTGCAGCCCAGTCGCGCGCGCGGCGGCGACATTGGCCGGTAGGTCGTCGATAAAAACTGCGCGCTCAGCGGCAATGCCAAACCGCTGCATTGTCAGTTCGTAGATCCGCCGGTCGGGTTTCACTAGGCCCACTTCATACGAGAGAATGTGGCCGTCAAAATCCTGCAGCACCGGATACTTGGCAAACACAAACTCAATGTGCTGGGGTAGCGTGTTCGACAAGACAAACCGCCGGTAGGAACCCTTGAGCGATTGAGTCAGCTGCACCATCGCGGCATCGATTGTGAAAATGTTCGACCAAATCTCGTCGAACTCCGCCCGGCTGCCGGTGAACCGCAAGTCGCGCGCGACAATTTCAAAAAACTGCTGCGCAGTCAGTTGGCCCAGCTCCAGCTGTCCGAGGAACGGCGTCTTGGTAATGTAATCCTGCAACTCCTGCTGGCTGCAACCGGTGCGTTCACTCATCCGTTTGCTGGGAATGCTCCAGTCAAACGGCAACAGCACATTGCCGAGGTCGAAGATGACGGTTTCCAACGCGATCATAAGCGCGCTAACACCTCGACGGCGGCAGCGTGCGCCGCGCGCATGGCCGGGCCAACCGCGACGAATCCGTGACCGCGCATCACGACGAAATTACCGGCGCCCAGCGCCTGCACGGTTTCCGTCGCCATCGCCGGCGTGCCATAGGGAACTTCGTGCGCGGTGATGGCCACGGTGGTCAGTTGCAATGCCGGCGCGTAGTGGCCGTGAAAAATCGCATTCACAT
>JBAWWR010000125.1:0-7140 GCA_037146675.1 Verrucomicrobiota bacterium | reverse complement strand
GGATAAAAATTGCAATGCGACAGTCGCCTCAAAACTCGCGCAATAATTCCAACATCTCGCGGTCGAGCTTGTGGCCGTTAAACTCCTCGTACTGCACGTCCGCCCGCTCGCTGTCCAGAATCCCGAATTTGCCTCGCAAATTCCACAAGGCCCACCCCCAACCGGCCGCCTGCCAGTTCGTGAGGCAATCGCGCATCCAGGCCAGCGCGACGGCATGGGGAGTCTGATTGAATACCCCCCATTCGCCGACGTGCACGCCGACCCCTTGGGCGGCGAGTTTCTGCCACGGTTCGACCATGCTTTTGCGCAGGGTCTCACGGCTGTGCAGCCAGCGTTCTTTCACCGGTTGGAAGCGGCCTGTTTCATCAATGGCAAACGTTTCCTGCGGGACGCCCCACCGCTGATCGGTGGGAGTGATCTTGACGTCGCCAAACTGCAAAACGGCAAACGTCAACGCGACCCCTTGACCGATCTCCACCCGGATCTCGCGGGTGCCGGCTGGTAGCTCGGCGTGACAGGTCAGATCATAGTCGGCTTCGAAACCACCTGACTTATTGGGTGTGGAGTTTTTCCATTCGCCCGCGCCGGCGGCTGGGGTAAACATTTTCTGGAGAACGATTTTGCCATCCGCCCGCACGATTAATTCCGCTTGCACCGACACATGGGCCACTTGAATCCCCAACCGACTCGCCGTCCGGCAATTCACTTTCAGCACGAGCGGGGTTTGGAGTTGGGGTTTACCGGCCCCGTAAAGATGGCGATTTAGCCCCAGCGGAATCGGCCACACCGGGACCGGGAATTGATCCGATTTCGGAACCCACTGGGCGCGATAATGGCTGACCAACATGGGCTCGTAACCGCGCGTGCTTTGGGCGAGGCCCAGCGGCACCAGTTCGGGGACGGGCTTCGTGCCATACTGATTCCCATCGGCGATGATGAGCCGGGCGGGATCTTCCGCCCGAATGGCCGCAACGGCTTGCGCGGCCACGGCCGCATAGGTGGCATTGGACACCCCACTGGGCTCGTTGACCAAATCGAAACTGAGTTGGCGGTTGGGCACGCCCTGATAGCGTTTTGCGAAGACGCCCCAGTGCCGCGCAAATTGAGCCTGCATAGCCGGGTCGGTCCAGAGTGTGCATTGCGCTTCGGGCAAGCTGACGCAATAGCCGGGGGCGTGGTGGAAGTTCAGATTGACGTGGACGCCGTATTTTCGGCCGAACTCAACCGCTTGATCAATCTCACGGAGGGAGGGCTCGTGGAACTCGGCCGTCGGTGTGGCCGCCCAACACCGGTAATCCATCGGCAGCCGGACAAAATTAAAACCCCACCCGGCCAACCACGCGAAGTCCGACTCGACAAAGGGACGCAGGTTTTTGACGTTGAATTTTTCCAACAAGTTGAAGCCGCGCCACCGCGGCAGTTTTTGCGGAGTCGGCTCCGGCAAGACTGGCGGTGTGCCGGCCCAAAGTCGGGCCGGCCAGAGTAATGGCGCGGTCAGGGCCGCAGTCGAAAGTTTAATAAACTGTCGCCGCGTGAACGGCATATTGATTACAGCCGCCGTCTAGTCCTGCGGAATAATGAGCACTTGGCCGGCGTGGATCTTGTTCGGGTGTTTGATCTTGGCCTTGTTGGCGCGGTAGATTTTTACCCACTTGAGCGGGTTGTGATAAACCTTGCCGGCAATCTTCCAGAGTGAATCGCCTTTCTTAACGACGTATTCAGTGGGCTTGGTCGGCGTTTCAATCTTGGGTGGCGTGCTTTCAATGATAGCCGGCGGCAGATCCTTGATGGCTGCGACTGGTGGCATCGGTTGAATGGCTTCGAGTGTCGGCACTGCGTTGGTAGCCGGATGGCCGACGAGGTAACCGCGGTTGCCCCAGTTGCCGCGGTCCACCCAGTAATGTTGGCGCCAGTATGGGTAATTTTCTTTCACGTAGTCGGCCCAGTCGGCTTCGAGCGCCGGTTGTTCGACAACATCTAGGCCTTTGATGAATTGGCTTTGGGGCGCAGTTTCGGCGATCGGCTTGAGGCTTTTGTGTTCAGTAGCACAACCGGCCAACAGCGCGGCACTGATGCCGGCGAGAATCCATTGCTTTGAAATAGTCATCATTTTGAAACGTTCTCCTTGCATGAACGTGATTGGCATATACCACCAAAAAACGCGGGGCGTCAACGCTATTTCGCAACCGCTAATCTGGCTGCAACCGGCGGGAACTCGGCAGCGGCGCGGCGTAACCTTGCGCCAAAAACAGACGCACCTCGGATTCAAACAGGACCCGATGCCGCAACAACGGCTCTACCGGTAAACCATCGTCGCGAACCGCCTGAATATAGCTGGCGGGTTCTGTTGGCACAGCGACTTTAAGCTTCAAGGCGCGCGCAATCACGACGCAAAATGTATCCAGCGTCACGCACGCCTCCGCATTCCAGCCAGTCAGCGGCTCGACCACCGCTTGAGCCAACGCCTGCATCGGCGTGTTGGTCGCACTTTCCAAGCCCATAACTTGTGCGAGCAGAGCGGCAAATTTCAGCTGCTTCAAGCAAGTTGTTTCATCGCCGATCGGAATGACCGGTGTTGCCACAACAGGCTTGCTTGCCGGCGTCGCCGAGATGGTCACATGAGCCAGCGAAGCTTGGTGACTTTTAGACTGACCGGCGCCTTGGCAATCAGCCGCCTCCGCCGCCGCTTTTTCAGCGCGCACACAGGCCGCTTGAATCATGACCTGATCGCCATCAGCCGCCGCAGTATTGCCGGTCGCCAAATGCTCCACGTGCGCATCGGCCAACCCGCGCGCAACTGTGGCGAGGCTGTCGATTTTGATCAGCCGATCTGTGAGGCAATCAGCCTGAACACTGCCACTAGGCGCGGCTCGTTCCAGCGCGCGCACCGATGCGCTGAGTTGCTCAAACCGGGCCAGACTGTTACTGATGACCGATGATGGCGTGGCAATGAAATTGGCCGCTGCCGCTTTGGGATTTGGAGCCTGATTTTCACTCGGACAATTTTCTGCTTCCGCCGCCGCTTTTTCGGCGCGCGTGACGGCGGTTTGGATCATTAACTGGTCGCCTTCAGCTGCGGTATTGTTGCCGGCGGCCAAATGTTCAGCGCGCGTATCGATCATCCCGCGCACAACAATAACGAGGCTATCAATTTTGATAAGACGATCAGTCAGACAGTTGGCCCGGACGCTGCCACGGGCTGCGGCTTTCCCCAGTGCGTGCACTGATTTACTGATCTGCTCCAAGCGGACAAGGCTGTTACTCGCAGAAAAATCATCCGCGTGCGCCGATAGCGCTACCGCCAATAAAAACACGAGATTGAAAAACTTGCACACCCCGCATTTTAGTCTGCGTTAGGAAAAGTGCAAGTCTTGCCGGGCTTTTTCATTGAATGGCGCGGCCGCAGATTCTATATTGGCAGCACTTCAGGATGAAATTCGCGCTTACGTGGTTTTTGTTTGTGGCGGTCACGGCGTGGTCAGTCAACGCCACTGAACCGGTACCGTTTCGCGTCGGCGAAAAGTTGACGTATAACATCCAATGGGGGCCGATTGTGGCCGGCCATGCGACGTTAACTGTCGCCGGGCTGGAGCAGATTGACGGTCAGGATTGTTACCATATTATCGGGCAGGCGCAGACGAGCGGTTTTGTGGATTTGCTTTACCACGTCGAAAGTAAAATTGAGACGTGGTTGGATACCGACGGCTTCTTTACGCGCCGGTTTTACCAAGCCCGTCGCGAAGGCAAGCGTTGCAACACCGAAGATTCTAGGTACGACTATGTCTCCGGCCAAGTCGTCACCACCAATCTCATCAGCGGCCAGTTACAAACGTCGGCCTTGACCGGTCCGGAGCAGGACGTCCTCTCGGTGTTTTATTTTTTACGCACCCAACCATTGCTGCTCAACCATGCTAGTCGATTGCCGGTAAATCTGACCGGTAAGCACTACGATGTGGCGGCGCGGCCTGACCAACGCAAAATGCTTTACTTTCGCCCGCTTGGCGATATATCGGCCTTGCGGATTGAGCCAAATCCAACGCTGAACATCGTCGCTTCTGGCGGCGGGCGGATGTGGTTTTGGATTAGCGACGATGCGCGTAAGCTGCCGCTGATGCTGGTTACGCAGATGAAATACGGCACGATCAAATTGGTGCTCGCGGGAATTGAGCCGGCAGCGTTACCGAAACAAATCCTAGCCAAACATTAATATGAATTTTCCACCACTTGATTTCGCCGCCATCCGCACCTACCCGCTCCGTGAGCGCGACAACAAAGTCCAAGCCGGCAATCTCGCCAAGGTCTGGCAGCCCGGCGGCGGCTTCGCCCAGTTCGTTGATTCGCTGCCGCGCATCCTAGCCGGGAATGATTTCCACGCGATTGTGGATGCGACTGTTGCCGCTGTCCGTAACCACCGGCCGGTCATCTTAATGATGGGCGCCCACGTCATTAAGTGCGGTCTCAATCCAGTTTTGATCGAACTGCTGCGCCGCGGCATCGTCAACGCCATCGCGCTCAACGGTGCCGGCGCAATTCACGATTTCGAGCTCGCCCTCATCGGCGCAACCAGCGAAGACGTCCAGCACGGCCTCGATGACGGCAGTTTTGGGATGTGCGACGAGACTGGCCGGCTGATGAACGCCGCGTTTTCCGCCGGCGTCCAGCAAGGTATCGGCGCCGGCCGCGCGCTTGGTGAAGCGGTTGTCAAAGGTTCGTTCCTCTGTAAGGAGCTCAGTCTCCTCCACGCCGGCGTGACCGGCAACGTCCCAATCACCGTCCACATCGCCATCGGCACCGACATCATTCACCAGCATCCGACCGCGGACGGCGCGGTGTTGGGCGAAGCGAGTTATCTCGATTTTGAAAAATTCACAGCGGCAGTCGCGCAACTCGAAGGTGGCGTCGTCATCAATATCGGTTCGGCAGTAATCCTGCCGGAAGTTTTTCTGAAGGCGTTGACCATCGCCCGCAATCTGGGCAATACCGTTGACCATTTCACGACGGCGACGTTCGATATGCAGCGTCATTACCGGCCGACTGAGAACGTGGTCAAACGCCCGACGCACAAAGGCGGCCACGGCTATTACCTCATCGGCCACCACGAAATGCTCGTCCCGCTCTGGGCCGCCGCAGTGATGGAACAACTTCAATGAAAACTGACCGGCTCAATAAAATTCTCCGCCAATTCGCCCACCAACACATCCTCGTCGCCGGCGACGTGATGCTCGACCATTTCATCTGGGGTCGGGTCGCGCGCATTTCGCCAGAAGCGCCGGTGCCGGTTGTGGAAGTCCAGCGCGAATCATTCTTTCCCGGTGGCGCAGCCAACGTCGCGCGCAATCTACGCGCTCTGACCGGCAACGTGACCATCCTCGGTAGCGTCGGCAAAGACGCTGCCGGCGAACAACTGTGTGCGCTGTTGCGCGACCAAGGCGTCGAAACCAATGGACTGGTCGTGGACGTCGACCGGCCCACGACCGTCAAGACGCGCGTTGTGGCTCAGCACCAACAAATCGTCCGATTTGATAAGGAACAGACTCAGCCGCTCAGCCCGGTTTTGCAACAGCAGTTGCTCAAGAATTTTCAGACGCAATTACCGGCCGGTGCGGCGGTGATTTTTGAGGATTACGGTAAAGGCGTGTTGATTCAGTCGGTGTTGAATGCGCTGCACCGCGCCGCCCAGCGCGCCGGCAAGATTACCACTGCCGATCCGAATGCCCGGCAACTGCTCCGGTATCGCGGGCTGACGGCAATTACCCCTAACCGGTCCGAAGCGTTTGCCGCCGCCGGTCTGACCAATCCACCGGCGCTTGATAACGTGCTAGCCGACGCGCCGTTGCTCAAGTGCGGCGCGAAATTACTCCGGCAATGGCAGCCGGAAAATCTGCTGATTACGCTTGGTGAGCACGGCATGTGTTTGTTCCGGTCCGGTCAACAGCCGCATCACATCCCAACAGTGGCGCAAGAAGTGTTTGATGTGTCCGGCGCCGGTGACACGGCGATTGCGACGCTGACACTGGCATTGGCCGCCGGCGCAAAACCGGTTGAGGCGGCAGAAATTGCGAACCACGCTGCCGGTATCGTTGTTGGCAAAGTCGGAACAGCCACCTGCTCGACGGATGAGTTACGAGACAGCTTCGCTAAGCATCAGCAACGGTAATTTAAGACGCGGTTTACTTTTTCTTGGCCGTCGGCTTATCCGGCTTCTCTTCCGGTGGTGTGGTAGCAGTAAGGCGTGTCAGCTTGCCTACACTGACGTTGATGTCCACACGTAGGTCGGCTGTCAGGGAAGAAAGCTTGACTGATTCGCCGTCTAGAGAAATCGTTGTCCCTGAACTCACGGTATATGTAGTGTCCTTACCGTTAGTGCCGGTGATTGTGACCGTGTTTTTTACCGTGTCCACAGACGAAATCTTGGCGTAGACTTTGACTGGCTTTTCCTTCTTAACTGGCGCTGGCGCGGCTGCCAGAAGACTGACCGGCGCAAACAGCGCGGCAGTAAATAACAAACCCATCAATACTTTTAAGCATCGGCTCATGTGTTTTCTCCTTAAAGATACGGTCGGTACTGATATTAGACAAATGTAACCGGTGCAAGTTAAAAAACGCCGTGACCTTGACTTGCCGGAAGCCTTTCGCCATAGTCCGCCCACTATGGCGGATACCAAACCAGTCAATCTGATGGACAAGATTGTCGCCCTCTGCAAACGGCGCGGCTTCGTCTTCCAATCCAGCGAAATCTACGGTGGTATCAATGGTTTTTGGGACTATGGCCCGATGGGTGCCGAGTTGAAGCGAAACGTCCGCGACGCCTGGTGGAATGACACCGTCCGCCGCCGGCCTGATGTCGTGGGCATTGATGGTACGATCATCACCCACCCGCGCGTCTGGGAAGCGAGTGGCCACGTCACCAGCTTCAGTGACCCGATGGTGGACTGCAAAAAATGTAAAGGCCGCTGGCGCGCCGATCAGTTGCCGGAGACCAAATGCCCAGAAGGCGGCCCGCACGACTACACCGAGGCCCGGCAATTCAATCTCATGTTCGAGTCGCACGCCGGCCCGGTGAAGGATGAGTCTAACAAAGTTTATCTCCGCCCGGAAACCGCACAGGCCATTTTTGTGCAGTTCAAAAACATCTGCGAC
>JBAWWR010000124.1:0-7207 GCA_037146675.1 Verrucomicrobiota bacterium | reverse complement strand
TACTGGAGTCTTGGGCCGACAATCACCGGTGCTGGTGGCTATTTTGACCGGCACCAATCCCAAAACGCGCAAACTGTCGCGCTGTCGCAGTTGCACACCGATCTCTACGACGCGCATTTCGACGCCAGCTGGGAGATTGACATTTTTGGCGGTCTGCGCCGGCAAGTGGAAGAAGCCAACGCGCTGTTCCAAACTGTCGAAGAAGACCGGCGGGCTGTGCTCATCAGCGTGTTAGCGGAAGTCGCGCGCAACTACATCGAGGTGCGCGGCTACCAGCAGCGGCACGCCATCGCAATTGATAACATCCAGGCGCAGACCGAAGCCGTCGCAATCGCCCGCGCCCGATTCAATGCCGGTCTGACCAGCGAACTGGACGTGAAACAAGCCGAAGCGCTGCTCGCCGCCACCCGGTCGCAGTTGCCAGTGCTTGAAACGGTCGCCAAGCAAGGTGTTCACCAACTCGGCGTGCTACTCGGGCAACAGCCGGGCGCGTTGTTCACGGAACTTGCCAGCATTGTACCGGTACCAGTCACGGCTCCGGTCGTGCCGGTTGGTCTGCCATCCGAATTGTTACGACGACGGCCAGATGTGCGGCGCGCGGAGCGCCAACTGGCTGCCGATACCGCCGGCATTGGCGTGGCGACGGCAAACTTGTTCCCGAAATTTTCGCTCCTGGGGACCGGTGGCTTGAGTAGTTTGAGTGCCGGTGACTGGTTTACCGGTGGCAGCAAATACTGGGCGGCTGGGCCGACGATGACGTGGCGGATTTTTGACCTCGGCCATGTGCGCAGTCAGATTCTGGCGGCAAACGCGCACGCCGAGCAGACGTTGGCGGCATATGAAAAGACGGTGCTCGTGGCGCTGGCGGATGTCGAGAATGCGCTCGTCGCATACGCTAATGAGCAGATCCGGCAACGCGCACTAGCCGAAGCGGTCGCCGCCAACCGGCGTTCGTTGGAGCTGGCGAACGAGCTGTACACCAAAGGGCTGGGCAATTTTATGAATGTGTTGGACGCGGAGCGGTCGTTGTACCTGACCGCGGACCAACTGGCGGACAGTGAACGGGCGGTGGCCGGCAATCTAGTGGCTTTGTATAAAGCCCTCGGCGGTGGATGGGAGATTTTAAATGATAAAAAATAATACTTTTTCGTGTGCGGTCATTTTAATGGTCGCAGTTGGTTGCTCGCGTAGCTCGCAACAGACGGGAACGCTGCCGGCGCCGGAAGTGGCGGTGGTGAGCGTCGCTCCGCAATCGCTCGTGCTGATGACGGAGTTACCGGGACGCACGGCGCCGTTTCTCGTTGCGGACATCCGTCCACAAGTCAACGGGCTGATTCAGAAGCGGCTCTTCACCGAGGGCGCGGATGTGCAGGTCGGGCAAGAGCTTTATCAGATTGATCCCGCACCGTTTCGGGCGGTGTTCGATAAAGCCAAGGCCAATCTGACGTCCATCCGGTTGCGGGCGGAACGCATCAAATCGGCACTAGGTTCGAAGGCGGTCAGCCAGCAGGACTTCGATGATGCCGATGCGGCTTTGAAACAGGCCGAGGCGGATTTGGAAACGGCACGCATCAATTTGGCGTACACGAAAATCACGGCGCCGATTGCCGGGCGAATTGGGAAATCGAGCGTGACGGACGGCGCGATTGTGACGGCGTATCAGCCGGTAGCGTTGGCGACGATTCAGCAATTGGATCCAGTTTACGTGGACGTGCCGCAATCGACTTCCGACCTGCTGCGTTTGCAGCGGCGGTTGGCGGACGGCCGGTTGACTCGCGACGGAAACACGCAGAACATCGTCCAACTCATTCTCGAAGATGGCACGAAATATCCGACCGAAGGGACGTTGCAATTCCGCGATGTCTCAGTGGACCCGACGACGGCGACGGTGATTTTGCGAATGGTTTTTCCGAATCCCAACGGCGTGTTGTTGCCGGGGATGTTTGTGCGGACAGCGGTGAAAGAAGGCGTCAACGAAAAAGCCGTCCTCATTCCGCAACAAGCGGTAATGCGTGATCCGAAGGGCAACCCGATGGTGATGATTGTCAACACCGCCGGCGTGGTTGAACCGCGGATGCTTACGCTCGACCGGGCGATTGGGGACAAATGGCTCGTCACCGGCGGCTTGGCCACCGGGGAACGCGTAATTGTTGAGGGCTTACAAAAAGTCCGGCCCGGCACCGCTGTCAAAGTAGCGCAGTAGGAGCGATATAATGTTATCCAGATTTTTTCTCGACCGTCCAGTGTTTGCGTGGGTCATCTCCATCATGCTGATGGTGCTGGGTGGGCTGGCCATTCACAATCTCCCCATCTCGCAGTATCCGCCCATTGCGCCGCCGTCCATCGCAATTGATTCGTTTTACCCGGGTGCTTCAGCGGAGACGGTGGAAAACAGCGTCACCCAGATCATCGAATCGAAGATGACCGGGTTGGACGACATGTTGTATCTGTCCGGCACAAGCGATTCGGCTGGCTCCTCGCGCATTGAGTTGACCTTTAAGCCAGGTACGGATCCGAATCTGGCTTGGGCGAAGGTGCAGAACAAGCTTCAGCTGGCCATGGCTAGCTTGCCGGAAGTGGTCCAACGCTCCGGCGTGACGGTAAGCAAATCCACCCGGAATTTCCTGATCATCATCGGCCTAATTTCGGAAGACGGCAGCATGGACAGCGACGATCTTCAGGACTATGCCTACTCCAACCTCGAGAAGGTGATCGCGCGCATTCCGGGCGTCGGCGAGGTGACGCAGTTTGGCGGCCAGTACGCCATGCGCGTTTGGGTAAACCCCGACAAGCTGACTGCGTATCACATGACGATGGATGACGTGTTGGTCGCGTTGCGCGCCTACAACGTCGAAGTGTCGGCCGGTCAGTTCGGCGGCGCTCCGGCGGTGCCGGGTCAACGGTTGAACGCTTCTATCATTGTCCAAAACCTCCTGAAAACGCCCGAGGAGTTTGGTGACATTCCGCTGCGCACGAATCCCGATGGTTCATTCGTGCGCGTCCAGGATGTCGGTCGCGTGGAGTTGGGGTCGGAAATGTATGGCATGCAACGTCGTTTTAATGGCATGCCCGCCGCCGGGATGGCGATTCGACAGGAGCCGGGCGCCAACGCGTTAGCGACGGCCGATGCGGTCAAAAAGAAACTGGTCGAGATGAGTCCCTTTTTCCCCAAGGGCATGAAGGTGATTTATCCGTACGACACGACGCCGTTTGTGCGCGTGGCCATTTATGAAGTCGTGAAGACATTGTTCGAGGCGGTCCTGCTGGTGTTCTTGGTGATGTGGCTGTTTATGGGCAACCTGCGCGCCACGTTGATTCCAACAATCGCAGTACCGGTGGTGTTACTGGGAACGTTCGCAGCGCTGGGCGCGTTTGGGTATTCCATCAACATGCTGACGATGTTCGCAATGGTGCTGGCCATCGGATTATTGGTGGACGATGCCATCGTTGTCGTCGAAAACGTCGAGCGTATCATGGCCGAGGAAGGGCTTTCGCCGCGCGACGCCACGATCAAATCCATGGGGCAGATCACCAGCGCGTTGATCGGCATCGGGCTGGTGCTCGCGGCGGTTTTCGGTCCGATGGCGTTCTTCCCCGGCTCGACCGGCATCATTTACCGGCAATTCTCGATCACTATTATCACCTCCATGCTTTTGTCGGTGGTGGTGGCGTTGATCTTGACGCCGGTATTGTGCGCGGCGCTGCTGAAGCCGGTACCCAAAGGACACGAGCCGGCAGAGAATGCGGTTTTCTTCCTGCGCCCGTTTTTCCGGTGGTTTGACCGCATCTTCTTCTGGATTCGTGACCGGTATGTCGGCTTGGTTGGTCATTCGCTGGCCAAGAAAACCAGATACCTTGTGGCTTACGTTCTAATTGTCGTAGTGATTGGTTTTCTGTTTATGCGGTTGCCCACGGCGTACTTGCCGGATGAGGATCAAGGAATGCTCATGTCCGAGATTCGCTTGCCGTCCGGCAGCACGATCGAGCAGACGCAAGCGGTCGCTGAGCAGGTCCGCCAGTATTTCATGACGCAAGAGAAAGATACTGTGGAATCCTGTTTCACGATTGTCGGTCGGGGGTGGTCCGGAAGCGCGCAGAACAACGGGATGGTTTTTTGCATGTTGAAGGATTGGAAGCTGCGCCAACGGCCCGAGTTGCAGGCCCCAGCGGTTGCTCGCCGCGCCATGATGGCATTCTTCAAGATGCGGCAGGCCTTTGTCTTCACCTTCGCACCGCCGGCGGTCATGGAACTAGGGAATGCGCGGGGCGTGGATTTTCAATTATTGGATCGGGGCGGCATTGGTCACGACCAGTTGATGGCCGCACGCAACACACTGCTCGGCATGGCGATGCAAGACCCGCGCCTGGCCAACGTTCGCCCAAACGGTTTGGAGGATGTCTCGCAATACAGGGTTGACGTAGACTGGGAGAAAGCCGGTGCCCTCGGCGTCCCAATCACTTCAATCCATAACACCATCGGCGCGGCGTTCGGCAGCGCCTACGTCAACGACTTCATCAAGAACGGGCGCGTCAAACGCGTGTATGCCCAAGCTGACGCTCCCTACCGGATGTTGCCGAAAGATTTGGAAAATCTTTATGTTCGCAACAGGGAAGGCAAGATGGTGCCATTCACTTCATTTGCCTCCACCCGGTGGTCCAGTGGCTCTCCCCGCCTGGAGCGGTTCAACGGTTTTTCGTCCATTAATTTCTCGGGCGAGCCGGCGCCGGGTCGGAGCTCCGGCGAAGCGATGCAGGCCATGGAAGATAACGCCAAGAAACTGCCGGCAGGCATTGGATTTGACTGGACCGGGCTTTCTTACCAAGAACGAATGTCCACCGCCCAAGGCCCACTGCTCTACGCCTTCTCGATTCTCGTAATCTTCCTGTGCGTCGCGGCGCTTTACGAAAGCTGGACGATTCCGTTTGTGAACTTGTTGATGCTGCCGCTCGGCGTGTTCGGCGCCATCGTGGCAACCTCAATGCGCCACCTGTCCAACGACGTTTATTTCCAAATCGGCTTCCTCACCACGATGGGGCTTTCGACCAAGAACGCCATCCTGATCATTCAGTTCATTAAAGAACAAATGCACCAAGGCATGGGACTGAAAGAGGCGACTCTGGCTGCCGTAAAAATCCGGTTCCGTCCGGTCATTATGACCTCGTTGGCGTTTTTCTTCGGCACGTTGCCACTGGCGCTCGCCACCGGCGCCGGTGCCGGCGCGATGAACGCCATCGGCACTGCCGTTACCGGCGGCATGCTCTCCGCCACGTTCATTGACTTGGTCTTCATCCCGCTGTTCTTTGTCGCGGTTTCCAATCTATTCGCCAAGAAACAACAGCAACCCGTTCCGGCTGGTTGAGGTAAATTGCGTCCAGTGCCGGCATCCGAATTACTGACCGGGCGTTCTATCCGCCCGGTTGGTTGCCGGCGCGTATTTCTCACGGCGCAACTTATCGGCTTCCGCTAGCTCGGCAGTGGTTAATTCGTATTTCGCAAACTCGATGCCAAACTCGCTTTGGAATCCGGCCAGCAGCCGGTCGGCGTCAACGTGGCCGGCAATCGAACCTTGATGCAAGACGCCGCCGCGACCGCGCCGTTGCGCTCCGCCGGCAAGTTTTTGGTCGCCGGCAACGACGTCACCGACGACTGGATTCTGAAAACATTCGTACTGGCCGCGCGGTGCTTGGGCTTGGCGTAGAAGTTCGGTTTGCGCAGTGAGTGCGGCGGCCACGGCACGGTGAATCGCTTGGTACGCATCAGTCGTGCTCAACCGGTAGAGTGCATGGGCCGGCGGGATAACCACGGTATAGGTCGAGTCGTTGACGTGATAGACAAGGCCACCGCCGGTGGGCCGGCGAACGATTTCATATTGGCCGGCAAACTGGGTCGGATTTTTTTGAAAGTAACCGTAGGAGATTGCCGGCTGCCGCCATGTGTAGAGGCGCAGCAACGGCCGGCCACGCGTGACAGCGAAACGCAGCAGCGCGTGATCCACTGCCATGTTCGTAGCGGCATCGGCTGCCGGCGACTGGAGATAATCCCAGGTTTCCATTGGCAGAGTTTAGCACGCCGACACAGAAATTTCACGATTGCGCCTGCCGCGCTGACTGCGTATTGTTTGCGGCGTGACTCTTACTGAAAAAATTATGGCGCGCGCCGCTGGCAAGACAACGGTGCGGCCTGGCGACAATGTTTGGGTGAATGTGGATGTTCTGATGACGCACGACGTGTGCGGGCCGGGAACCATCGGCGTATTCAAGCGCGAGTTCGGTAAGGCTGCCAAAGTTTGGGACCGCGAAAAGATCGTCATCATCCCAGACCACTACATCTTTACCGGCGACTCGATGTCGAATCGCAATGTGGACATCCTCCGTGAATTCGTCGGCGAACAAGGAATTAAATATTTCTACGATGTGATTGATAATCCCGCGGGCAAGTGGGTCTTCGACACCAGCAAAGGGAGCTACGGCCGGCAATTTGGAAACAACTTTGCCGGCGTCTGCCACGCGGCGCTCGCAGCCCGCGGCCACACGCGGCCGGGCGAAGTGTTACTCGGCACGGACTCGCACACCTGTATGGCCGGCGCGTTTGGTGAATTTGCGACTGGTATCGGTAACACGGATGCCGGCTTTGTGTTCGGCACCGGTAAGCTGTTGCTGAAAGTCCCGGAGACAATGCGCTTCTGGTTCGATGGCCAACTCCAACGCGGCGTGATGGGCAAAGACATCATCCTGCACCTCATCGGCGAAATCGGCTTCGACGGCGCGACCTACAAGGCGATGCAATTCGACGGCCCCGGCGCAAAGGCGTTGGGCATGGACGACCGGATGACGATTGCCAACATGGCCATCGAGGCCGGCGGTAAGAACGGCATTTTTGAGCCCGACGACAAAACCTTCGCCTACGTGAACGAGCGTCTCCAAGCCAACGGCACGAAAGCCAAGTACGATCCAATCTTCTGCGATACCGACCAGACATTTTCGTACGAGAAGAAATTTGACCTGAGCAAGCTCGAGCCGACCGTTGCGTGTCATCCGAATCCCGGCAACCGCAAGCTGGCGAAGGAACTCGGCAACGTCGCGCTCGACCGGGCATATATCGGCTCGTGCACCGGCGGCAAGCTCAGCGACTTCCTTGCGTTCGCCGAAATCGTGACCGACCGCAAAGTGAAAATTGACACGTTCGGCGTGCCGGCGACACCGGAGA
>JBAWWR010000123.1:0-7318 GCA_037146675.1 Verrucomicrobiota bacterium | reverse complement strand
TCAGGAGCGCGCGAACAGTCCATCTGTCTGGGACCGGATGGAAACATCTACGGCATTACTTGGATGGTATTGTTCCGGTGGCACCCCGCGACGGGCAAGATTGAGGAGTTGCACCGGTGCCTCGGCGAAGATGCCAAGCCATTTGGCGGCGCGTTATTTCATCGCGGCGCGGTGATCATCAAGGGCCGGTATTATTTCTCGTGCGGGACGAAAGTGATGTCACTGCGTTTACCCCAAGAGACTAGCAATAACGGGGCAATCAAATTATGAATTCAAAAACTTCTAATCCACTAGCGTCGGCAATTGATCTGCGTGATCACGGCGTGGCTGTGTACAATGGCTATTGCCGGTCCTTAAAACCGTGGCGGGATCCGGTCACCGGCCGGGATTGCATTTATGCCGGTATCTTCACCACTCCCGCTCTCGTCGTCCAACTCGACGTCGCTACGGGGCGCTGCCGGCAATTTGCGCTGCCGGCTCCGTGTTGCTGGCCGTGGGGGTTGGAGTTCACGATGGAAGGGCACGTCTTGGTTACCAGTTGCGACGGGTCGCTCTGCCGGATCGACCCATCGACCGGCAAAGTATGGGTTACTGCGCAGACCGGGCACTGGCTATGGGATATTACGCGGTGCGCCGATGGCAAGTTCTATCTCGCCACGTCGCAGGAAACCCGGTTGTTCCGGTATGACGCGGAAACGGAAAAAGTGGAAGACCTCGGCCGGATGGATCCGAAACTGAAAGCTTTGCGCGCTGTGGTCGATGGTGGTGATGGCTACGTCTATGGTTCGTTGGGCATCGAAGCAACGCAGGTCGTGGCCTACCACATTGCGACGGGGCGTGTGACACCGTTGCTGCCTAAAGCCGATTGCGGGCCGAATTTTCCAGTGTTGGCGCGCCACGCAGATGGCCAATTGTATACGCGTTCCGTGGCTGGGAACTTTTTCCGGCTCGCTCACGGCGAGGCGTTCCCTGAGAAAAAGATGCGGGAATTAAAACCAGTGCCGGTCCGGTTGCCGGATGGCCGGCCGATTCGGACCCTTGATCCAGAAATTGTCTGCGTTGGTGAAGGCAAGCAGACCAAGCATTTCGAGTTAAAATATCGTGGTGATGGTTCCGGTATTTTCCATCTGGCGGCCGGGCCGAATCAAACAGTGTACGGCAGCACGATTATGCCGCTCTATTTATTCCGGTACACTCCGAAGACCGGCAAACTTGAAAACCTTGGCCGTGGTGCGCCTGACAACGGCGAGGTGTATTCGTTCGGACATTGCGATGGCAAGTTGTACTACGGTTGTTACAGTCTCGGTAGCTTGATGTGTTACGACCCGACTAAGCCGTGGCATACAGACAAGCCCGGCGCGATGAAGTGGAAGACGAATCCCCGGCTCATTACCAATCTCGGCAAGGGACACAACCGGCCGCGCGCGATGTGCATCGACTCCAAGAAGCGCATCTGGATTGCCGGTAACCCGGAATACGGTGCGCGGCACGGCGGGCTCGGTTGCTACGACACTGTCAGAAAAAAATACGTCAACAACCCGGTGGTAATTCCGGACCAAAGCATTTGGGCATTGGCCGCGGATTCGACCGGCGGCGTGATTTATGGTGGGACGACGATTGGGCGCGGTTCCGGAATGGACCCGGTTACGAAGGAGGCGCACCTGATTGCGTGGGACGTGCGCCGGCACAAATTATTATGGAAGCAGGTGGCGATCCCGGGCGTAACCAGCTACAGCAATCTGCTGTTCCACGCCGGCAAGCTCTACGGGACCACTGCCAGTAAACCCTTCTCATACTTCTGTTTTGATCCGCAGAAACGCACAATGGATTATGTTGTGTCGTCCGAAATTTCCGCCGCGCGCGAGCAATCCATTTGCTTGGGACCCGACGGAAATATCTACGGCATCACGTGGATGGTGTTGTTCCGCTGGCGGCCAGAGACCGGCAAAATTGAAGAGTTGCGCCGGTGCTTGGGCGAAGACGCGAAACCGTTTGGCGGTTCGCTCTTCCATCGCGGCGCGATTATCATTGATGGCCGGTATTACTTCTCGAGCGGAGCGAAAGTGATGTCGGTCAAACTCCCCCTGGAAAATAAATAACTATGAAAAATAAATCATTACTTGCCGGTGCGGCGAAGTCGGACATTTCGCCGGAGTTGGGAATTCAGATTGCCGGTGACATCGGGCGCAAGCGGCCCTGTACTGGTATCAAGGAACCGATTTATGCTCGGGCGCTCGTGCTTGAACAGGCCGGCCGCCGGTATTGCATCGTCACCGTCGATGTGTTGGCGATCGACACGCCGTGGTCCGATGAAGTGCGGCGGCGTGCGCAGAAACAATTTGGGCTGGATCCGAAGGCGATTATGGTCCACGCGACGCAGAACCACGCCGCGCCCAGCATCGGCAATCATATGTGCCGGGATGAATGGCCGCTGATCCCGGCCGAGCACGATTGGCTGCGCGGCGGTGACGCGCGGTATAACGAGCCGGCGCTGGCGGGAATGCTCGATGCTATTGGGCAAGCGATTGGGAATCTGGTGCCGGTCACGGTTGCGGCCGGTCGCGCCATCGATAATCGGGTGGCTTTTAATCGCCGGTATATCATGCGCGACGGCAGTCATGTGTGTCAGCCGTCGGTGTGTGATCCGGAAATTGTGCAGGTCGAAGGCCCGGCCGATCCTGAAGTCGGAGTGATTACGTTGACCGGTAAGAATGGGCGCGTCGTTTCCGCATTGTTGCACCACACTTCGCATCCGTGTCACGGTTTCGGTGGGAACGAAGTGCATCCCGGTTGGCCGGGGGCGTGGTGCCGGGAGATGGAATCGGATTTTGGCGAGGCGTGTACGGCACTCGTGATCAACGGTTGTTGCGGCAATGTCATTCACTTCAATTACCTGAATCCCGATCAGCAGCAACCGTTTGTTGATTCGCACGTGGAAATGGGGCGGCTACTTTCGCAGTCGACACGGCGGGCATTGCAGAATATGCAGCCGGTGCCGGTCACGGCGTTTGGTTGGGTGCACCGAATCTTACCGGTCCCGCGCCGCAAGATACCGGCGGCACTGGTAGCGGAAGCGACGGCGAAAATCAAAAAAACTGCCGGCCCAGCCTGGACCACCATTCCGGGATCAACGACTGCCATTCGTAAGACCGGCGTCGGTAAACCGGCCGACCATACGCCTAAAGCCGATCCGAGTGTTGTGCGTGTCGAGTGGGATTGGGTGTATGCCGTCGGAGTGTTGGACATCGCCGATGAGCGAAAAACCCATCCGACATTCCCATATGAAATGCAGGCAGTCCGATTCGGTGACGCGGCGATTTTGTCGCTGATGGGCGAACCGTTTGTTGAGGCCCAGTTGCGAATCAAAGGGACGACGCCGTTTGGATTTCTCCAAGTTGCGCACATGTCGAATGGCTATTGCGGCTACATCCCGTCCCGCGAAGCGCTGGCTGGCGGCGGCTATGAAACGCGGACCAGTCACGGTTCGCGCCTTGTGCCGGAAGCACTGGAAATGATTGAGAAAGCGGCCAACGGTCTGTTAAAGAAACTGCACACCGCGAAATAAGGAGACAATCTATGTTTTACCAAATGCCGAAAAACTTTTTGTGGGGCGCGGCGTCAGCGGCTTACCAAGTCGAGGGCGGCGCGACAGCGGACGGTCGCGGACCGTCAATCTGGGATACGTTTTGCAAGAAGCCGGGCGTCATCAAGAACGGCGCGTCGGGCGACAACGCCTGCTGGAGCTATCAGCGCTGGGCGGAAGACGTGCAGTTGCTGAAGAACTTGGGCGTCCAGACCTACCGATTCTCGATCAGCTGGCCCCGCGTGTTGCCGGAAGGCCGTGGCCGAATCAACGAGAAGGGGATGACCTACTATTCCCGGCTGATAGATGCGTTGCTGAAGAACAAGATTAAGCCGTACGTCACGCTCTATCATTGGGATTTGCCGCAAGCATTGCAGGATACCGGCGGCTGGGAGTCGCGCGCGACGGCAGAAGCATTTGCGGAATACGCGGAGCTGATGGTCCAGCGATTCGGTGACCGGGTGAAAAATTGGATTACCTTCAACGAGATTCCAACTGGGATAGGCAAAGGTTACGAGCTCGGCATCTACTCACCGGGTTTGATGGTGAAGCCGAAAGCGCTCGCGCAGATTTACCATCATGTGCTCGTCGCACAGGGGCTAGGCATTCTGGCGATGCGCGCGGCGCGGTCGGGACAGAAGATCGGTATCGCCCACGATCCAATCACGCCGGTGCCGGTGATTGAAGACAAGGCGCATATCGCCGCATGCACGACTGCATACGAACGACTGAATGCGTACCTGATGGATCCAATGTTTCGCGGGACGTATCCGAAGTTTATGCCGGTCTTCCCGGAAGTTCGCACCGGCGACATGAAACTGATTGCCCAGCCGTTGGACTTTTTTGGATTAAACATTTATTCCGGCATCTACACCGAGCCGGCGCCGGGTAAAGAGAAATACCGGCTCGTTAAATTCCCGATGCACTATCCGACGTCCGAGGGATTGGATTGGCTGCGGTTCATTCCGCAATCGCTGTACTGGGCCACGCGGCATCTGCACACCCGATATGGCGCCAAAAACATTTTCATCACGGAAAATGGCTGGTCGAGTGACCGGCAACGGGACACCGCCGACTGGTGCAATGACGTCGATCGGATTCTCTATCTGCGCTGTTATCTGCGGGAGCTGCACCACGCAATCGAGGACGGCATCCCGGTGCGCGGCTATTTCCTCTGGTCCTTGCTCGACAATTTCGAGTGGGCGAGCGGTTACACGAAAGGCTTGGGGCTGTATCACGTCAACCACAAGACCGGCGAACGGCGCGCCAAGCGCAGTGCCGGTTGGTACAAGACGGTAATTCGCGAGAACGCTGTTCTATGAAATACAAACCAAACTGGGCCGAGACGCAGGAACGACTGACCGCCTTGTGGGAAGGCCAACCGACCGACCGGCCGTGCATTGCGGTCACGGTTTCCCGGCAGCAGCAGACGTTCGACAAGCCGGCGGACAAATATGACAAGAAGCAATGGGGCGCGACTCCGCCAGCGTCAGCTGAAGCGCAGTGGCTCGATCCGGATTGGGTGGTTGCCAACGCGTTAAGCAAGATCGAAGAGACTTGGTGGGGCGGCGAGGCGATTCCATCGTATCTGGTAATGGCCGGTTGGCTCATCTCACTTGGCGGTCGACCGCATTTTGACAACCGGACGATCTGGTTTGAGCAATTCCAAGTTGATTTCGAAAAACCGCATCCGTTCCACCACAATCCTGCCGACCCGTGGGTGCAGCGGCACGAACAATTATTCATGGCAATGGCCAAAGCCGCCGGTAAAGATGATTTTCTCCTCGGTTCACCGGCGATCTTGCCGGCGCACGATTTACTCTCGATGCACATGGGTACGCAGGAATTTTTATACGCGCTCATAGATCAGCCCGACTGGATTTTGCAGGCGATCACCGACGGAACCCGCGAGCTGATTCAAGCCCGGCAGGAACTGATGCGCCGCGTTCAAGCTATCCACGATTGCTGGTATGGCAATGCTGGCTGGATGCCGTTCTGGGCGCCGGTCCCATTCATCGGCACGCAATCGGATGTTTCCTGCATGTTATCGCCGGAGCATTTCGAGCAGTTTGTGATTCCGGAATTGGACCTGTGGAGCCAGACGTGCGGCCCGATGTGGTATCACTTGGATGGCGGTGACGCAGTTCAACATCTGCCGCGTCTGCTGTCGCTGCCGTACCTGAAAGTGGTGCAATACGTCCCGCGCCCGTGCGAACCGCTCAACGGTATCGAACATCTTGCGCTTTACCGGAAAATTCAAGAAGCTGGCCGCATCGTGCACATCGAAGTTAATAAAGATCAGGTCGAGCCGCTTTGCCGCGCGCTCGATCCGCGGTTGCTGATGCTGGATGTTTCCTATTGTTGCGAAACCATCGCGGAAGCCGAAGAACTGCTCGCCTCCGCGAAACGCTGGACTTCCGCCAAGTCGCACCGATGACCACAACGCGCATCGACAACGTTCGACTTGTCGTGCCGGGCGAGAAAATCGCGACCGGCTCACTTCGTCTCGCCGCCGGCAAGATTGCGGCGGTGGATTTTCATCCCGTCGCCGGTAAAGTGCCACTGCTCACGCCGGGATTAATTGATGTCCACACCCACGGCATCGAACGCCACATTTACGAAGCCGGGCCTGACGCATTACAAGCCGGTGCGACGGCGCTCGCCCGGTATGGCACGACATCCGTGTTGCCGACATTGTACGCCGCGCTGACTAGGGACAAACTTTCCGAACTCGATACGCTCGCCGGTGCGTTGGAAAAAACGTCGTTGCCGGGTTTTCACCTCGAAGGCCCATTTCTCGCGCTGGCCGGTGCCGGCGCACATACAATGCCGGGTGACCTCGGTTTGTTGGCCGAACTGCTTGCCGCCTGCCGGCACCGCGTGCGCGCAATGTCGATCAGTCCGGAAACGCCGAATATCGTGCCGGTAATCCAACGACTCCGCGAAACCGGGGTTTCGGTATTTATGACGCACACGCGTGCCAGCGTTGATCAGACCGAAGCCGCCATCGCGGCCGGGGCGCAGCACGCGACGCATTTTTATGATGTCTTCCCGGTGCCGGTGGAGACCGAGCCCGGTGTGCGTCCTGTCGGTGCGGTCGAAGCGATTCTGGCCGACCGGCGTGCGAGTGTGGATTTTATTGCCGATGGCGTGCACGTCCATCCAGTCGCGATCAAGGCGGCGTTGGCGGCAAAAGGTTGGTCGGGCATTGTGCTGATTAGCGATTCCAACATTGGTGCCGGGCTGACGCCTGGGATTCACGAGACGCCGTGGGGTTACCGGGTGCGTGTGGCCGCCGGCGACGCAGCCCGGCATGAGACGCAAGGATTTCTCGCTGGCAGCGCGTTGACGATGAACGCCGGCATTCGCAATCTGCTTCGCTGGCTCGACTTGCCGGCGGAGCAGGTCTGGGCGATGGGCACGTTGAATCCGGCGCGGCTGGCTGGTCTGACCGGTAAGGGACGAATGGCGGTTGGCGCCGATGCAGATTTGGTGTTGTGGGACGAAAATTTGGAACCATTGAAAACTTGGGTTGGAGGAGAATGTATTTATGAAAAAGTTTAAGTTCAGTCCGGCAAAGTTTGTGCCGTTCCGTTGTACTGGCGCGGTCGAGCGCGTGCGCGGCATCAAACGCAAGGACATCACGAAGCATTGGAACCCGGCTTTCCGGATTCAAGTGGTGCCGGACGCAAAGTTTGAGCAGAAGTGGATCAACGACATTTTCCAGCGGATCAA
>JBAWWR010000122.1:0-7614 GCA_037146675.1 Verrucomicrobiota bacterium | reverse complement strand
CCAGCCCGGATAATATTCAAATGTTTCGGAAGGATATTTCAACAGGCTGCTAAGAGTCAGCTGCTCTAGCCAATTGAGCTACGGATCCAAATCACCGAAGGTACGTGAACGCAGCAAAGCTCCCACTTACGCGCAAGAGGTTTGTATGTCTTTCATTTCTAACTTCGAATCCGGGACGGAGAACTTTCGCCATCGCCGATGCTGGGCCGTGACCCTTACCGTCTCATTACGACAGCGCCAGCCCATGTCATCGCTTGAACAATTCCCCCAACCATGCACGATCCCAATCTTCTCACGGAACTCGGGGCAGAATTGGAAGGTGCATGCAGCCGTAGTTCGGTGTATGAAAGAAACTAACGAATCGGCACAATCGCAATTGGCGGGGCCGGTGAAAGATGAACTAAAGCAGCATGCATAACACCATTCCGAAGTTCTGGAGGTATCGCACTCGTGTGATTGCCACAGGCAAGGTGGCGTTGGATGTTTGATCTGAACAATCAGCGCCATCTGGAAGCCGCCGAGGGCTGGCTCGAGCTTGGCCTCCCACTTGAAGCCAATGCGGAACTGGAGAAAATCACGCCGCAGCAACAAGGCCACCCGGATGTATTGGAGTTGCGCTGGCATATTTCCGCGAAAGAAAAAAAGTGGGCAACCTGCGTTGAGATTGCCGCCGCCGTCATCCAACTCGCCCCCGAGAGAGTCGACGGCTGGATTCATCGCTCTTTTGCCCTGCATGAACTACAAAAGACTCAAGAGGCATTTCAGCAATTACTCCCGGCGGTAGACCAGTTTCCCAAGGTCTGGACGATTCCCTACAACCTGGCCTGCTATGCGGCGCAGTTGCACCAATTTAATGAGGCACAAAAGTGGCTTGAACAGGCACTAGCGTTGGATAAGAAAACAGTTCTGCAAGCCGCACGAGATGACGACGACTTAAAACCTCTATGGGACAGCATGGGCGGAGCGCTATGGGAACGGGAGTAGCACGCAGCCGCACAGGCGACTGGTATTAGTCACTTACCCAAGAGCTGCGCCTCACCAAACAATACACCGCCATGGAATGGTGGTGCAACCACGACTGCAAAGTCCTTGCGAATCGGATGCCCCTTGGCGTCATTCCGGACGGTTCCAAACTCAACCATCGTTGCAACACCAACACCTTTCAGTGTGTCGGCATCGGCCTTGAGGATTACGATCGTCTTGCTACCGATGGTAACGCGGATGGCGTTGGCGGTCTTCGGAAACTCAACCTTGCTACCACGGTTCAACAACTCAGCAACCGTCAATCCCGTTGACGCCGGCGTCGGCAACTTGTCTGCACCGGAGGCAATCACAACTCGCTTGGTTGTGGGATTGATCACTGGCACTTTGATTACCTTGGTATCCGGGGCTAAGAAAAAATACAGTTGCATAGGCTAATTAAAACAGGACGAGCAAATGTTGGTAACGAGCGTTGGGCCGAGCCAGACAATATCTAACATGGCAGGCGTCCATCTAACTGCGTTTGCGCTGGGCGACGCCACTGACGTAGGCCGCGGCTTCAACGGCGCCGGCAACACGGCTGACAACTTGTTTGTTGAACACGCTGGGCACAATGTATTCCTCGCTGAGTTCGTCAGGACTGATGCACTCGGCAATGGCTTTGGCGGCGGCCAGTTTCATCGCTTCATTGATGTCGCGTGCGCGCGCATCCAGTGCGCCACGAAAGATACCCGGAAAGGCGAGGACATTGTTAATCTGGTTTGGATAATCACTGCGCCCCGTCGCGATAATCCGCGCGTACGGCCGCGCTTCTTCCGGAGTGATTTCTGGCGTCGGATTTGCCAAGGCGAAGATAATCGGATTCTTGGCCATTTTCTTCATAGCCTTGGCGGGAAATACACCCGGACCGCTGACGCCAATAAATAGATGCGCCGCGCAGGCGGCGTCTTCGATTGAGCCGCTGAGATGGCGCGGATTGGTATGTTGGGCGAGCCACGTCTTGCTCACATCCAGATCCGGCAAGCGATGTTTCCCGATGATTCCCTGCCGGTCACAACAGAGAATGTTGCGTGCGCCAGCGGCTTGTAGCATCTTGGTAATCGCCACGCCGGCTGCGCCGGCACCAGCGATGAGAATTTTAATGTCACGAAGTTTCTTTTTCGTGATTGCCAAGGCATTCCACGCGGCGGCGAGGACGACGACCGCCGTGCCGTGCTGGTCGTCGTGAAAAACAGGGATATCGAGCTCTCGCTTCAACTGCTGCTCAATCTCAAAGCAACGCGGCGCGCTGATGTCTTCCAGATTGATACCGCCAAAGCCAGTCGAAATCCATTTCACGGCAGCCACGATCTCTTCGACCTTTTGCGTTTGCAGGCAGATTGGATAGGCATCAATATTGCCAAATTCCTTGAACAACATCGCCTTGCCTTCCATCACGGGCATGGCGGCTTCCGGTCCGATGTTACCCAGACCAAGGACGGCCGAGCCATCACTGACAACGGCGACGGAGTTATGTTTGATGGTGAGCGTATTGGCTTTGCTTTTGTCCTCGGCGATGGCCATGCACACGCGCGCCACGCCCGGGGTGTAGGCCATGGATAGTGCGTCACGGGTGGTCAGCGGGATTTTATTTTGGATACAAATCTTGCCACCCAGATGCATAAGGAAGACACGGTCCGAGATATTGCTGACCGTCACACCTTTTATTTTTTGGATCGCGGCGATAATGGCTTTGGCATGTGCATCATCGCGCGCGTTGACCGTTAAATCACGCACCTTGAAATCACCTTCGACGCGGACGACGTCCACCGCGCCGGGGTCACCCTCCTGTTGCGCGATGGTGGCGAGGATTTTGGCGAACATCCCGAACTTGTTGTGGATGTGTAGCCGCATGGTGAAACTGTAGCTAACGCTTGGTGCGATTTGCATTATGGTAATTCCTATTGTTTCGCGATCAAGGATTGACTGGTGATTTCGTTTGCGCTCGCTAGAACCTAGAGCCTGCGCCCATAAAAAGTTACTTCTCCATCTGAGCTATGTAGCGAACGACCGCACTTAGCCCAGCGAGAAACTATCAGTTTGAATTTCTTAATGCCCATAGACGCGGAGTCTAACAATTCGGCGTAAGCATGCAAGCACGGTGCCGGTTGCGCAGCTTATCCAGCATGTCAACTGTCATCGCTTGCAGATCGAACGCGGGTTGCCAACCCCATTCTTGCCTGGCCACGCTGTCATCAATTGAGCGCGGCCACGAATCAGCAATCGCTTGCCGGAAGTCAGGCTGATAATCCACTACAAGCTCCGGGATGTGCCGCTTAATTTCCGCCACGAGTTCCGCTGCTGAAAAGCTCATCGCCGCCAAATTGTAGTTCGTGGGATGCTTGAGTTTCTTCGAGTCGGCCAGCATCAGGTCAATTGTCGCCTTAATCGCGTCGGGCATATACAACATCGGCAGCGTGGTGGATGCCGCAAGGAAACACGTGTACCGCTTTTCAGCAATGGCCTTATAGAAAATTTCCACTGCATAATCCGTTGTGCCGCCGCCGGGCAAAGTCTCGCTGCTGATGATGCCGGGATAACGCAACCCGCGCACATCCATGTTAAATCGCTTGGCGTAGTAATCGCACAGCAACTCGCCGGCAACTTTAGTGACACCATACATCGTCGCTGGAGCGAGGACAGTTTCCTGCGGCGTCTGGTCACGCGGTGTGCCACTCCCGAACACCGCAATTGAACTCGGACAAAACAACCGCACATTGCCACGCTCGCGGGCAACCTCCAAAACATTGTTAAGCCCGTCGATGTTCACCTGCCAACACCGTTGCGGATTCTTCTCGCCGACTGCCGAAAGAATCGCTGCCATATGATAAATCTCATTGATGGCGTGTTTGCCGACCACCTTAGCAACAGCAGCCTTGTCAGTCACATCCAACGTCTCGAATGGCCCTGAATCGCGCAACAGCCTGCCGGGCGCCGTCGCGTGTCCTGCGGCTACGACATTTTCCGCGCCATAGCGCGTCCGCAGTTCCATGGTCAACTCCGACCCGATCTGACCGACCGCACCGGTTACTAAAATCTTTTTCATTTGATTATCACGCTCGAGTGCCTAGCCTTTACCAAGAACCTGCCGACGGAGCAAAGAGATTGTGAACCGCCGGCAGTTTGCGGGTGCAAAATAAATCAGCCGGGCTATACTCACATAGATGCCAAACACTGACTGGAAACGTCCGACAGCCACGACCGGACAAACCAAAGCGGAACTGGACACCCCTGCCCTACTCCTCGACATGGATGCCGTTGATGCCAACATCGCCAAGATGGCCGACTGGTTCCGCGGCAAGTCGTGCAAACTCCGTCCGCACGTCAAGACGCACAAACTCCCGCTCATCGCCCAGAAGCAGATTGCCGCCGGCGCCATCGGCATTACCTGCGCTAAACTCTCGGAGGCCGAAGCTTTCTTTCATAATGGAATCTGCGACATCCTCGTCGCTAACGAAATCGTCGGCACGCGTAAGATCGAGCGGCTCATGGAAGTCTGTCGACTTGGCAACCTGATCATTTGCGTGGATGACGCCGGCAACGCCCGCGAAATCTCCACCGCCGCCCAACGTGCCGGCGTCGTGATCTCGGTCTTAATCGAAATTGATACCGGCCTCGCTCGCTGTGGCGTGAAACCGGGCCTGCCGGCCGTAGAACTCGTCCGCATCGTTACCGGGTTACCGGGGCTTCGCTTCCGCGGCCTAATGGGCTACGAAGGCGGCTGCTTCCTGAAAGATGCCTCTGAAAAAGCCAACCGCTGTGCCAACGCCTACCGGCAGCTTGTCGAAACCAAAGACCTCGTTGTCCGTGCCGGCTTTCCAGTGGAGATTGTCACCGCCGGCGGCTCGAACACTTTCGCGCTCGGCGGCGTTTATCCCGGCATCACCGACCTGCAAGTTGGCTCATACGTGACAATGGACACATTTAATCGTGAATACGGCCAGGACTTCCGTCAGGCCGTAACAGTTTTGGCTACAGTAATCAGCCGACCTGAACCCGGTCGTGCTGTCATTGATACCGGCGAAAAAGCGATTTCTACCGATCACGGTCAGCCTGCGCTCCTGCTAGATGGTGCGACGGTGACCAAGCTCGACGAAGAACACGGACGATTGAGCCTTACCGGTGCCGCGACTAAACTAAAAGTCGGCGACAAGATTGAACTAATTCCAAGTCACGGCTGCACCACCATTCCGCTCCACGAGCAATATGCGCTCGTCCGCGGCAACCGCGTGGAAGGCATCGTTCCAATCTCCGCCCACGGCGCTCTGTTCTGACGCGCCGCCACTGGCACAAACAAAGAAAAAGGGCATCCCATTACAGGATGCCCTTCTCTGATTTATACCGAACTAATTTTAATTAGTACCGGCGTGAACGATTGTCGTCACGGCGTCCGCCGCCGCCACCACCGCCGCCGAAGTCGCCACGGGGACGATCTTCACGGGGTTTGGCTTCATTCACGGTGAGAGCACGACCGTCGAGCTCTTTGCCGTTCATTTCGCCGATTGCCTTGGTGGCTTCTTCCTGCGAGCTCATTTCCACAAACGCGAACCCACGGGACTTGTTGGTGAACTTGTCCACGATCAGGTTGCAAGTGGTAACGTTGCCGGCTTGTTTGAACAAGTCGAGCAAGTCGCCTTCAGTGGTGTTGAACGACAGATTTCCTACGAATAGCCTGGTAGCCATTATGTTTACTCTTTCTGCTGCGGTTAGGAGGTCTCAGTGACTGTTCTCGAACAATCGAGTTTCGGATCATCACCGAGAAAAAAATCGGATGGCAATCTACCAATCTCACTGCAACTGCTACTATCTGCGAGCGACCACACCATACCCTGCTTCCACCAAATAGCAACAATTACTTTTGGAATAATAAAACCGCCCTACCCCACGGATTGGCATCCCGAGCAAAAGCAGCCTGTACTTTGATGATTCGATCATTCGCTACTAGTGCGCTCGTCGTCATTGCACCGTTTGATGTACTCCGCGACGTTCATGGTCGCCTGCTCTTTGAGTTCATCCACCCGATTGTTCAGCTCTGTAAATACCGCCACCAATATCGCGGAGTCACAGTCGGCGCGCAGCCAAACTTGATCTTGGGCGGCCAGATCAACAATTAGAGGGACCAAATTTTGGCGAGATCCATTCAGGACGCCCCACTTCTGGTTGAATGCCGGGAGAAATTTGGCAGCGATGTCGGTCCAAAGCGCCTAGATTCGGGCCGCTTTGGCGGTTGCCTGATCCAGCGCAACCTGATCCCGTGTGTCAGCAGTCTTGGCGTTCTCAGCCTCAATTCGTTTGTTCATGGCACCAATGCCATCTTGATACTGTTTCTGTAAGGAACCCAAAGCTGCGCTCATGCCATTGTGATCGGTGTCGCAAGTGTCCGCCAACGCCGGCAGCTTGCTTAACACTTGCGAGCGCAGCTTCCGGATCGACTCAACTTTCTGATCCTTGCTGGCCTTGGCATCCTGCGCCAACAGCGCTCCATTGGTCACCCACATGGCACACACCGTCATCAATAGTATTTTACGCATCGCGATCTCCTGATCTTCTTTTTAGGTTAGCTGACATTTCCCATTCGTTGGCCGCTATTTTAGCCGCGCGGACAGTGATTACAAGTTAATCTCCCATTCCAGAACCGGATTGTGTCGCTTTAAGTCGCAACTTAGGCTATGGTTAGTCCTTGAACGAAATTAAGGCTATCGAGCCCGTCTATAAACCCGCACCGAAACGCAACGCCTCCATCTGCAATCTCCGGACCCGCATCACCAAAGTGAAGCGCTACCTCAAGGTCTCGACCTCTGCGAACATGCGCAGCATCTGGGAAGGCCAAATCACAAAATACCAAACGCAACTGGCCAAAGTCGAAGCCCACGCCCTCCACGCCAGGTAGGCTAAGCCGCGCTGCCCCACGGTTTGCCACCCTGAGCTTGTCTCAGAGTTGGAGAGATGTTTCGACAGGCTCAACATGACAAATAAGAAGGATGCTCGCCACGCTCCAAGCGTGGTCACCCTGAGCGAAGTCGAAGGGTCTCAGTCGTTACGAGGGTTGGGGTTGCTGGAGCCACTCGCCGGGGCTGCGGCTTCCAACTCAGCGCCCTGCGTCGTTATCCTCAAAATCTTTTCAGCAACTTTAACGTTTTTTTCTGCAAGCTTTATCTTCTTCTCCGTAAGCTTCAATTGTTTCCTTGCAATCTTCATTTGCTGCCAAAGGAGAACAACAATCCATCTTCCATAGGCATGTAGGGTGGCTTGGCGAATCTTCTCAGGAGAAATGAACCACCATGGCGGATTGCGGAATGCTGCACGAAAAGCTGAGGCTGTCAGGATAGCTAGAAAGCAAAGGAACCCGCAAGTCCCGTAAATAGCAGGGGTGGAGTGGAATCGCTGCACCATAAAAAGCCCCACCGCAAGCCCCAAACAAATCGTAGTAAGAACCACGCCGATTAAAAAGTAAGCTGTCCGCATCCAAACTGTTTTCACTTGCCTCTCATTCCGCAGCGCCAAAGTTACCGCCCAGACTCACCAGCGGGTGCCGGGGATGGATAGTGACCGGGTGCATGGCGGGAGTGTACCAAATTCCGAACCGTCAACAAG
>JBAWWR010000121.1:0-7634 GCA_037146675.1 Verrucomicrobiota bacterium | reverse complement strand
GATTGCCGCGTGAGAAACAAGTCGCATAAACGGGATATTTCGACAGGCTGCTAGGGCGGAAGAAGCCCCGAGAAAGCTTGGGGAAGTAGCAAAATGAGAGACAATTCATCGGCTATCTTTTTGTGCACTGAGTTCTCTTAGCCAACAGGACACCGAAACAACAGAGGCGACCCCATTACCAGGATCGCCCCTTTGATTTGAATTACAGATGGTTTACTTGATAACAACCGTGCTACTTGCCAAATGACTTCTGAAGATCGCCGACTGATTTGGTGGCGTCCTTTTGCATTTGTCCTGCAGCTGCTGTCATCTGTTTTTGGACTTGAGCGATCACATCCTGTACCGCTTGTTTTTGCTCTGGTGTCAGCTTGGCTTGTGATGCTACTGCTTGGAGTTTCGCTACGGCATCCGAATAGTTGCCCGCTTTGATGGCATCCACGGCGGTATCCACCTTGCTCCTGCTGACTGGTTCGGCAGCATTGAAGCTGCTTTCCAGCTTGCCAGTGTTGACATTGTTGGACTTACCACAGCCAATAATGCCGCTGGCGACGAACAATACCGCTACAGTTACAGACAGATATTGCTTAATCATAATGGATTCTCCTGTTGCTGGTTACTT
This sequence comes from Verrucomicrobiota bacterium, assembly GCA_037146675.1. Taxonomy (GTDB): domain Bacteria; phylum Verrucomicrobiota; class Verrucomicrobiia; order Palsa-1439; family Palsa-1439; genus CAINDI01. The sequence continues at coordinate 7,015 of JBAWWR010000121.1, read as the reverse complement.
AACGCACTTCGGTCGTTGATCCGATGTCGGCCTTCGTGTCATGCGGAACACTATGCTCGCCGGCGCGAACAAAACAATCGGACTAGCAGCCTATTTTTGACTAGGATTAAATCCGATGGCGTTCAGCCACTCTTGCGTGCCGCTGGCGCTGACCTCAGCAGTGGACGATGCGAGGGAGCTGTAGTTCTATTTTTCTAGCCATCAGCCGAGTATCCCTTGCCTGCCCGCCTCGATGCCTTGCGGTACCTAGGAAAGAACGCATTCGAACTTCACAACACGCCCAACGGTGGAACCACGGTTTACTTCTTCATCGACCCAAGCGGAAGTGCGGTCTTGCCGTATACCTCATTCAACACTTGGGCTAAGCCTGTGTAGATCGCTGAGAGCCCACACAGAATGCCTTCGTAGCCAGCAAAGTGAATGAGACCAACATTGGCACTGAAGTTTCCCCAAGCCAGAAGGAAAAACAGGATTGTCAGCGAACCAAACACAACCTGCAAGGCGCGATTCAGCCGCAGAGTCCCAAGAAACATGACAGCTGTAAATACACCCCAGATCGCCAGATAAGCTGCCAGACCAGTACTATTGGTGGCGTTGATACCTGGAGCGATCTTCGGTAACACGACCAGTGCCACCAGCGATAACCAGAAGAATCCATAGGAAATGAATGCGGTGGTGCCAAAGGTGTTGTTCTTTTTCCATTCCATGATGCCCGCAATGACTTGGGCGGCGCCGCCATAAGCAAGACCCATGGCGAGGATCATGCTGTTTAACTCATAGTAGCCAGCATTGTGGAGGTTGAGTAACACCGTCGTCATGCCAAAACCCAGGAGCCCTAACGGGGCTGGATTAGCAGTGGTGTCGCGTAGATCGAATGCTTGTGTTTCGGACATATTTTCTCCTCTGGTGCTGAGCCGCTTTGTTTGGAGGTTATCGTCAGGTAACTACAAAAGTCAACTTTCACTCGTTGCAGACGGTATTGGTTGCTCTTGTATGTGGTGTCCGACCACGAGCAAAACCGAAACCGCCACGCAAAGATAACTGCCACCGGCCAGTAGTAGTACCGGACGAATACCAATGCTGTCAGCCACACTGGTAACGCCCAAACCGGCAAACGGCATCAGTCCAAAGAAACTCAAGCCGACAATTGCGGAAACCCGCCCGCGCATCGGGCCTGGTGCCCGTTCTTGGACGATAGTGTGAGTTAATCCGCCCAGTGTAGAGACGCCCAGCGTCAGAATCACCAGCGAGCTAGCAGCAACCGCGAACTGATGGGCCGTTGCTAGACTCGTCAACCCTAATGCAACACCCACAACTGCGACCAGTAGCACCGCGCGCCGTCGGTGTCGCGGAATGCTCAGCAGGCCAACTGAACCGGTGAGACTGCCAATCGCCGAAATGCCCATCAGCAGTCCCAACTTATCCGGCCCGAGCCCCAGTACATTTTTAGCGTACAACGGCATCAGCACACTAAAACACGGGAACACAAAAATAACGGTCGCCGCCAATAGCGCAATCATCGCGAGCGTCGGTTTGTCGGAGCGCACATACGCGAATCCCGCCTTGATGCCGCCGCGTTCTTTCCGTTCATCATCGGTGGTTGTTGCGGTGTGTGGTCGGATCGTAAATAATGCCACAATCAGCGCCACGAAGGAAAAAGCGTTGATGTAGAAAGCCGAGGCGATTCCCCACTTGGCCATCACGTATCCGCCGAGAGCCGGTCCAATCAGACGGGTACCGTGAAAAATCGCTCGATCAACTCCAATTGCAGTCGCAATTAGATCTTTGCCAACCAATTCCGGTACCAGCGCGGAAGCCGATGGCATTTCAAACGAGGCGGAGATTCCGAGGATGAACGCAATCGTGATAATTTGCCAAATCTGGATGTGGCCGTTGGCGACCTGTGATCCAAGAGTAACAGCACACAGAATTTGCGCAACTTGTGTCAGTAGAAGAATGTTCCGCTTGCTGTACCGGTCGGCGAATGTACCGCCAACCATCGACAGTGCGATCATTGGGATCCCCATTGCAAAATTGACCATCCCCAACATCACAGCCTTGTCGGTCAATGTCGCCATGACCCACCCCTGCGCCATTACCTGCATCCAGGTACCCGTCATCGAGACCGCCTCACCGGTGATATAGCGGCTGAAGGAACGATTGCGCAGCAGGGCGCGAATGTTGGGGCTGCCAATCATCCGCCAAAACCCTGCCGATTATCGACAATCAAGGTGGTAACCATCGTGCTTGGTATAACGCAACCAGCGGCAGGTCTCAACGAAATGCTCAATCGGTCTTCGATCTAGACGCTCCCAATGAGGGGTATTTTAAGACGAAAGCCAATGAAAACGGCGTTTATTGCTGCTTTGTCAAACCTAGTCGGCCCGGATGGAGAAACCATGCGTCGGGCTTATCCCTGCAGCTCGATTGGATAACATTCTGGGGCCACCACGGAAGGGCTAATCGGTTGCGGGTGGAGCTTGTTCGGCTGTTCGTGAGTCCCCCGGTCAGCGATAGCGATTTCATCCCGTTTCTAAACGGCGGTCCCAGCCAACGTCATAACGCTAGCGGTGCGATATGGCCATCGGCAAAAATCACGTTCTTAGTGGAGTTGGTCCCATTCCCAAGATGAACATTTTCGTAGTCATACATCAACGGCGCATTTTCAGGAAGCAATGTGAACACCCAAATACTCGGCCCATCAATGCGCGCGCCGTTCAACACATAATTCCATTCGTAACTGGAGCCCTCCTTGCTGAACCAGTTAGCTTGATCATTAGGACACTTAAACACGCCGGTATTGTTTCCCAGCTTCGTACTAAGCACATCGCAAATCCGTGGCAACAGATGTGCAGAATCAGCCGGCATAGTTGGCATCGCTTCAGCTATAGGTAAGCGCGATCCGTTATCGTCCGCGTACGCTGTCACGGCAATGCCGATTTGGCGTAAGTTGTTTAAGCAATAAGTGTCTCTAGTTTTGGCCTTGGCTCGACCAAACGCTGGTAGCAACAAGCCCGCTAACACGCTGATGATTACCACGACAACCAGCAACTCAATTAAAGTGAAACCTCGGACGGTTCGCCTATTAATAGGTGACCGGCTCATCGCCCGCCTGTTGCGGCTTGCGCTACACGGCGTTTGGCGATGCGTTGATCCCGTTCGGCGCGTTGCTCGGGAGTTGAGTCCTGCAGTCGCTGCAACATCCGTTGTTGCATGCGTTGTTGAAACGCCGGGTCCGTTGCCAGTTGTGCCATTCTCTCACGCCGTTGCTCGGGTGTTAGATCGCGCATCTCCTGCCACCGCGCTCGGCGCTCCAAAGCCCGTTGTTTTTCTTCAGGAGTCATTGTCGCCAATTGTGCTTCAAACTGTTTTTCAAGCTGTTGCTTTTGTTCTGGCGATTGCTCACGCCAAGCCCATTCACCACGTGCTTGATTAGTCGTCGCGGCTCCATCGAGTTGCTCTGCGTCGGCTGAATCACGCCGCACTGGATTGGACCGAAATCCCGGTTCGAGCGTGTAAAAGCGCGTCCAACGCCGGTTCACTTGTGTTGCTAGTTGCGCCACAGCTTGTGGCATCGTCGCACCCGCAAGGTTTAGATACACAGTGCCGGTGGTGCCCGCTTCCGGCACAACTTGTGCCTGCGCGAAACGCGCCAAAGCTAGTGCGGCAATCTCAACACCTTCGCCATCGACCGTAATGGAAACTAAATTATTTTGCGCGCGAGCATTGGTGGCAAATATTCCGCCGCCAAAAAACGGACGCGCCTGATAGGCTGGCCAACTATTCGTCTCTGGACTCACATTCCCGGCCACCAAGCTCTCCAATGCGACCAAAGATTGGCGCGACGAATACACTGGATACACGGCCATCCAACGCGAGGAGATTTGCTCGCTGATAATCCGCAACACTTGTTCGAGTGGCATCGCCTGGACGTTCAATGTGACCTTGCCTGACACATCCCGGTGGACGATGATTTTCTTCCACGTTTGCCATTCAATACTGCGCACGACACGCCGCACATCGACAGCCCGTACGTCCAATGTCACCAGATTCAGGTGCGCCCGGTAGGCGACATAACCACCCCATGTCGCTACAGTTACTATAATAATCACACACACCCATAAAATAAGCCTGCGCATCTTGTGATTTAACACCATACACGACTTGATGTTGCGCAGATTATGATTTTTGTGCCAATTCGGAGCTATCGTATTGGTGCGCGTGTAGTAGCTATTATCCATCAAATAAACCGAGCATCTGCAATATTTGTTGCCGGTTGAGTTTCTTTAATTCCGGTAAATCATGCCGCGAATACAAGCGTCGACTGCTCGTTGTGATATCGTCTTAATCGCATATTAGTTCTGGTTGTTCACCAAATGTTTGCGGTGAATGCCGCTTGGGCCTCTTGTGACCTGCGCCAGAATTAAATCCATACTTGTCATCCTCTGCTGCCTCCTCTAGCCTTTTGCGGCATATGTTTGCAGAGGAAACTCGACACATTGATTCTGCTCCATCACACATGGACGCCAAACGCCGCCAAGGCATATTCTTTGTGTCCATCGCAGTGGCGGCGGTCAGTTTTGCCATCACGGCGCAGATTGGTCTAAACGACAACTTCCTAGCCGACTCTCCGTCACTTGGAGGACTTAGAATCGACGGCTTTCAGAAAGGCATGGTCGAGGCCATCCGTGAAACATGCGGGATTAGCGCTCTGCTGATCTTTGCCATACTGGCTGGCATGGTTGAACGAACCATCGCCTTCATTTCCATTGCGGTATTTGCCGTCGGACTTGGATGCTACTTCTGTGTGTATCAGTACTTCTGGGTGGTCATGCTAAGCGTGGTTTGGTCGCAAGGGTTGCACGTCTGGATGCCATTACCCAACTCGATGATGCTCTCCCTCGCTGAACCCGGCCGCACCGGTTACCGTCTCGGACAGCTCCAAGCAGTTGGCGCTGTTGCCAGCGGTACCGCCTTGGTGGTGTGCTGGGTAATGTGCGTGGTTCATGTGCCCATTCGTCCGGTCTACATCATGGCTGGGCTTGTTGCTCTCGTCGGAGCCTCGCGTGCCTAGCCATACCCCGTGATATCAAGACGCCGGGTCCTCGGTTTGTCTTCCGCAAGAAATACAACCTATACTATATGTTGTGTTTCCTTGAAGGCTCACGCAAACAGATATTTCTAACCTTCGCAGGATTCCTCTTGGTAAAGAAATATGACACCCTCTAAAGGATATGCTCCTGCTAATGGCCGTGGTGCAGGTGATCAATTGGCTGGCATCTCCGACAATCGGCCGGCTCATTGATCGGATTGGCGAACGCCAAGTGCTGATGTTTTATTCGGGCTGTATGGTGTTTTTTTTATTGGGTATGCATTCATACCAAGCCGTCTGGTGCTGTGGGGGTTGTTCATCGTCGATAACGTGTTGTTCTCGCTGGCATGGCCTTGACAACGTATGTCCGCAAGATCGTCCCAGTCTCCGAGCACACACAGACGCTGAGCATGGGAGTGGCGATGAATCATGTGGCGGCCGTCCTGGTGCCGCTGGTGGGTGCGTTCTTGTGGAAATATAGCGGTTTTAGATACGCCTTTCTTGGTGGGGTCGCAATCGCTGGTGTCGGTGTGCTGGTCGCATCCAAACTACCACCGCATCATCAGACTCAGCCGGTCTGACGTAAGGCTGGCATATGTCATCTACGATTGTTACTACGATTTATTTACTGCGCTCACTCCATATCGTCTTACACTTTCGTCACAAACCACCTGAAACAACTATTTCGATTCACAATCCTACCCCATCAGCTATATCGTCTCAGTTCCGGCACTACCTGATGAGGGTTATGTGGACCGGCAGCCACGACCATTGGGATTCGCAAGCAACTGTAGCCTACGGTATCAAACAAAATTAGAATTTACGATAATCACGGAATTTGTAAGGGCTGGTATGACAAAAATCTAAATACCACTTACACAGAAAAAGGAATCCGTGTCGGAACAGAAAATCAAATCACACGATTACTACCAAAACCGTAAGCCAGATTCAGCGACCACCATAGAGCAAAGTCATATGCAAAAATCAGCGACATACCCGCGACGGCTAATTTTAGGACTGAACTTAATAGCTGCTTTTACTTTTTTGGTAAACTTATTCGCCGGAATCTCACTATTTCTTGCTTTAACAAGATCCAGCAACAATGGATTACCATTTAACTCGGCTAATTGGTGCGCGTTTCATTCGGCATTCCTGATGTATTTATATCGAGGAACAGTCCCCCCGTTGTGATTATCAATGTTACCTTCAAATACGACCCAAATTTTGCCAGAGTCCTTACCAACAGGAACTCCCCTTATGAGGACACCGTTGGCTTTAACGGGAGCATCTGGGTCAATTTTCATCCCATCAAACTGGGCAATGGCAACAACCCCGTTATCAACCCTTCTAAGGGTTGTGAAAAGCATCAACTGCTCAGGATGCGTTGGCTGATTTTGAAAATTTGATGAGGCTTTTCCCTTATCCGAGACTGAATAAAGAAAAACAATCAAGCAGAGACCAAGAATGATAATCGCCGGTAACTTGAAAGCACTTTTTACCGGTGATTGAACCAACTGCGCTGGTGACTCGTCAAACAAATCACCGAATGATTTCTCGGCCAAGTCTCGCCCGCAGAACCTGCAAACGATGGCTTCAATTTTGATTACTTCGGCACAGAAATGGCATTTCTTCGTGTCGCTAACTGGCGGCGGTGGGGTTGGCGTTTTTAAGGTTGGTTTATCCGGAACCTTCAACGGTACTTGGCATGTCTGGCAGTTGACAAAAGTACCGGCCCCCGCTTCGTCAATCGCAATGTGCTGGCCGCATTTGTCGCAGTTGAACGTGATGTCCACGATTTAGCCTCCGGTTGTGCTTACGATACTACCGGGCGTCTCGCGTTGGCAATACTCCAGAATCGGGCACGGGCGTAACCATAATCGTGGACACCCGTGACTATCAAAACAAGCCAACACAATACCGAAG
>JBAWWR010000120.1:0-7664 GCA_037146675.1 Verrucomicrobiota bacterium | reverse complement strand
CTGATGGCGGAGTCGGTTGTCAAAGCACAGCAAGCAGCGTACGATGCAGCGGTTAAGGCAATCCGTGAGGATTTAGAACTGGCCGGCAGCGCTGCCAAACTTGGAGAACAAATATGAAACCAGTAACGTTCGCTTTGTTTTTTGGAAATCGCGGGTTCTTCCCGGAAACGCTAATCGCCGGCGCGCGCCAGCAAATGCAAGCCCGCTTGGAGCAGCTTGGCTACGGGACATTAACGATGCCGGTCAGCGCCACAGCATTCGGTGCAGTGGAATCGGTCGCCGATGGCGTGAAGTACGCCGCGTGGTTGGCGGAAAAACGCGGCAAGTTTGACGGCGTGATTTTGTGTCTGCCGAATTTCGGCGACGAGACCGGTGCGGTGGCGGCATTACAGGATGCCGGCGTGCCGATTCTTGTCCACGCCTATCCGGACGAGCTAGATAAGATGGGCTTTAAGCACCGGCGCGATGCGTTCTGCGGCAAATTTTCAATTATGGATGTGTTCTGCCAGTACGGCGTGCCGTTCACGGCATTCCAGCCGCACACGGTGCATCCTGACGCCGACGCGTTTGCGCAGAACGTCCACGATTTCGCTAAAACGTGCCGGGTAGTTAATGGCATGAAACGGTTCACGGTCGGCGCAATCGGCGCCCGCACGACAGCGTTCAAGACGGTGCGCTTCGATGAGCTGACATTGCAACGCAACGGCATCACCTGCGAGACGCTCGATTTGTCCACGGTCATCAGCGCCGTCAATAAACTCAAGGATAATGACCGACGCGTGAAGCAAAAAGGCGACCACCTGCGCGGCTACACCAATTGCTGTTAGGCGCCGGCTGGTTCAATGCTCACGCTCGCTAAACTCGGCGTGGTTTTCGACGACCTGATTGAGAATTTGCAACTCGACGCGCTCGCGATTCGCTGCTGGCTGGAGTTGGAGATGGAACTCAAAGTCGCGCCGTGCGTGCTACTCAGCGAAATTAATGACCGCCTCATCCCAGCGGCCTGCGAGGTGGATGTGTGCAATGCCGTCGCGATGTTTGCCCTGCGGCTCGCGTCTGAACGGCCAGCCACCTGCCTCGATTGGAACAACAACTACGGCGAAGATCCCGACAAGTGCATCTTGTTCCATTGCGGACCGGTGCCGCAATCGTTAATGACCGGCAAGGGCGAAATTGTCGACCACCCGATGTTCGCCAAGGCGCTCGGCGCCGGCTGCGGCTGGGGGCCGAACGTCGGCCGCATCGCGGCAACGCCAATGACATTTGCCAGCGCCAAGACCGAGAACGGCAAACTCACATTCTACCTCGGCGAAGGCGCGATCACGGCGGACAAAATTGCTCCGGACTTTTTCGGCTGTGCCGGTGTCGCGCAGATCCCGGACTTGCAGGCCAAACTCCAGAAGATCGGTTACGAAGGTTACCGGCACCACGTCAGTTTGACGCCTGGTCACGTGGCCCGCGCCGTGCGCGAAGCGTTCACCCGGTATCTCAAGTACGACATGCTGGCGTGGTAAAATCGGGATGAATTTCCTCGGCATCGATATCGGTACCAGCGGCTGCAAAGCAGTCGTGTTCGATGCCACCGGCCGGCAACTCGCCAACGCCCAGCGCGAGTACGCGCTTCACTTTACCGGCGACGGCGGAGCGGAACTGGATTCGACTGAGGTGCTGGACAAATGCTTGGCGGTAATCGCCGAAGCCGCACAACAAGCCGGGCGCGGTACGGTCAAGGCCATCGGGATTTCCAGCCAAGGCGAAGCGTTCACCGCCATCGACGCTACCGGCAAGCCGCTGTGCCGCGCGATGGTTTCCTCGGACGTGCGGGCGGAGGCTTACGCGAAAAACTGGCCGCTGGAGTTTGGTGAAGAGCGGCTCTATCAGATTACCGGCCACACCGCGTCACCGATGTTTACGTTGTTCAAACTGCTCTGGTTAAAAGAACACCGGCCCGATGTGTGGCGCAATGCGGTGATGTTTTTGTGTTTTGAAGATTTACTACAACACCGCTTGGGTGTCGCGCCGGCCATGGGCTGGCCGCTGGCCGGCCGAACAATGTTGTTTGACGTGCGCCGGCACGAATGGAGTGGCGAGATTCTCGACCGGCTTGGATTGGCACCGGAAAAATTGGCGCGCCCGTTACCGGCGGGAACAATTGCCGGCACCATCACGGCCGAACTCGGTCTGGCCAAGGACGCCGTGGTTGTGACCGGCGGCCACGATCAACCATGTGGCGCATTGGGCGCCGGTGCGACCGAGCCGGGTACGGCGATGTATGCGACCGGCTCAGTTGAGTGCATCACGCCGGCATTTGACCGACCGGTGTTCACGCCGGCCTTGCGGCGCCACAACCTTTGCACTTACGACCATGCCGCGCCCGGCTTATACACTACCGTCGCGTACAGCCTGACCGGTGGCAACATTTTGAAATGGTACCGGGATCAATTTGCGCCCGGTCAGGACTACGGCGAAATTCTGAAGACCGCCGCGCCGGAACCAACCCGGCTATTGGTGTTGCCGTACTGGACGCCATCGGGCACGCCCTATTTTGATTTGCACACGGCGGGCGCGATTCTCGGATTGCGACTCAATACGACCCGCGGCGAGATTCTGCGCGGCCTGCTCGAAGGCGTGGCGCTGGAGATGCGGCTGAATATGGAAATTCTCCAGGAATCAGGTTGCGCGATCCGCGAACTCCGGGCGATCGGCGGCGGCGCAAAATCAGTTTTCTGGACGCAGTTGAAAGCCGACGTGCTGGGCCGGCCGATCACCACTTTGAATGTGACCGAAGCCGGTTGTCTCGGCGTGGCCTTGCTCGCTTGCGCCGCAGTGACCGGGCAGCCGGCCCGCGAACTGGCCCGGCAATGGATCCAGCCGCACACCACGCTCACGCCGCGACCAGCCGCCGCCCGCTGGTACGACGAGCAGTTCGCCCGCTACCGGCAACTTTACCCGATTTTACGTTCGTTAAACCCAAAGAACTAATGGAGCCAATCATGGAACAATTCGACATCATCGTTATCGGCGCCGGCCCGGGCGGTTACCCGGCGGCAATTCGCGCAGCTCAACTCAGCGCGTCAGTCGCCATCATCGAGAAGGAACAACTCGGCGGCACCTGCTTGAACTGGGGCTGCATCCCGACCAAGGCGCTCATCGCCGCCGCCGATACGTTCTCCAAGATCAAACACGCCGGGAAATTCGGCATCAACGTCACGGGCGCTACGGTGGATTACGCCGCGATGATCGGCCACAAGAACAAAGTCGTCGGCCAGTTACGCGGCGGCATTGGCTCGTTGCTGACCGGCAACGGCGTGAAAACCTTTACCGGCACCGCGTCGTTTGTTGACCGCAACACCGTCGAAGTGGCCGGCACGCGCATCGGGGCGAAGAAAATCATTATCGCCACCGGCTCGACCTCGGCGATGCCGGGATTCCTGCCGAAACACGAACGCGTCGTCGAGAGCCGCAGGTTTCTCGAAATCGACAAGCTACCGGCGAGCCTGATCGTGCTCGGCGGCGGATTCATCGGTTGCGAACTGGCCTGCATGGCGGCGATGCTCGGCGTGAAAGTGACCATCGTCGAGCTGCTGGAAGACATTCTGTTGTTGCTCGACCCCGACGTGCGCCGGGAAGTCCGGGCTAATATGGAAAAGGAACTCGGCATCCGCGTCCTGACCGGCCAGGCGCTGGAGAAAATCACCGCCGACTCCAAAGCCGTTCGCGGAAACTTCGGCGACGAAGTTCTGACCGCCGACCTGTTACTCAGCGCTGTCGGCCGCAAGCCGGTCACGGACGGCTTAAAACTTGAGAATGCCGGGTTGAAAACCAGCGAACGCGGGTTCATCGAGACCGACGATTATTGCCGGACGAAGGTCGCCAACATCTTCGCCATCGGCGACGTAACCGGCAAGATTCAACTCGCCCACTACGCCACGGCGCAAGGCGTCGCGGCGGCGGAGAACGCCGTCAACACGAAGCCGCATACGCACGACACGCTGGTACCGAATGTCATCTTCACCGCGCCAGAAGTCGGCACGGTCGGCCTCAGCGAGGACGACGCGAAGAAGCAGAATCGCACCATCAAGACCGGCAAGTTCCGTTTTGCCGGGCTCGGCAAAGGTTTGGCATCCGGTGAGACTGTCGGTTTTGTGAAATGGATTGTTGATGCCGGTACTGATCAACTGCTCGGTGCGGCGGCGGTGGGCGCACACGCGACGGAGTTGATCGCTGAAGCAACGGCTGTCATCCGGTCAGAGTCAACCGTGGCCGAGTTGGGTCGCACGATTCACGCGCACCCGACGTTCAGCGAGAGCTGGATGGAAGCCGCGCACGCGGTTCACGGCGAGTGCATCCACGGCGCGCCAAAGCGGAAGAAATAGAGCGAAAACCTTACAGTTAGTTCGCTCAACAACTTCAAAAGTCCCATACTGATTGCGCCGTGCTTTTCACGGACCATTTACAAGCCGGCGGAATCAGAGTATTTGAACCGGCAAGTCGTAAACCTAAATGGAGATCGTTATGAGCGGAAAAATCGCGTTGCTAAATATCCTGTGTTCTCTTCCTGCGTTGGCCGGCGTCGGTTTGCTGGTTCAACAGCCCGGCGCGCTAGCTGCTGCGGAAATGTCTAAAATGGAAACCTTTACCGTCTGGTCAGGTGAAGCGCCGGTTGGCGAAGGCAAAACCGAAACGGCCACCGTGACGATCACAGTGCATCACCCAGCCAAACCGAACGGCGCGGCAGTGATTATCTGCCCGGGTGGCGGCTACAGCGGCCTGATGCTCGGGCCGGAAGGAGCCGGCATTGCGCGCTGGCTTAACCAGTACGGAATCACCGGAGTGGTGCTCACTTATCGGCTGCCAAAGGGTAGACCTTTCGTGCCGCTTTTCGATGCCCAGCAGGCGATCCGTTTCGTCCGTTTCAATGCCAGAGAGTGGCGCCTCAATCCGCAGCGCATCGGCATCATCGGCTTTTCCGCCGGCGGCCATCTCGCCGCCACAGCGGCCACGCATTTCGATACCGGCAATCCCGGTGCGGCCGATCCCATTCAGAAACTCAGTTGCCGGCCGGATTTCGCCATCCTCGTCTATCCGGTAATCACAATGGGCGAAAAGACGCACGCCGGTTCCAAAACCAATTTACTCGGCCCGGCGCCGACTCCGGCGCTCGTCGATTTATTCTCCAATGAAAAACATGTGACTCCGCAAACACCACCGACATTTCTCGCCCACGCCAAGGACGACCGAATGGTCGTTCCCGATAATAGCCAGCTGTTTTACGATGCGCTTCGCGCTCACAACGTGGCTGGCGAATATCTCGAACTGCCTTCCGGCGGCCACGGACTGAATGGCTATAAAGGCCCCTCGTGGGATGCGTGGCAATCCAAATCCTTGCAATGGCTAGCCGCGCAGAAATTTATTCCAACAGCTACAGAATAGCTGACCGGCGGAACGGTTGCCATTCGCCGGAAATGTTGTTAGGTTGGCTTTTGCGAGATGGATAAACTCGAAAACATTTTTGATTCCGTCGAAACCTGCCTTGCCGAACTCCGGCAGGGGCGGATGGTCATCGTCACGGACGACGAAGACCGGGAGAACGAAGGCGACTTGATCATGGCGGCTGAAAAAGCCACGCCGACGGCGCTGGGCTTCATGATCCGGCACTCCAGCGGCGTGATTTGCGTGCCGATGACCGGCGAGCGGCTCGATGTGCTGCAACTTCCGTTGATGGTCGAGCAAAACCGGGAGAGCCACCGGACGGCGTTCACGGTTTCTGTGGACGCGGCACGCGGCGTAACAACCGGCATCTCCGCGGCCGACCGAGCGACGACGGTGCAGATGCTCGTGAATCCCCAAGCTAAACCGATCGATCTCGTTCGGCCGGGGCATATTTTTCCGTTGCGCTACCGAGAAGGCGGCGTATTGAAACGCGCCGGGCATACCGAGGCGGCGGTGGATTTGGCGCGCTTGGCTGGTTGCGCGCCGGCCGGCATCATTGGCGAAATTACCAATGAAGACGGCACGATGGCGCGGCTGCCGGAGTTACAAGAATTTAAGCAGGCGCACGGTCTGAAGCTCTGCACGATTCGTGACCTGATCGAATACCGGCGTCACCGCGAGAAGTTGGTGGCGAAAGAGCAGGAAGTTTCCATGCCGACGCAGTTCGGAGATTTTACGCTACACCTTTACCGGTCGCTGCCGGACGGCGAGCACCACATCGCGCTGACCTACGGCGATGTGCGCGGCAAGGCCAACGTGCTGGTGCGGATGCACAGCGAATGTCTGACCGGCGATATTTTCCATTCGCAACGCTGCGATTGCGGCGCGCAACTGGAGCAAGCGATGAAAATGGTAGCGCAGGAAAAATGCGGCGCAATCGTTTATCTGCGCGGCCAAGAAGGACGCGGTATCGGCTTGGCCGACAAAATTCACGCGTACCGGTTGCAGGAGAAACAAGGCCTCGACACCGTCGAAGCCAACGAGCACCTCGGCTTCAAAGCCGACTTGCGCGACTACGGGGTCGGCGCACAGATTCTGTCCGACTTGGGGCTGCGCACGATTCGAATTTTGACCAACAACCCGAAAAAAGTCATCAGCCTCGCCGGGTTTGGTCTGCAGATTGTCGAGCAGGTGCCGATCCGGATTGAGCCGACGGCACACAACCGGAAATATCTTGAAACCAAGAAGCTCAAAATGGGACACAAACTCTAACCATGTTGCGTGCTCAAAAATCTAAAACTGAACCCACGGCGACCGGCTTACGGTTCGGCATCGCGGCGGCGCGGTACAATACGGAATTGGCCGATTCGCTTGTTAACGCTTGTCTAGCCGCACTTGAAGCTGCCGGCGCGGATTTGCGACGCTCGCAAGTCATTCGCGTGCCCGGTAGTTTTGAAGTCACAGTCGCCGTGGCCAAGCTGGCGAAATCTGGCCGGTATGATTGCGTCATCGGTCTCGGCGTGCTTTTGCAAGGCGAGACCAGTCACGCCGAGCACATTGCTGGCGCAGTGGCCAACGGGTTAACCACAATCGCTATCACCACCGGCGTGCCGACGGTCTTCGGCATCGTTACCGCCAACACGCTCCGGCAAGCGCGCGTGCGCTGCCTTGGCAAAACTTACAACCGCGGCCGGGAAGCCGCCCGTACCGCAATCGAAATGGCCCGCACATGGACGAACCTGTAAAAACTGGCGGACGCCGCCGACAAGCCCGCGAACTCGCAGTACAATTTCTTTACCAGTACGACGTCAGCGGCGGCGGCGATTTGCGTGAAGCGTTCGCAGAGTTTTGGCCCACGCAACCGGACGCGCAGACCGGCGCGCGCGGATTCGCTGAGGAATTGATTAACGGCGCAATCGCGAACCAAGCGGCGGTGGACGAGCGCATCAAGAAATACACCGAGCACTGGGAGCTGTCGCGTATCGCGGCGGTGGACCGGAGTATTTTGCGGTTGGCGATTTATGAAATGCTGTTCCGCGACGACATCCCGCCGGTGGTTAGCATCAACGAAGCTGTGGATATCGCGAAGAAATATTCCACGCGTGAATCCGGCGCATTCGTCAACGGCATTCTCGACCGGCTCCGCGGTGATCTGCCGCGTCCGGCGCGCACACCAGCCGGTTCGTAATGCCGGGCGTTGACCTGCATCTGCACACCCGGTACTCCGACGG
>JBAWWR010000119.1:0-7773 GCA_037146675.1 Verrucomicrobiota bacterium | reverse complement strand
TCCGAACGAACCCCAAAATGGCGAAACCGTGGACGCCGATCTGCTCCGCAACCAACTCAACGCCCTCAACGACGCAATCAACATCATTCCCGTCGGGCCGCAAGGGCCGCAAGGTGTTTCCGGCAACGACGGCGCGCCCGGGCCGCAAGGTGTTCAAGGCGATACCGGCCCCCAAGGGCCGCAAGGTGATCCCGGCGGCACCAACCCCGAACTCGACCCGGTCTTTGCCGCGTCCGAAGCCGCGCAGTTAGTTCCCGGCGACAAGGCCAAGCTCGATGCCGCCGTGCAGCCGGGGAGCAATGTCAGCGTGTTCGCCAACGATGCCGGCTACATGGCCAATCCCATGGGGCCCGGCATTGGCGACATTATTTACAATGGTTGGGACGGCGTGAATCCCGGCGGCGTGAAACCCAGAACCTTGCCCGGCGGCACGGAAGGCCAAGTCCTGACGGTTGGCCGCATTGACGGCATGATCGCCCCGACATGGGCGGATTTAGCGAGCCAGAATGTCGGCTACACCCCGGCCAATCCCGGTTATTGGGCGAGTCCGCCGGCAAGCATCGCCGAAGCGATTGACCGGTTGGCAGCGGCAGTGAGCGAGAACGGGGCGACGCCGATACCTTAAAGGAGAGCTTGCCACGCAGCAGCGTGGTCCCGCCCCGCTGGGAGCGGGGTAAAAGTCCCGGGTCCAGAGTCGGAACGAGACCCTTCGACAAGCCGAGTTCGACGAGACGCCATCCCCGGCAACTCAGGGTGACACCGGCGAGTGTGACAGGCTAGGGCAGGGGATTGACAAGGGTTACTCGTCTTTTTTACGCTGTTCTTCCTTGCGCTGCTCTTCGGGGTAGATGATCAGGCGGGTGCGGTTGGTGTCGGTCACGTCGGATTCGACATCCATTCTTTCCTTGCTGTGCCACAGCGTGATTTTCTTGCCGGTAACGACACCATCGGGCGTTTCGACTTTCGGGTTGCCGGTAAGGATGGCTTTTTCGTCGCCGGCGATGTAATCGGCTTGGTCGCACGTGGCCTTTTTCTGGTCGATGTGAATTTCGACGGCACCGGTGGAGGTAATCCGCTGGATGGAGCGGACTTGGTTGGTGACGTCGTTGACGATGTTGTTCGTGCCGCCGAAGAAGACAGTCATCTTGTCGGCGCGCAAGGTCAGGCGCGGGTCAATCACGACGACGTTGCCTTCGAAGGTGCCGACGTTGCTGACGTAGTCGGATTGCATCCGGTCACTGTTGATGACAGTGGGTTCGTTGGTGCTAGCGCGGGCGACGCCGGTAAGCAGGAGGGCAAGGATAAGCGGTTTCATGGTTTGGTGGCGGCGGGCGCGAATAGGGAACTATTTTTGATGATCATTTGGACGTTGTGGCGAACGAGGATGGTGGTATTGCTGCCACTCCAGTCAGCGCCGAGGCCGGTCAGGCTCATGTTTTCACGTTCGATACGGACTGGCGCATCAGTGGCAGCGCGGTTATTGGCACGGTCGAGGACGCAGATCGGCGTGGTAAAGACGAGGTTGACTTGATTGCTGGCGTAAAACTCGGCGCGGGTGTTGAGGATATCCATCAAGCCGTCGGGGCGGAACGTGGCGCGGTCGCCGGTGAGTTTCCACTGAAGATTGCCGTTAGTATCGCGCTGGGGCACTTCAAATTTTTCAATGTAGCCGGTTGCGGCCGATGGCTCAGTGCGCACGCTGCCGGTCAGGCATAAGCCGGCAAGCAGGAGTGCGAGATACTTTGCAATGGCTTTCTCCCAGCGGCCGGTCGCTTTCAAAATCATTTCGATGACTTCCCGGACCGCACCGTCGCCGCCGGTACGCTTGGTGACGTAATGCGCCACGGCTTTGACTTCGGCGACTGCGTTGGGAACGGCGACAGCCAAACCGACCCGGCGCAAGACCGGTAAGTCCACGAGCTCGTCGCCGACAAAACAAATCTCGTCGTCGCTGAGCCGGTATTCAGCTTTGACGGTTTCAACGAGTTCCATTTTATTGGTGGGCGCTTGGATGACGATTTTTACGCCGAGGTCGGCGGCGCGTTTGGCCGTGGCTTTCGATGGCCGCCCGGAAACAAACCCAACCAGTAAGCCGGTTCGCAAGGCCATCGCGATGCCGTGTCCGTCCTGAATATCGAAACTTTTGAATTCTTCACCGGTACTGGTGAAATGAATTTTACCGTCGGTGAGAACGCCATCTACATCGAGGAGTAGACAGCGGATCTTTTTTAGCCGGCGGCGGAGCGTTGGGTTCATGCCACTGCGGTTTTTACTCCAAAACCAGAGCGAAGAAAAGTAAAACAACCGGAGCGGCTATTTTGTTTCCAGTGCCTGCTTGGCGTTGTCGAGTATCAGCACGGCGACATCGGTCAGCTGGTCGGTGCTGACGAGCGTTTCGCCGAACGCGGGCCAGACTAGTTTTTGGCGGCTGGAGCTGTCACCGTCGTGGCCAGCGCAAGCTTGTTTTTGGCGGCTTTGCCGTCTTTCGTGCCGGGCCAACGTTTGGCAACGTGCTCGAGAAGCTGTCGGCCGAACTTTTGTTCTTCGATGGTGCCCTCGCTGAAATGGAAGCCGAGATAAAATAGGTCGGCGGCATCGAGGTGTTTTTCTTTTTTCAGCCGGTCGATCAGCTTGAACGGTTTATCCAGCAGGAGTGGTTGAAAGCCACGCAAGGTGGTGTCGTCGGCGCGCAAACTCGGCGCGATGTCCTTCGCTGATTGTTTGAGATTACAGACGCTCAACTCAAACCGGAGTGCTTGGTCAAAGCTTTCGGCGTTGATGAGTTGCTTGAGGCAATCCACCGCCTTGTTCCACTTCTTCGCTTTCTTAAATTTCAAACCGGTGTTGGTGAGTACGCCGTCCACGATGACCGGGTTAATATTGCGCAGAAAATAGAACAAGGCTTCATAGCGACCGTTGCCGGTTTCAAGGTCGTGCGCGGCGAGCGCGGCGAATTTCTTGATCGTGGCTTTGTCGATGATCTCGCTGTGCGGCTTGAGGATTTTCGCCAAGCGCCACGCGGCTTCGGCATTACGCTCCCGGCTGAGGGTATCGAGTAGGAGCTTGGTAGATTTCTTGTGGCGGGCGAGTGCGCCGGCCGCAATTTCACTAATTTGCGTGTCTTGGTGCGCCAGCAACGTCATCATTAATTTGTTGTTGGCGGGACTGTCGACGGTGGCCAGCTTGCGTGCCGCAAAGACCCGGACAGCGAAGTGTTTGCTCTTGAGCAATTTTTGCCATTGGCTGTCCAGCGCGGCAACCGGCGGCTGTTTCTCGATGATGTCGAGTACGAGTTGGACGATTTGCGTATCGGTTTCGCCGAGATATTTGAAGATCTGTTTCACCACCGTTACGGAGGCGCTGCCGGTAAGTTGCAACCCGGTGAGGCCGATGAGCGCGTTGCGGCGGATGTAACCGAGGTTCTTGGTGGTGCTAAATTTCAGCAAGATGTTGTACGCGTCCGCAGCGCCGATGTTGCCGGTCAGCAAGAGGCAGGAGGTCAGCACTCGGTCGTTTTTCTTGACGCGGGTGCTGGTCATGAATTTCACGACCTGTTTGTGTAACGCCTGGCGGTCTTTGGGTGTGGCGTCGGCGATGTGCCGGCGCACGGCCTGGCAGGCTTCTTTCACGAGTTCAAAATCGGGATCGAACAACGTGTCCAAAATTAACTGCATCGCTTCCCGGCTGTGCATCCGGGCGAGAATATCAATCAGCAGGCGCTTTTGTTGGGGACTGGCTTTCTCGAATTGCCGGCGCAACTCGCCGATCATCTCGCCACCAGCGCGGGCGATGATGCTGGCGGCGCGGAGTTTGGTCTCCATATCGCTGGCGTCGAGTAGTGGTAGCACAAACGGCACGACCGAACGCGAGCCGATGGTCTCAAATGCTTCCAGCACGTAGCGGGTGAGGAGTTGGTTGGAGTCCTTGAGCGCCGCACCGAGAGCCGTGACGACGGCTGCCTCTTTCGGAGCGAGTTCGCTGAGCACCATTGCTGCGGCGCAACGGCGCATTCCGTCCGGACTTTGCAACATGCCACAAATACGTTTAATCGTGCTGTCCATAACGTCTGACATATTACCAAATCCGCGTCAGACTTGCAATAAATGAGACTTTCCAGTATTTTGACGGCACTCGCGTGAAAAATAATACCCCGAACAATACCCCGGCGTCGCCATCGCAACTAATTGATTCCACGGGACAAGCGTCGCTGGAACAACTGCGCCAAATTTACTCACAACCGTTGTTTGACCTTATCCAGCAAGCCCGCCAGGTTTATCTCCAGAACTGGAAAAGTAACGAAATTCAGCTTTGCACCTTGGTCAGCCTCAAGACCGGCGGATGCAGCGAAGATTGCTCTTACTGTGCGCAAAGCACCCGGTACGACACCAATGTCGAACCGGAAAAACTGCTGAGTCGCGATGAAGTTCTGACCGTCGCCAATCGCGCCAAGGTCAGCGGTTCGACGCGCTTGTGCATGGGAGCCGCGTGGAAAGGCGTCCGCGAAGGCACTCGGCAATTTGAATCCGTTCTTGAAATTGTCACTGCCGTCAGCCAACTCGGCTTGGAAGTTTGCGTCACGCTCGGCGAGTTGACGCCAACCGCCGCCCAGCAACTCAAAGCCGCCGGCGTCACGACTTACAACCACAATCTCGACACCAGCCCGGAGTTTTATCCGAACATCGTCACCACGCACACGTTTCAAGATCGGCTCGACACGATCCGATACGCGCAGGATGCTGGGTTATCGGTTTGTTGCGGTGGCATTCTCGGCATGGGGGAAAGTGTTGAAGACCGACTCAAACTGTTGGTCGTGTTGGCCGCGCTCGACCGGCCGCCGGAAAGCGTGCCGATCAACTGCCTCGTCCCGATTCCCGGCACACCGCTGGAGCAACAACCGCCGGTCGATATTTTTGAACTCGTGCGCCTCATTGCCGTCGCGCGGATTACATTTCCGCGGACGAAAGTCCGGTTATCAGCCGGGCGCGCCCAGCTTTCCCGTGAGGCGCAGGCACTCTGTTTTCTGGCCGGCGCCAATTCCATTTTCTACGGCAGCCGGTTGCTGACCACCGGCAATCCCGACACCGCCGCCGACCTGAAATTGCTGGCTGATCTCGGATTCACGCCGCAACGTCCGTTCAGCGACCCGCTAAACCGCTTGTAAACTACCGGCGGCTGGGTATCATAATCGACAATTCTGATGAACCTTGAAGAACTCAGACTCCAACGATTAATTCAGGGCATTTTCGTGCGGAATTATGTCGATACTCAAAAGATCGATATTCAGGTCATCGGCCACTCTGTGTACGCCGAGGGCGACTTCCATGTTTTTGAGTACCATTCTTCGCAGAAAAAGACAGACCAGGTTGAACGCGATCTCGGCGTCCGCCGCACAATCATGCACGTCGAGCAGCAAATCCGGTGCATGGGCGAGGTGACCCACCTCGAAATGAAATTCCGCAACTGGGAGCGCCGCGGCACCCAGTGGATCACCAAACAGAGCGGCTAAAAGTTTTCCTCAGCAAACCACTCTGCCGGCAGCTTCGCATCGTAATCACCGGTGTAGAACTCCAGCCGTGATTTTTCCTCTGCCGGTAGGGACTGGTGTGGCGGAATGAAAGACATTTCGATTCCGCGCGGAATCCAGACCTCGCCGAGGCGCTTGAAGCTTGTGATTGCCAGCCGGCGCACCAATGCCTCGTTTTGATCGAACACCTCCGCGCGCAGCAGCGCGAAATATCTTTGCTCGACCCACAGCTTCACCCGTCCATACGGTTGGTTGGTCGCGGTCAATTCGAGCATCAAGCAATCCTGTCCGCGCGCCCGCGCCTCGCCGGTCAGTTTCGCGTCCGGCCAGCGCAAAAACGGCATTCCGAGATCATAAAATGTGAACTCTGAGCCGAGCCATTTTTCCATCAGCCGCGTGCCGGTCAGTTCGCCGGTCCCGCGCAAAAACCAGCGCGGCATGCCGGTCACCGGCTGCACGATGAGCAGCTCGGTTGTCCCGGCGCGGAAAATTGTGCGCGTCTCAGTGGGCGTGTTGTGGACGAGCAGGGTGAGATTCGTGCTCTGGTCGCGCGTCACGTCGAGCCGGCCTTGTAACGAAAAATCCTGCTGGGCCCGGTGCGCCAACATCCGCTGAATCACGTTTGTCGCATCTTCCGCTTCCGCGCACACCGCCGCCGCAAGCGTTAACAATAGGAAAAAATAGCGGCGGAACATGGGGTTAGATTACCGGCTGGTCGCACCGATGGGACTTCACGCGGTTGCCGGGACCGAGGATGACGATGTTGGCCTTGTGTTCCGGCAACTCGTTTTCCGGAACATCAGCAAAGGTGAGGATGATGACTTTGTCGCCGACTGCAGCCGACCGGGCCGCCGCGCCGTTAAGGGAGATTTCGCCTTTTTTCTTTGCCAGAATAGCGTAAGTTTCTAAGCGCGCACCGGTGGAGACGTTGAGCACGGAGACTTTTTCAAGCGGAACAATGCCGGCAGCCTTGAGCAGGTCAGGGCCGAGTCCGCAGCTGCCTTCGTAATGTAAGTCACACTGTGTGATGGCACCACCGTGGAGTTTGGCGGATAAAACTTGGCGCAATTTCATGGCGCAAGATGCTAACCGCGCAGCGCGCCGGATGCAACTGTGAATCCAGCCGGTGATGCATTGAAGGGTTAAACCGTTTTAAAATTAGTCTTGTATAAGCATGTTAATCTTATAGTTTTTTCCGGATCAACAAAAACGCCACCGGTGGCAACGCCAGAACATAGGGAAATATGAAGCCAATAGTATTAGCGGTTATCTCCGCCGCGCTCCTCACCGGCAGCGCGGTTTTGGGTCAGAGTGGCGAGGCCATTCTCGACTTGCTCACCAAGAAGGGCGTGATTACCACGAACGAAGCGAACGCTGCTCGTGAGCAATTCGACAAGCAAACCGCGGAGACCATCAGTCAGTATAATAAGGTCAAGATCTCAAGCTGGGTCAATAGCTTGCAGTTTTTCGGTGATGGCCGGCTGCGCTACGAATGGCGCTCGGGCACCGGTAACTTGGTCGGTGTGGGCGCGTATGACCATGCGGACTTGGATCGGTTCCGGTACCGGTTGCGCGTGGGAGTTAAAGGCGAGTTCCTCGAGAACTTCTCCTACGGGCTGCGATTAGAGACAGGAACTAGCGGTAATGGTGCCAACGTGACGATGGGTGGTCAAGGTTTTAACAAAAGCCCGTGGGCGAAGGGTGGCAGCGACGCCATCGAACTTGGTCAGTTCTGGGCGCAGTATAAAGCGGCGGATTGGTTGACGTTGATCGGTGGCCGGTTTGAGAGCCCGTTCCTGAATAACCAAATTGGATGGAAAGACGACATCAATCCCGAAGGTTTTACTGAGAAGTTGCAGTTCAAGACGGAGAAGGTGGACTACTTCCTGACGTTCGGTGAGTTCGTGTACAATAATACGGCATTACAAAACACCTTCTCCGGTGTCACCAACGGCGTCGACACGTGGTTGCTGGGCGTGCAAGGCGGCGGCAAGGTGAGGCTCGCCAAAGATATCGGCATCACTCTGGCCCCAGCTTTCTATATCTATACAAATCCTGATCAGACAACTAGGGGCGTTTTTGCTCCGACGTTAGCCGGCGGCAATATTACTGGTGTTAACAATCTCAATGTATTTGCTTTACCGGCAGAGGTTGCTTTCCCGATTCCAGGAATTAATATCCCAGGTAAGATATTTGGAGAGTTCGACATCAATACCACCGGCCATGAACGCGCGACAATCGCGGGTTGG
>JBAWWR010000118.1:0-7796 GCA_037146675.1 Verrucomicrobiota bacterium | reverse complement strand
TTGGTTGCGGAGCAGATCGGCGTCCACGGTTTCGCCATTTTGGGGTTCGTTCGGATTGAAGATCGGCATTTGGTTGCCTCCTGTGGATTGCGGAATTCGCAGCGTGTCCGCAGGAGGCGGGGTTTCGGACAACCCCTTCTATGCTTCGCGACCGGTAATAGCAACAGGTTACCAGGAAACTTCCTGACTAGATCTGCTAGTCAAAGTCTAATTAATGCGGCGCGTAAAAAATGTTCAATCCTAAAGACAGTGCCCATTTGCAAGATAACGTCTATTGTTTGGGAGATTTCGACGAGTCCGGCGTGGTGTCCTTGTGCTGTAATTTAGAGATTGCTCTTTGTGCCACCCTAGCAACCAGCGGACGCTCATCCTCCAAGAGAAGTTGTAAATCGGGGATCACTTTTGCATCTCCAAGCCTTCCAAGCGTCTCTGCTGCCGCCATGCGTACCAGTGAAACCGGATCCTGCAAAAGACTCAGAAGATAAGGTCGCAACACCGATCGAGCGGGTTCCTCACGGCCAACCATCGCAGCTGTCGCAGCCGTGTCACGCGCATCGAAATGTGGACTCTGCATACACGTTATAAGTGTTTCCACCTCGTTCGGCGTCAGGTTGCCGCTTGCCTCGCGCGCCTTGACGATATCCACTAGTTTATCCATCATGACTTTGCATTCGGGGGTCTTCTTCCAACCCTCATGATCTCGCCAATCTGCTTCCGGAACTCCGGAATTCTTCCAGTATGGCGGCATACTCACTAACTCCACACTGGCTTGGTGCTCAAGTTGAGAGGAAACTTGGGCAGCACTTTGCGCTACCGTTATTGTCAACAAAACCAAAATAGTCAACCGGCCAAGCTGATTTATATTCCTCATAGTGCAATCAACCTCATTTAATGATTCATTATCGAACGTTAAAACGCATTATCCAGTGTGCAACATGTGATCAAAAAAACTTGCAACGTTGGTTGCAAACGATCATCCCTCCCGGTGAGGTGCAATTATCGGTGCAGCAGTTCTTACACTCCTCAGCGGTACTGCACGCTCCACATGTGCTACAATCAGAGCAAGGAAAAGGTGTTGGCGTTGGCGGAGGAGGCGGGCCGGACGCACAGGGTGTCCCGATGCCGCCACCGGTACCGGCTGTACCGGTCGCGGGCGAGCAAGGCACGGTGTCCGTTGCCACTATGCCACTGGTGGATGACATCCAAATCAGGGTTTTCTTGTCCGGGCTTTCGATCCATAACCCGTCGAGCGGAGCCGGGGTCTTCCAGAAATTGACTTTCGGCACGGTGGCGCGAAACTCGTACACCGTCCCATCGGCCACCGCTGCCTGTACTGGCTGGCCCGTTAGGTAATCATTAATCGTTCGCAGCGGTGCCGCTGCCACAGGCAACATCAGCGCGAACAAGAACATCACGGTGATCAGCCAATGTTTCATGGTTTGCCTTTTTGCAAGTAGAGTTTAGCCATGGCAGTGCGCGGGTGCTGCGGATAATTCCGTTCCAACGTTTGCCAAATTTCGCGTGCCGCCTGTTTATGGCCTTGCACCCATTCCACCATGCCCATGTAAAATCTGGTTTCGGGAACCAGCGTGCTGCGCGGATACTTCTCGATGAGCGTCTCCCAAGTTATGAGACCCTCCTTGGTCTGTTTGAGGACACCCGCCTGCAAACAACCTTTTCGCAACAGGGCAGCGGCGGCCGAGGATGAGGTTGGAAAGAATGACAACAATTGATCAAAGGCCTGGACCGCCTCCTTGTATTTCTGCAAACCCGTCAGGCACTGGCCAATCTGGAATAGCGCGTGTGCCCGCACTTGCGCGTCTGGGCTTGCCGCCAATTGTTCTTCATACAACGGCAGCGCCTTGGCATAGTCACCCGCCCGGAACCGGATTTCGGCAAAACTATCCGGCACCGCTTCGTCCGCCAGACAAACTACCGGTACGATCAGGCCGGTGCACACCAACGTAAGCGTCAACCAAAACGCAGGTAATTGAAGTTTTAGTTTCATGTATTCCTCCTCACAAACTCTTTTGTGCGTGCAATAGACGGCCTCCACAGCAAGCCATATTTACGGATTATACGGAGTTGCCCTCCTTCAACTCTAACGTGTATTGGGTTGAGCATCTCCTTTGCCCAGAATCCGTACCTTAATTTTTTCAGGCAATTGGCTGGCTGTGATGGCAGCTCTACACGAGTCCGCCTTCCCTTTCGACATTAGTGCAACAACTGTTACCCTGAGGATATCCTGTAGAGCTTCGTCAGCGTTCTCCATGCGAGTTCGAGAATTGACTTCTTCAGTGGCGGCTGAATTGTCAGCGATTCGTCGTTCATATTCCGCTCTCGCTTTTGGATCCGTAATACCCTTTGGATCCATTCCACCGGCAACCAGACCGGGTGTCCAGGCAGGTGGTGAGACATTCAAGAATGTCTGCCGAACTGGAATTCGCGCCAACATTTCCAATGAAGTTTCCAAGAGGAATATGGCCGATAAAACTTCGGAAGAGGCCGCAAATTCTGTCAACTCTCTTGAAGGATTCGGAATCGTCCTCATATATTCTCCGAATGCTTCAGTCGCAGAGGCCGCCAAAGACAACTGCACTGCGTTTGAAAGATGGGCAGTCTTCGAGGCTTTCATTAACAGTGCATAATGCGCCTGAGCGTTCGCTTTTTTATCGGCAATGCTTTTTACCACACGTCCTTGCGCTTCAAGAATCTCATTTGTACTAGTAAAATAATTATCGTCTACCGGGATATTGCCAGCAGACAGATCAGTTATAAGTGTCAACATCAGACCGGACATAAGCAAGTATCGAATCTTCATAATATATAACCTCCATTAAAACGGCCAATTAGTCATAGCGTTTATAGGCATTGGTGCCGTACTTAGAGTATTAGCACTTCGCTTAGATTGTGTCGCCGTTCCATTGTTATCAGCACTAAAAACGTGGTTAACGGTGTCGGGAAATCCGTGCTCATCTCCAGACGCGCCAACTTTGTATGACCACGGGATGGCCCAAGTATAACCGCCGGGAACCACCTCCGGCTTAATTGAATACACGTTATCGAGTACACTGGGAATGGTATTATCTGACGAAACATTACGCCAGTTCCCTTGCCCGTGACCCCCCATGTCAGACCAGAAAATAGAAGTATTTGTCGCTGGACATGCGCCTTCTCTGACCTGAATTGCACCAAAAGAAACGGTATTCGGTTGGATCTCTATTTGCGCCAGAAAGCCTGCAGATGTATATCCTTGCTTGTGCCTATCTGCGCCATATTCTGTGAATTGCACGCCACTTGGAGGGATGACACTAAAAGGCTGCGTACACGAACCTCCTGAAAAGTTAACGGTTACCACGCACGTTGCTCGTACATCAGGTGTAGTGAGTATCGGAGTTGCTCCGTCAGTTAATGTTCCACCCCCTGTTACAGACCACGTTATCGTCCCTGAAGGCGTGGGATTGAGACTCAGATTGACCTTCTCTCCAACGCCAATCGTGGTGCGTGTTCGATCCGCTGGAGTCGTCGCAACCGTTTGTGACTCGATTTTTACGATCATAAACGGCACGCTGCGGGTTCCGGTATATGTGCCTGCCGAATCAGTGGTCGTTGCCGTGGCAGTAAACGTGACCGTGCCGTTACCGGCCGAGCCAGGGGTAAAATTCGCAGTCGCGCCAGTGCCGGCAGCCGGCACGGAAGTACAACCGCTCACCGTCCAAGTGATTGTCGGTGTGGATAGCGCCAGCGTACTGGTTTGCTCTGGTTGACAGCCGTTCGAGTCAGAGCGTTTCTTCGTGCCATCTTGGGTCGTTGCCGTGGCGGTAATCGAAACCGAACCCCCAAGACAGTTGGTGATGCTTGCCGCCGTCACCGTTACCGTCGGTGCTGTCGCCACAGTCCATGATCCCCACGAAACCGTCTTCCATACATTACCAACGCAACAGCCAGTGCCAATCGTATAGGCGGCATCCCCACAACATTCCTTGGTGGCTGGGTCATAGCAGTTCGCAGTGCCCGAGCAACATGTCTGGCCCGGTGCACAGACACACCCGTTTGTCTGCGGTGGTGAGTTATTTTGACAGTCTGTGTTATTGCCTCCACCGCCTCCGCCACCGGTCGCTGGCGGACAAGGTACGGTATCCGTCGCCATTGTACCGCTGGTCGACGACATCCAAATCAGGGTTTTCTTGTCCTTGCTCTCGATCCACAGCCCGTCAAGCGGGGCCGGCGTCTTCCAGAAATTAACTTTCGGCACAGTGGCCCGAAACTCGTATACCGTTCCATCGGCTACCGCTGCCGTAAGAGGCTGGCCTGTCAGGTAATCATTAATCGTCCGCAGTGTCCCGGGTGCTGGTTCCGCCACAGCCAAGGGAAATGTCAGCGTACACAAAAGACTTGTCAGCCCAAATGCGAGTGATCGAAGAATCAATTTCATGTGTTCATCTTCACAGTTTCTTTTGGGTACAGTTCTTCAAGTACCAGAGGTACGGGCGTACAAAGTTCGCGGTCGCGAGAGTTGGGTAGTCATCCAAAAGCTGTTCGAGTGCCTGTAACGCTGGTTTGTACTGCTTGCGAAAAAACGGCACTACTGCCAACTGACAATCGGCGCGCCACCGTTCAGAATCATCCCGTGCCAAGCGTCGCGCCACCAGCAACACTGCCTCCGCCCGAACCAGATCGTGCAAGTAATAGCCGAGAACGATCCCCCGCTGGAGCGTGGCTTGAAAAGCCAATGGATCTGTCGGGAATTCCTCCTGAATGCGCCGGAAAGTTTGTTCCGCCTGAGGATACTTCCGCTGTGCGAATTCGACAAAGCCCAGATGGCCCAGCGCCTCCGGCACTTCCGACTGCGCTAACGTCGGCAGCAGTTCCCGCCAAAGCTGCTCGGCTTGCATGGGAGTCGTACCACGCGCTAGCGCCCGTTGGACCAACGGCGAGGCATTGTATACCAATCGAGGCTTGTATTGTGTCGCCTCCGTTGCCGCCCGCCAGTCCTGCCGTGCGGCCACGACCAAATTGTCAGGCGTTTTTTTCAAAATTGGACTGAGCGGACTGGCTGGCAGCCGTAGTCCTCGTAAGAACATATCCAGACGGCGCGCCTGTGGGTTGTAGTCGCCGTACGGCACCAGCGTCTCGAATAGATAGAAGCGCGTGAACTGTCCTGCCGCGCTGGGTTGCGCCACGTAGGTGCGTTCAGCGACAAACTTTTCTTTGCCCGTCAGCCACAGCGTGCGCGTGCTGTAACTGGTCACTTGCGGTGGCGGGGCAATTAGCCAAGCGGCCCGGCCCATTGCAGCATCGGCCCATTTCAGGTCGGCGACCGCTTGCGGCGCAGTCGCCGGCGGCAGTTTGGCATCCACCGCACCCATCTGCTGCGCAGTCTGCGTTCCATCCACATCGGTCACCAGCACGATCAAGCGCGCGGTCTTTTGCGCCAACGTCAACCCAAACAAGGGATGGCCATTAATCCGCTTGGCCCAAGCTGCATCCGGCGCAGTCGTCACGGTTGTCCACGCGGCATCTTGGTTTAGCAGATCAAACCCATAGATCGGGTGTCGGAACAAGCCCGGCTGTGGCAACCGATGCCAAAGTTCGTTTTCAATTTCCGCGTGGAGCTTGGCCGGGTCGCCCGATTTCGCGGCGATGATAGCCGGTTGCGCCAGTGTAATTTGATCGTCACAACCGGTGACCGTCAGCAACCCCGCCTTGCCGTCAAATTCAAATAGCAACTCCGGAAACAAGGCTTCCAAGGTGGCGACTGTCGGCCGGTCGTTTGGGGCGAGTGAAAAATATCTTGTCTGGGTGCAATCATCGCTCCTAACGGTCGGCACTGTCGCCAGCGCGATGACAACTGAGAGATAGCTGATAAATCGTTTCATTGGGAATTCATCACGTACGTCAAGAAAACTGCGACAGAGAAAAAATAAGCCGTTGCACCGACCAACCCTGATGATGGAGAATCATCATTAGGGCCAAACGCTACGCCTCCATCCGAATGTGTGTCAATCTAAATGCGCTAGAGTTAGAGAGGCTGAGATGCCTCGACAAGCTCGGCATGACACCCGGCAAAAAAAACGAGGCCGGGGGTGCCGGCCTCGCTTTTGTTGATTGTGAGTTTTCGCTTACAGCGCGCGGTGCTTGGAAACGTCGCTCCACGGGCTTTGACCGGTTGAGCCGCCAAGGGCGCGGACGGTGCAGGTGTATTCCACTCCGGGCGTGAGGCCGGGGAATATGATGTGCTGGCTGTCGCTGGTAAACACGCTGGCCAGCCAGATCGTTCCGCCGTCGGAACTGGCACGGGCTTCGTACATCTTCGTGTTCTTGACGGGCTTGACCTTGCCGACAAGACTGCCGGGGTCGCCATTGGTGAGGATCAAGCCAACGGGCGTGTCCAACGGCAGGCTGTGGCGTTCGCCGGTGGCGGCGAGGTAGCCGGAACTGAGCAGCGTTTGGAGGTTGTTGTTGCAAGCGCCTTCCACATAGTTGGCGTTCTGACGCAGGAGACCGATCAAAACCTGCCGGGAGTCGTTCTTGGCGGCGGTGTCCACTTGTCCACCGGTCGCGGCGGCAGCGATTTTGGTCGTGAAATCACCACGGGCGGTGTCCAACGCGGGTTGGAGCACAGGCGGGGTGGTGAAGGCGGCGTTACCGTAGAGGTTGTCAACAACTTGCTTGGTGAAGTTGTCGAGTTCCTTGTCCTTCATGCTGGCGAAAGCCAGCGAGACATGTATCACGGACTTCATTTCTGGGATCGTGGGCGGCGTCGCCTTTTTGTAGACAATGGCTCCATAAATTGCGCCCGGCTGACCATAACGTCCGGAGGGTAGATTCGTCACAAGGCAACGGGGTTCACGATAACCCGTTGTACAACGTTTGTTTTTTCTAACTGCACCGTGGTCAGGTGTCTCACAGGCTCACCGTATACCCCACCCCTCAGGTAGCGAGGTAATTCGTCTTATTTCTTTTGGCAGGGCGCGGTTTGGGTCAATTCTGCGAAAAATAAGGGGTTTTCGCGTGCCGGGCGGCTTTTTGGCCAAAAAACGAAGGCTCCGGTTTCATTTATAAAGCCCCCTTTTTCTCAAAGGAACCTTCCTGTCCGCCAAACGAACCTTCCTTTTTGAGGGAGTTGTTCAAGTCGGAGCCTGAGGTGACGTTGGATGCAGCAAACGAACCTTCCTTTTGCCCAAACGAACCTTGGTTTATGACAAACGAACCTTCCTTCGTGACCGGGATGACCAAACCGGGTTGTCAGTTGGCGTTGGATGCGACAAACGAACCTTCGTTTTTCTCTGAGGTGTCTTCCTTTTTGCGTTAGGAGATTTCCTTTTTCGGTTAGGAACCTTTCTTTTTGCCGGAGGAGGCTTCCTTTGTGGATTTGTCAGGCTGGGAACTGGAACAGGCATCTTGGAAAATGCCGAGGGAACCTACCTGCCCCATTTTGGAGGTTTAACCGGTGAGTCAGGCAGCCTTAGAACCGGCACGGGAAGCTTCGTCAGCCGCGGTCAACCCAGCACGGTCAACGTCCCGCTGGTGACGCCAAGTTGGCGGACCACGTTCAGCTGGTCCAGCCCGGCCGCGTTGCCGGCGAGTAGCTGCCGGTAAGCCTCGATCACCTGCTGCGTCCGCGCCGCGTCCTCGTCCAGCAACTCAATCCGAAACGCCCGCGCGCCGGCTTCCAGGAATTGCCGGAGAAATTCGCCGCCGCTTTGCGCCTTGGCGTGATACACCGTGTTCCGACAACCCACGTCCGCCTTGATCGGATGCTCGACGCCGACGCGGTCGCGCAGTTTCAAGAC
>JBAWWR010000117.1:0-7802 GCA_037146675.1 Verrucomicrobiota bacterium | reverse complement strand
TTCTCGCCGACGAGCCGACCGGCAACCTCGATAGCAAAACCGGCCAAGAAATCATCGATTTACTCCGCCGGCTCCAGCGCGAACAAAATGTCACCGTCATCACCGCGACCCACGATGTTCGGATGATTAACATTTCCGACCGGGTTGCGTGGATTCGCGACGGGAAACTGGAACGCCTCGAAAACCGTGCCAACATTACCATTAAGTCTGGCCACATCGACGATGCGCACCTGTCTGAATCTAGTCCGGGCACGCGTTAACCAACACGCATTCCACTGAAAAATACAAAGAGCGTCCGGTTGCACCGGACGCTCTTTGCTTTGCTTAATCTTTAGTGGCTTACTTCTTGCCGATGATGGCGCGGACTTCGTCAAGGTGACCGGAGCTGCCGAGCACGTCATTCTTGTGCGCAATCATCTTGGCGTATTCGTCCATAAACGGCACGCCGACGTCGCGGAGGTCGAACTTCTCGGGGTGGTCGCGGAAGAACTCGCGGTGGACGCGGGTCCAGACGAGCCGGCCGTCGGTATCGATATTGACTTTGCAGACGCCCATCTTGGCGGCCGGTAGGAATTGATCTTCCGGTACGCCGCTGGAATCCTTGATCTTGCCACCGGCAGCGTTGATGCGGTCCACTTCGTCTTTCGGGACGCTGCTGCTGCCATGCATGACCATCGGAAAACCGGGGAGGAGCTGCTGGATTTCCTCGATGACTTCAAAGTGAAGGCTGAACTTCTTACCGGGTTCGGCTTTGAACTTAAACGCACCGTGGCTGGTGCCGATGGCGACGGCGAGCGAGTCGCAGCCGGTCCGCTTGACGAATTCCTTGGCTTCGTCGGGCTTCGTGAGCTTGACGCTGCCGACGATGTCTTCCTCGACGCCGCCGAGCTGGCCAAGTTCTGCTTCGACGCTGATGCCCTTGGCGTGAGCGGCGTCAACAACGCGCTTGGTGATGGCTATGTTCTCTTCAAACTCGTGATGGCTGGCATCAATCATGACCGAGCTGTAGAAGCCGGACTTGATGCAGTCGTAGCAGTTTTCCTCGTCGCCATGGTCGAGGTGAACAGCGAAGACGGCCTCGGGATAAATCTGGTCGGCGGCGCGGATCATACCTTCAAGGAAGCGTTTGTCGGAGTATTTCCGAGCGCCTTTGCTAATCTGGATGATGAACGGCGCTTTGCTGGTGATACAACCTTTGAACAGACCAACGGTCTGCTCGAGGTTGTTGATGTTGTAAGCGCCGACGGCGTATTTGCCATAGGCGTGTTTGAATAACTGGGCGGTAGTAACGATCATTTTGTTCTCCTGATAAACGGGGTGTCGCGCACACTACTGGAGAAGCGCGGACCGGTCAAGCACGAGCGCGGACTCAGCTAAATACCGCTACTTGGCCAGCAAGCGCGCTAGACTGATAAAATCGTCATCGCCCCAGCCGCGCGCCAGGCCGGCCTCGTACAACTTCACCACTGCCTGCAACTGTGGCAAGGGCCGGGCTCCGGTCGATTCCACTGCCAGCCGCAAATCTTTTGCCATGTGCTTCAGCGAAAACTGCGGTGCCCAATCACCGGCGCGAAGTTTCGGTTCTTTAAGCGCCGCCAACCCCGACTGGGCGACATTGAGCTTAAGGGCGTTAAAATACCGGTCATCCGAAATCCCGCACGCCCGCGCGAACGCCAGACTCTCGCTCAGTGCCGCGGCAATCAACGCAATGTTCAGATTCATTGCCAGCTTCAGCGCCGAGGCGCTGCCAACCGGTCCGATGTGTTCAATCGCGCGACTCAACCGCGCGAGCACTGGCCGGGCACGTTCCAACACTTGCGGATCGCCGCCGGTATAAAAAACTGTTTGCCGCTGTTCAGCTGCCGGCTTGCTGCCGGTAAATGGCGCCTCGAGAAACGCCGCACCGGTTGCCTGCACTTGTTCCGCAAATTGGCGCGACGTTGCCGGTGAAATTGTGCTCGATTGCATCACGATCTGACCGCCACGCAGCGCCGGTAAAATTAAATTAAGAACCTGTTGTACCGCCGGCGGATCGGCAACGACGATAATTAGCAAATCCGCTTGCGCTGCTGCTGCGTGGGCGTCAGCGGTATAAAATGGCAACGTCGGTTTTGCCGTCCGATTCCAACCGCGCACCGTGTCACCGTCGCGATGCAAGTTTTCGGACCACACCCGGCCGATGATGCCCAAGCCAAACACGCTGATGTTCATAATGTCGGCAGCATACAAACCGATTTCGCCATCGGCAAGCTTGTGCTATTTTAGCGACTATGCTCAACGACCAACGTGCTGCGCAAGTCCACCGGCTCTTCGCCCGCATTGCCCGCCGGTACGACTTGCTCAACGATGTAATGACGCTTGGCTGGCACCGGTATTGGAAACGCCGCGTGATTCAGTTGGCTGGAAAACCCAACGCCGTGCTTGATTTGTGCTGTGGCACCGGCGACATCGCGCAGCGATTCCGCTGCCAAGTTGTGGGTGTGGATTTCACCGATGAAATGTTACGCATCGCGCAAACCCGTCAGCCGGCAGGCATCTGGATTCGCGCCGACGCATTGAGTTTGCCGTTCCCGGACAATTCGTTCGACGTCATCAGCGTCGGTTACGGCTTGCGCAATCTGGCCGACCTCGACACCGGTTTGCGCGAGGCGTACCGGGTATTGCGCCCGGGTGGAAAACTTTTGTCGCTCGACTTCGGGAAACCGGCCGCTCTGTGGTGGCGGAAACTGTTCTTTGCCCACCTCCGGTTTCACTTGCCGTTAATGGGCCGGTTATCATGTGGCGATCCAGATGCGTACGCCTATATCGTGGCATCGCTGGAAAATTATCCTGCCCAGCGCGGCGTGCGGCAATTAATGAAAACTATCGGCTACCAAGAATGCAACTTTGAGGAATTCTTCGGCGGCGCAATGGCGATTAACCTCGGCATTAAGCCGCATTAGTTACGCGGCACATAGTAACTTCAAGTAGTCGAAACTCTGCCGGAGCGAGTCGAATGGATCACCGGGACAGGTGTCTTGCTCGACGGTAAACCATTGGCAACCGCCAGCGTCGGCAGCGGCGATGATTTTTTTCCAGTTGAGATTGCCATTCCCAATTTCGGTGTAAGTCGCTTTGTTATCCGCCAACACCGTATAATCTTTGAGATGAATTATTGGTAACCGGCCTTTGAGCCGCTCGCACCACTCAACTGGGTCACCACCGCCGTGTTGCACCCAGTAAGTATCCGGTTCGCCTTGCAAGTAACGCTGGTCGGTTTCGGCATAGATGATTTCCAGCACTGACCTACCGGCGACTCGCTGAAATTCGATCTGATGATTGTGGTAACAAAGAATTTGGCCGGCTTCATGCAGCACCTTGCCGGCGGTGTTGAGGCGCCGGCAAAAATCTTTGACAGTTTCAAGCGTCGTCAGGTTGATGCCGCTGGGATACGGATACGCAGTAATGCGACAATCAAGTTTCTTGAGGCGCGCTACAATCGCTTGCGGCTCGTTGAGGATTTTATCCCCCGGTTCATGGGTGGCGCAAATGGTCAAGCCGTTGTCCCGGCAGAGCTCGCCGAGTTCCTCTTCAGAAATCGGCCCCAGCCCGCTCAGCTGGACAGCTTGATAGCCGATGGCGCGAACCTTTTTCAGGCTGCTAGCAATGTCCGCCGGTGTCTTGAGAAAATCGCGGACGGTGTAGAGCTGGGCAGCGAGTTGATTGGTTTTTATTTGTTAAATCCCTTCGTAAATTCTTCGTCGGAAGCCGTGCCTGTTTTGACCGCTATTTTTGTGAACTTAGAGTTTTTAACAAGTTGCTTGAGAGCGCGCTGGTAGGCGGCACCGTCGAGTGGGAGCTCAATGGTCTTGTTCTTTAGCGATGAATAGAGCATCGCGTTGCCGAGTTCGACGGAATTCAACCCCTCGGCGGCCGGGGCGATCAGCGGCGTGCCGTCGAGAATGGCGTCGACAAAGTTCTGGATCACGGCGTTGTGCTGGCCGCCGTGGTCGTCGCCGAGCGGGATCGTGGTGGTCTGAGTGGGGGGCGCATTGAAGAGCGTCGTGGTGCTGCGGCTGAACTCCGTGGTTGGCATTTCGTTTCGGGTGAGAGTGATGACGCCGTTCTCATACACCAGCTTGCCGTTTTCGCCGGCAATTTCGAGGCGATTGGTGCCGGGTGCTTCGCCGGTCGAGGTGATAAAGACCGCGGTCGCACCGGTGTCATATTCCATGTACGCGGTGACGTCGTCTTCGACTTCGATCTTGTGATACCGGCCGAGGCTGCAGGTGGCGCGGACGCGGCGCGGCAGGCCGAAAATCCATTGGAAGAGATCGAGATTGTGCGGGCACTGATTGAGGAGCACGCCGCCGCCTTCGCCGCCCCATGTCGCGCGCCAGCCCCCGGACGCGTAATACGCCTCGCTGCGGAACCAGTTCGTGATGATCCAGTTGATCCGGCGGATCGCGCCGAGTTCGCCGCTCCGGACCAGCTCGCGGATTTTGATGTAATACGGATCAGTGCGTTGGTTGAACATCTCGGAGAATACGAGCTTCGTCCCCGCCTGTCCGGCAATGAACCGCTCACAGTCGGCTTTGTGGACCGCGAGCGGTTTTTCGGAGAGCACGTGGATGCCGACTTTGAACGCCGCCAGTCCGATGGTGGGATGCGCGTAGTGCGGCGTGGCGATGAGAATGGCGTCCACCTTGCCCGACTTGAAGAGCTTGGCGGCGGTGGTGAATTGCGGCAGGTCCGGATAGTTTTTCAGCCGGGCGTGGTCAGTGTCGCAGACTGCGCCGAGCACGCACCGGTTGATTTTATTGGCCATAATCTGCTTGGCATGGGCCCCGCCCATGTTGCCCACGCCTACAATGCCGAGACGGACTTGATTCATATTAATTATCCTTTACCAAATACGGCGCGGCTTCGTTGTGTTTTTTATACGCCGTGGTTTTCTTAAGCTTGGATGCCGCGCACAACCGCCGAAGTTGTTGCTCAAATCCCACATCATCAAGTGGCAGCGTTGCCGGCGCATTTGTGAGTGAGGACCACACCATCGCGTTGGCCAATTCCACAGCACCGACACCTTCCGCCGCCGGTGCGACCAACGCCTGACCGTCAAGAATCGCCTCCACAAAATTCTGCAGTACCGCGCGATGTTGGCCACCGTGATTCGGAAACTCAAACACCTGTTCCGTTTGTTTAGGCAAAGTGTAATGTTGCGGTGAGTGCCGGCAAAAGTCGCTAACCGTCCCGCCGGTTTGCGTGAAACGCAAGATGTTGTTTTCGTATATCAACCGACCGCGGTCGCCGGCTACTTCCAGACGATTCGTGCCGGGCGCTTCGCCGGTCGTGGTGGTAAAGACACCGGTCGCGCCGTTGGCATATTCCATAACCGCAGTCACATCGTCTTCGACTTCGATGGGGTGATACCGGCCAAAACCGCAGACCGCACGAACACGCGCCGGCATCCCGAACATCCATTGCCAGAGATCAAGGTTGTGCGTGGCCTGATTGAGCAATACGCCACCGCCTTCGCCAGCCCAGGTCGCGCGCCACCCGCCTGAATTGTAGTACGCATCGGTACGGAACCAGTCGGTAATCGTCCAACTCAACCGGCGCAATTCGCCTAGCTCACCGCCGCGCACCAACGCGCGAATTTTTTGAAAGTAAGGGTCGGTGCGTTGGTTTAGCATTGCCGCGAAAACTTGCCGTGGATTCGTATGCGCGGCAAGCAACCGTGTGCAATCGGCCTTATGAACCGAAATCGGTTTCTCGGTCAGCACGTGCAAGCCTTGCTGAAGCGCGTCCGCGCCGATAGTCGTGTGGCCGTAATGCGGCGTTGCGATGATTACCGCATCCACCAAGCCCGACCGGATGAGTTCCCTGCTATCAGTGAAGCGTGGCAAGCTCGGGAACTGCGCCAATTGCGCCGCATCCAAATCTCCGACCGCCGTCAACGTTGCGCGCGCGATCCGGCCTTCGGCCAACACACGCGCGTGATGCGCCCCCATATTGCCGATGCCGATGACTCCGCAACGAACCGATTCCATCCCAGCGTGATACGGCGCGCTGAATGGTGCGTCAACTGGAAAAACTAGCCTTACCGGTGCTGTCCCGGTATATTGCGCCCATGCATTACCGGAAATTTGGTCGTACCAATTTACAGATGCCAGTCATTTCTTGCGGCGGGATGCGGTATCAACACGCCTGGAAAGACGTTGAACCGAGCGAAGTTCCGGCAGCCAATCAAGCCAACCTCGAAACCTGCATCCATCGCGCGCTCGAACTCGGTATCAATCACATCGAAACCGCCCGCGGCTATGGCTCATCGGAAATGCAACTCGGCAACGTATTGCCAAAATTGCCGCGCGAAAAAATCATCGTCCAAACCAAAGTCGCCCCCACCGCTGATCCTGCCGAATTCCGTCAGACATTTGAGAAATCCATGCAGCTCCTCAAATTAGACTCCGTGGATCTATTTAGTCTGCACGGCATCAACAACGACGAGACGCTCGATTGGGCCATCCGCAAAGGTGGTTGTCTCGACATGGCCCGGCAATTCCAAAAAGAAGGCCGGTGCCGGTTCATCGGCTTCAGCACTCACGGCGTGCCGCGTGTGATTTCGGCGGCAATCAATACCGGCGAGTTCGACTACGTCAACCTCCACTGGTATTTCGTCAACCCGCTCAACTGGTCGTGCGTCACCGACGCGACCCGGCAAAACATGGGCGTCTTCATCATCAGTCCGAACGACAAAGGCGGGCAACTCCAAACGCCGGTACCAAAGATGACCGACCTTTGCCGGCCGTTAACCCCGATGCAATTTAATGACCTCTACTGTCTCGCTCGTCCGCAAGTGCACACGTTGAGCTGCGGTGCCGCGCAGCCGACCGATTTTGACGAGCATATCCGCGCCCTTGAGTTTTACGACCGCATCCCGGTCACCATCGCGCCCATTGAAGCACGGCTGCACGCTGAATTGGAGCGCGTTCACGGCCAAGATTGGTGCGCACATTGGTCCGATGGATTGCCGGAGTTCGACCAAATTCCAGGGCGCGTCAACGTCCTTGAAATCCTCCGCCTCTGGACATACGCCAAGGCGCTCGACCTCGTGCCATGGGGTCAAATGCGCTACAACCTGCTCGGTGGCAATGGCGGTCACTGGTTTCCCGGCGAAATGGCCGGTGAGTTTGACGAGTCGGCGTTGCGCGCAGCCATTGCCGTTAATCCGTTCGCCGCAAAGATTCCCGGCATCCTCCGCGACGCCCACGCGTTACTCTATACCGAACCCAAAAAACGCCTTAGTGAAAGCTGACACCGGCACTCGATTCTAAGTTGAAGGCGGGAGCCACATCGTCGAGTAAGGCATCGATTTCAAGGCCATCTCCATTTGGCTTGGACATTCGGCCGGCAGCCTGCTAGTTTCATGGACATATTCCCACCTGCGCCCAGAGCACAGCGCAGAAATGGCGAAGCGGATGACGTTCACGGGCAGCACATCGTCAACTGCGTCGTCAATGGAAAATAAGCAGAATCTGTAAGTGGTTGAGTAACAAGGTTGCCGACGTGGCGGAATTGGCAGACGCGCTGGACTCAAAATCCAGTGCCCGCAAGGGCGTGTGGGTTCGATTCCCTCCGTCGGTACCAACTTGAAAACTGCGAACCTGTGAACCATTCAGTGGCGTGTCAAAAGACACAAGCAAAGTGCGAAAATCTACCAAGTAGATGGTGCGCGGGACAGGACTTGAACCTGCACGCCTTACGGCATACGCCCCTCAAACGTACGTGTCTGCCAGTTCCACCACCCGCGCAACCGGTTG
>JBAWWR010000116.1:0-7868 GCA_037146675.1 Verrucomicrobiota bacterium | reverse complement strand
GATAGGATTACGGACAACACGATGGGCTTCCTACTGACTCTGTTTGCGATTCTTGCTGCGGGTTGTGTCACTTCACACCCGCCGGTGGTTGGCATCAGTTACGAGTACACCGAGACGCAGGACTACGACGCGCAGGAGCGGGTCTATTCCCGTTTGGGGGAGTTGGCCAGAGAGAGGTTGGCCACAGGCATGACCGAGTCGCAGGTGGTGCGGGCGTTTGGCCAGCCTAGGCATGTTTCTCAGTTAGATGAGCATCTCACGTTCTGGTCTTATGCGCCGTCCATCAGCGGCACATTTCAGTATTGGCTGGTTTTTGTAGATGGTCGGCTAGACTTCTTCGGTGGTGCGCAGACGACTTGGCTTGTCGAGAGATATGGGATTCCATTATCCTATCAATCCAGTGCAGCGAACGCCGCGCAAGCGCGGCGTCGCTGACTTCTATCGTTGGCTGACAATATGAAAACACTCATCCTGTTCGTCTTTGTGTTCGCAACAGCATCGGTATATGCCGAGCCTCCTGCTCCCACTCCAGAACAGGTGGCGGAGTGGGTCGTGCTTTCAAAGCCGGTAAATCTCAGTGCCAATAAGGTAAAGCGTGGTGAGCGCCTCACGTGGGGCGACACTGTTTGGGTTTACGGCTACAGCGCGAAGAAGGAAACGCTGTACACGTTTGTGATTAGCCTTTACAAGGCCGGGACTCTCTACGGCAAGAATAGATCGGAGATGGAGAAGCGCATTGGAGAGCAAGCCGAGAAGTTTGCGGAGCTAGCGAAGAAGTCTCCTGACCAAGAAACTGAAAAGATGGCAAAGTACGTTCGGATTGAGACGCGCCCTGATGGTCGCAAAGTTTACTTCACTGTGACGGGGTTTGGTCCTGGAGGAGCGGGATTTGGCGGATTCACAACGATTGGACAGTACGATCTTTTGCTTGAGGAAATCACAGACTCCGAAGACGGTTTGTCGAAGGATCAGAAGCTAAAGAACCCGGCTCAACCTACGAAGGAACTTCCAGACATACTCAAGCAGTTTGAGCAATACATTATCAGTGCTAAGTGAACAGCCAACAAATCGGTCGAGCCAACTCGCGCCCTGGCGGGCGCTCGTGGCTCACCTCCGGCGTTCGGTGCGGATATGAAACTTTTCGTCAAAGCGGCCATCTTGGGAGCAATCACAGAGGCCGTCGTATGGTTGGATTTGGTGGTGGAGCCGGTTGGGCAAGGGCCGATGGCCATGCCGGGGCTTGTGTTCACGATTCTACATTTGCCCGCCATGTTCGTTCTACAGTTCACGTCACGATCATGGAACGGAAGTTTTATCGGTGGCTATCCTCCCTGGTTGGGTTTGCCGCTATTTATCGTGGTGTCGTGGGTGCTGTGGACATTACTTTGGGCAGGACTATTTTTCGTTTTACGAAAGTGCCGAACCATGCGCTGGAGGCAACGCTCGCAAGCTCGCGTGCCTCAGCTTTGACGTTCGGCGGAGGGAATATGAAACATCTGTTGAGTGCGCTGCTGATTCTTACGTTAGCATCCCCAATCACAAAGGCAGATGAGCTTGTTCGATTCTCCGGGCATCTCATTAAGTATGACCAGCCTGCTGGTACTCCCAAGGCGCGCTTCTGTCTGCAAGCTCGCGACCACGTACAAGGCAATCTCCACGCGCTTTGGTTAGTCGATGTCGATCTCAGCCACTTGGAAAAGGACACGAAGATTCTTGTTGAGGGAGTCATTCGCACAAAGCTGATTCCCGAGAAAGGTGGCATTTCATCTATTCCAAGCATTTGGGAGGTATGGATGGAGGTAAAAAGATACAAGGTGATTCAAGATTTCACAGTGGGAGATTTCAGTGACTCGAAGGCCGAACCATCCGCTCCAGCGAACGGGGCTTCGCCCCGTCGCTGAGCTTGAGCGTTGAGCGCAACCTAACCGGTGTGGAACAGGGCTTCGAAAAAGAGCGAATAATCTGCAGTTGAGAGCTTTGCCGGTCAGAGTTCGACTGCGTCGCCGTAGGTCGGAACGCTGACAACGGCGGTGGGATGGAGTTGCCGGAGCGCACCGGCAAACGCATTGGCCGGTTCCTCTTCGCCGTGAACCACAATGATGCCACGCATGGAGCCGGTAATCTGTTCAGCCCAAGCGCGCAATTCATTTTTATCGGCGTGACCGGAGAAAGCGTCAATCGTTTCAACTTCAGCACGGACGGTGTGCGCTTCGCCGAAGATATTAACTTTCTTGTCGCCGCTGGCGAGCCGGGCACCGAGCGTGTGTTGGGCGCACCAGCCGACGATGAGGATGGTGTTGCGTTTGTCCTCGACGGTGTTGTGGAGGTGGTGCCGGATGCGGCCGGCTTCGGCCATGCCGGAGGCGCTGAGGATGATGCACGGCTTGGCGAGCTCGTTGAGCGCCATTGATTCTTCGACGCTCTGAACATAGGTGACATTGGTAATGCTGAACGGGTTGTCGCCGGCGCGCATGGCGGCGGCAAATTTGTCATTCACGGCTTCCAGGTGCCGGCGGAAAATCGTGGTCGCATTAACAGCTAATGGGCTGTCCACGTAAATTGGCAAATCCGGGATACAGCGTGATTGTTGGAGTTGGTAGAGCGTGTAGAGCAGTTGTTGGGTGCGCCCGACGGCAAAGGACGGGATGATAATTTTGCCGCGGCGCTCGATGGCGCGATTGACGATGCGGCAAATCCGCTCGTTCACGTCGCCGAGCGGTTCGTGGACGCGGTTGCCATAAGTGCTTTCGGTAATTAGGTAATCCACATCGCGCGGCACTTCAGGATCACGGAGAATATCGTTGTGCCCACGGCCAAGGTCACCGCTAAATGCCAACCGGAACTTGCGTGAACCTTCCTCAATGTCGAGGACGATGATACTGGAGCCAAGGATGTGGCCGGCATCAATCCACGTTGCGGTCACGCCGTTGATTACCGGCACCGGTTGGTGGTAGGCAACTGGAACAAACTGGTCGAGCGCCGCAGTCGCATCGGCTTGCGTATACAATGGCGCGACCGGTGGCTGACCTTTCTTGGCCAGTTTCTTGCTAAGAAATGCGGCATCCTGCTCCTGAATGTGGGCGGAGTCCACGAGCATAATCCGACACAAATCAGTTGTCGCATCGGTGGCGAAAATTTTTCCTTTGAATCCATCCCGGCACAACACCGGGATGATGCCGGTATGGTCAATGTGCGCGTGGCTGACCAGCAGCGCGTCCACACTGCCGGGCGCGAAGGCGAGCTTGGTGTTGTAATCGATTGTCTTGTCGCGTCGGCCCTGGAACATGCCGCATTCGAGGAGGAGGCGCTGACCGTTGACTTCGAGGAGGTGCTTGGATCCGGTCGTGGTGCGGTCAGCACCGTAGAAAAATAATTTCATCAGGGTGCCGGCAGCACGACGACACGCTGAGCCATGGACAAAATCGCGCCATCGTGGACCACTGCCACGACAAAGAATCCGAGGATGGTCTGGTTTTCGATAACGCGCGCGGGTTCAGATTGACCGGCCAGGTGAATCAACGCGGCGTATTTAAGTGGGTATTCGCTGACTTGCGAGGTGCCGTCAATGACAGGGCTGTTGACGGTGAACGGCTCCGGGTCGATGGCTTCCAAATCGAAGCGCCGGTAGCTAATGAAGGGGCGGGCGCGGGGTTCCTGGGGAAGGTACCGGAACATATGATTGTTGACGTTGTGAATATTTTCCATGTCGGTGTAGCCGAGGATGGCGAGCTTGGCGAGCGATTCTGGATATTCAGCGTAGCGGTTGTGATACCGGTTGATGGCGTCGCGGACACGGCGGAGGCGGAGGCGATTGATGCCGTTGTCGACGGTGTTGTGGAGCGATCTTCCAAAGAGCTGGGCGCGCTCGGCAGTGCTTTGAAAGTAGGGGGCGTTGGCGAGGCGGTGCCGGAGGAGTTGGTAATCATCCTCGGCTGCGCGGTCATTCAGCCGCTCGTTGAGTTGGGCGTGCTTGAGTAGGGCAATGTCCAACCACGGCGAGACGCTGAGCGTGTGCGAGAGCAAATCCATGGTAATGGCGGCGTTTTGAAACTGCCCCCTACCGACTTGGATGATTGCCGCCCGGTATTTCTCAAAAAAACGGTTGGCATCGGCGCCGGCAATGTCTGGCGCGGAATTTGTTACCGGTGCTGTTTCGTGAGTAAGCCAAGCTGGCGACGGATTGGTTTGGGCGTACGCCGATAGGGCAAACATGCCCCAAGCAAACACGCTTCGCACAGCCAGACCGCTATTACTGATACGAACCATAAATCAGATGCAAATAAGGTAGTCACTGCTCAAGTAAAAATCAATGTCTATAATCTTGGCGCCGACGTCTAGCGAAGTAAACTTTTGATTGCCGGCGGCGCGATTATTCGGGTATGAATATCCGGCATTCCGTCAAATTTGGAATCGATCATGACACAACGAATCTTACTGACCACAACCTCATTTCAAGACACGCCCGGCGAACACCACGGGATGTTGGAAAAAGCCGGCTTCGAAATCGTC
This sequence comes from Verrucomicrobiota bacterium, assembly GCA_037146675.1. Classification (GTDB taxonomy): domain Bacteria; phylum Verrucomicrobiota; class Verrucomicrobiia; order Palsa-1439; family Palsa-1439; genus CAINDI01. The sequence continues at coordinate 3,359 of JBAWWR010000116.1, read as the reverse complement.
CGCGAACGCGGCCCGTTACCGGAAGCCCGGATGCTGGAGCTGGTCGCCGCCGGCGATTTTGACGCGTTCCTCTGCGGCGACGACGCGATCACCCGCGCCGTGTTGCAGAAAGCATTGCCGCGGCTCAAAGTCGTCAGCAAGTACGGCATCGGCCTCGACAAAGTGGACGTGAAAGCGGCGACGGACTTGAAGGTCCCGGTCTGCTATTGCCCCGGTGTCAACCACACGACTGTCGCCGAACATGCGTTCGGTTTGCTGCTCACTATTTACCGGGACATCGTCGCCGAGAATGCTCACGTCAAAGCCGGTACTTGGAAACGCCTCACCGGCCACGAATTGATGGGCAAGACTATCGCCATCCTCGGCATGGGCCGCATTGGTAAAGAAGTCGCCATCCGCGCCCGCGCCTTCAGCATGACCGTGGTCGGCTTCGACAAATTCTGGGATTTCGATTTCGCCCGGCATCATAACGTCGAGCGCGCCGAGACCGTTGAAGCCGCGCTCAAGGTGGCGGACGTGGTGACCTTGCACGTCAATCTCAGCCCCGAAACCAAGCACATCATCAACGCTGAACGACTCGCCTTGTTGAAGAAAGGCGCCGTCGTTATTAACACCGCCCGCGGTGAACTCGCAGACGTCAACGCCATCGTCGCCGCGCTCAAGAGCGGTCACTTGCTTGGCTACGGTGCCGACGTACTGGAGCAGGAACCGCCACCGAAAAATCACCCGCTGTTCGCCTGTCCGAATGCCATTCTCACGCCGCACATCGGCAGCCGCACTTACGAAAGCGTGGCCCGGCAAGCGTCAATGGCGGCACAAAACCTCATCGCGGTGTTGAACGGCCAGAAACCCATCGCACAAGCCAACCAAGTTTAAGGAAATTTCATGAGCACACCTCAATCGGACATCGGCCTCATCGGTCTTGCAGTCATGGGCGAGAACCTTGCCCTCAACATCGAAAGCAAAGGTTTCCCAATCTCCGTGTTCAACCGCACGGCCAGCAAAGTGGACGAATTTATGAACGGGCGCGCCAAGGGTAAAAAATTCGTCGGCGCGCGCACGTTACCGGAGTTTGTCGCATCGCTGAAATTGCCGCGCAAAATCATCATGCTCGTCAAAGCCGGCAAGGCGGTGGACGAACTCATTGACCAACTCGTGTCACTACTCTCACCCGGTGACATCCTGATTGACGGCGGCAACAGTCTATTCACCGACACCATCCGTCGCACTACCTACGTCGAGAGCAAAGGCTTGCTCTACATCGGCACCGGCGTTTCCGGAGGCGAGGAAGGCGCGCTTAAGGGTCCCTCCATCATGCCCGGCGGTAGCCCCGCCGCCTGGCCGCATGTCAAACCGATCTTCCAGAAAATATGCGCCCAGACGACCGATGGCGAACCGTGTTGTGATTGGGTCGGCGAAAACGGCGCCGGTCACTTCGTCAAGATGGTCCACAACGGCATCGAGTACGGCGATATGCAGTTGATCTGCGAAATCTACGACCTGATGAAACGCGGCCTCGGCTTGACCAACGCCGAAATGCACGCCGCATTCACCGAGTGGAACCAAGGCGAACTCGACAGCTATCTCATCGAAATCACCCGCGACATCCTTGGTTACAAGGACGACGAAGGCAAAGAAGTCATCGACCTCATCCTCGACGCCGCCGGCCAAAAGGGTACCGGCAAGTGGACCGTGGTCGCTGCGCTCGATGACGGCATGCCGCTCACATTAATCGGCGAAGCGGTGTTTGCCAGGTGTCTCTCCGCCGTGAAGGAAGAACGCGTCGCCGCCAGTCAGCAACTCGTTTCCAAAGCCAAGCCGTTCAAGGGCGACAAGGCGAAGTTCGTCAACGACCTCCGTCAGGCGTTGTACGCCTCGAAAATTGTCAGCTACGCGCAAGGCTACCAGCTCATGCGCGCCGCCGCGAAAACCTATAAGTGGAACCTCAACAACGGCGGCATCGCGCTGATGTGGCGCGGCGGCTGCATCATCCGCAGCGTGTTTCTCGGCGATATCAAGAAAGCGTTCAAGCGCAACCCCGACCTCGTCAATCTGCTGATGGACAAATTCTTCAACAAAGCCGTCTCCAAGCGGCAGGCCGCCTGGCGGCGTGTGGTGATGCAAGCCGTCAAAATGGGCATCCCGACACCGTGCCTCAGCAGCGCGCTCGCGTACTTCGACGGTTACCGGAGCGACCGCCTGCCGGCGAACCTGCTGCAAGCGCAACGCGACTACTTCGGCGCGCACACCTACGAACGCGTGGATAAACCGCGCGGCGAATTCTTCCACACCAACTGGACTGGTCGTGGCGGCACTACCACCGCGCGCACGTACACGGTCTGAGACGTGGAAAGATCAAGCCCAAATTAAGATACTTGGAGAATCTGTTGGCCGGTAGTTGGCCGCTGAAGGAGCCGAACGTGATCAAAGCTAATCTCATTCACTTGAGCTACAATATGTGGCGGGACCGGGTGTTCGCGCCTTCTGATCTGGCTCCGCGCGCGGAAGTGGACTACGACCCGCGGCTACGATTCGACGAACATCTCTGGCGCGACGTACTCAGGCGCATGGCTGATGCCGGCATGAACATGGTACTCCTCGACCTTGGAGATGCGGTCCGGTACCAGAGCCACCCGGAAATCGCAATTGAAGGTGCCTGGTCACCCGCGAAACTCCGGCAAGAGTTGAACTTCTGTCGCAGCCTAGGGATTGAGCCGATCCCAAAACTCAACTTCTCAGCCTGCCACGACATCTGGCTTGGCGAATACTCGCGCAAGCTATCCACCCCGGAATACTACACCGTGTGTGCCGACTTGATTCGCGAAGTCGCAGACCTGTTTGACGCCCCACGGTTCTTCCATATCGGAATGGATGAGGAAACGTGGCAACATCAGAAGGAGTTGCTCTATGTTGTCGTGCGCCAAGGCAGTCTCTGGTGGCACGATCTGAACTTCCTCGTGGCGGCCGTTGAGAAGGCGGGGGCCCGGGCTTGGGTGTGGTCGGATGTGCTATGGAACTGCGGGAAGGATGTATTCCGCAAGAACATGCCCCGCAGCGTCCTCCAAAGCAACTGGTACTATGGCAACTTATTTCCACTGCCGGAGAACGACCCCGCCAACTTTGTCCGGGCCTACCATTGGCTAGAGGAAATGGGCTATGAGCAGGTACCCACGGCAAGCACCTGGAGTCACCGCGAGAACTACGCGCTCACGGCCGAGTATTGCCGCCAGCATGTGCCGGCGCACCGGCTTCTAGGCTTCCTGATGTCCACTTGGCGCCCAACGCAGGAAGCGCGCCGGCAGACCCATCTCGACGCCATTCAAGCAACCCAGTTGGGCGGGCGAACTGGGGCTTGATTC
>JBAWWR010000115.1:0-7870 GCA_037146675.1 Verrucomicrobiota bacterium | reverse complement strand
TCTCGCCTGGCGCTAGATTTAATGTCCGCTGAATCACCATTCCGTCGGCTTGTGGCGGCATCACCTTCGTCGTGCTTCCGCGTACATCAACGACCGTCAAGCCCGGTCCGGTCTTCCAACTCTTAGTCTGCGCCGGCGCGGTCGGTGTGCGCAATTCGTGCTGACTGGTATTCTTCGGCACCCAACTGTCAGGCACTTGGGCGGGGATCACGATGATCCCGCCCCCGGCCGCGATGATGGCGTCCGAAGCTTTCTGGAAAGTCGCTTCAGCGGTATCAACACTATTAACCGGTCCAAACTGCTCGAGCGAAAAGATTGCCGCATCTTTCGCTGCCGGCGCATTGGTTTGCGCCCGCAATCCCGTGCTCAATGTCAGCAAACATATTCCGACGATTATTCTATTTTTCATGGTTTCCTTTTCTTACTGCAGTTATCTGACAAGCATCCAGTCGATTTTTGCATCAGCCGGTGCCGGTTCTTTGAACTGAATCGTAAAACCCTTCGCAGTCTTACCGGTGATCGCCCGGTTGCCGAACCAGCTTTGTTCGACGAACACGGCATAGCTCGCGTCGGTTTCTTCCGCCGGGAACGTGACCGTCACCGAAGACGCGCCGGCTTTCACGATGACATCTTTGCCGCGAAGGTTGCGGGCCGGTGTTTTGTCGGCAGAAATACCGGGGGTCGAGATCGGAGTGCTGAACGTAAACACGCCGGTATCTTTGGCGACAGTGAGTGTGGCTTCGGCAATCGGTTTGGCCAGTTCGCGCGGGCCGTAGAGCCACTTGATCGGCTGCTCATGGTTCGGCTGTTGGAAGAGGATGGCGGCGTTAGCGAAGTCGGCCTTCCAATTTAGGCCCACATCGGCAGCGGCATCGAGCACAATAATGTTGTCCCAGGCCGGGCGTTGGCACGGACTATTCGTCAGGCCTTCCAACGTGGCGGCTCCCCCGTGCACATACATGGCAGCATACCGGGGCGTGACGCTCCGATTGGCAAGATCTAGAATGGGCGACGGGTAGGCGCCGGGCACGCCGTCAAACGTCCAAATGCGCAGGCCGGTTGGGACGAATGGATCGGGGCCGACCGCCTGTTCGATCGCGTCGCCTTTTTCAAAGTCAAACGCGGTCTTGGCTTCCCGGTACGGCGCGACGCCGAGGAGGTTTTCCATTTTGGCGCCTTTGGATGTTGGCACGGCGCGGCTGACTTCGGCAACGTAGGTGCCGGGCGCAATGACATACGAGAGCGGCCGGATGTGACCATCCCAAGTGTAGTTGCCCGGCCGATAGAGTGTGGGACTGCCCATGGTTTTGGCGCCCCACCAGAATCGCTGAATGGTAATCTCTTTTGTGCCATCGGCATTATTCGTAAATCCTTCGATCTGATACCAGCGCAGAAGATCAGTGCGATGGCTGGCGTGGCCGTCCCAGACGCGCTCGGTTTCGTCCGTAATCGCGAGCCAGCGGCCGACGATGGTCTCGTCCCACGGACAATCCTTGTCGCCGCGAATCAACCCGCCCATGCGCAGTTTGCCTTTCGCCACACTGGTCGGATAGGTTTTGCCTTCGAACGGATATTTACCGGTGTCGATCGTGTCCCAATAACTCTCCGCCGGCACGACGATGATCTTGCCTTTCGTGATCCATTTATTGGGATTCATGTTAATGAGCGGCCGGGACGCGCCGAGGGTCTCGGCTGTCCTGCCATTCGCCACGAATTTCACAGTATTACTCGTCCAATCCACATCGGCCACCTTGCCGTTGAAATTGGCGGTGAGATTTTCCGTGTACGCGGCAAAGATGTTGGCATTCTCATCGCCGGCGGCGGAGTGGTTGTTACCCATGTACCGGAAACGCGCGAAATACATGTAAGTGTCACCGAGTCCGTACTTGTCACGGTTGAGCATAATGTCGTAGGTCTGCTCATCCGCATGGGTCTCCTGCTCCATCCAAATCACGCCTTCATTGCTCTTGTTCTGAATCAGTGCGCCGGCATTAAATGGAACCGATGTGTCGGCGATAAAATAATGCTTTTTCTTCTGTTCGTCGTACCCGAGGCTCTTGATGCAGAGCCTAGCGACGCCCTTGTTGCCGATGCCATTCGCGAACATGCCGACCCGCAAACCGCGGATCGTGGCCACGTAGAACCGTGCGTCCGGTCCAGCCGCAACAGGTTCTTGTAACCAATCGAGATAACTCTGTGAACCGTGAATGATGTTGTTATGAATCTTGAGCGCATAGTCCGTGGTCCAATGGCCCAGACTTTCGGTGAGCGGCATCCTCAGCGTGCGCTCCAACATCAGACCGCCGAGCGGCGGCACTTGGATCACGGTATTATTTTCATTCGCCTGCACGACGGTAACCGCAGGGCCGCCAAAGGTGGACCAGCGCTTGGTCTCTTGCGGGAACGGCGGAACACGCAGGGAGGATTGCCCTGTGTTCTCCTCCGTATACAACTTCGACGCCTCCACCGGCGCGACAAGGATGCCACCGGTCTGGTCGAGTGCTTGGTGGGCTTTCTCGTAGGCGGCCTTCACCTGATTCGGTGTACCCAATGGCCCGTATTCGGCCAGGGAGTGAATATTGGTTTGGGCCGACGCGGACAACCCGGTCAGCAGTGCGGCGAGCAGGAGTGTATTTTTCATCGAACGATCATCCAATCTAATTTGGCGTCAGCGGGCGCCGGTTTCTCGAACTGTACAGTAAAACCTGTGGCTTCCTTCTTAATCACGGACCGGTTCGCGACCCAATTTTGTTCGACGAACACTGCGTAATCACCGTCAGCTTCCGGGGTCATAAATGTCACAGTCAACGCGGTTTCGCCAACCTTAACTGGCAAATTTTTCCCGCGCAGATTCCGCGCAGGCTCCTTGTCGGCCGAGAGGCCGGTGGCCACGAGTGAACCGGTCACCCGCAAGTTGCCGCCGGCGAGGTTGAAGTCGCCCGTCTCGCGCGAGACGGTCAACACCGCTTCCTTCGGCAGCTTGTTGGGCGCGAATCCGTAGTACCATTTGACCGGCTGTTCGTGGAACGGCTGCTGGAACAAAATCGCGGCCTTGGTGAAGTCGGCCTTGTAATTCAGCCCAACCTCCGCGGCGGTATCGATGGTAATTCCATTTTCCCACGCCGGCTTTTGTTCCTTGGTCTTCACCAGATCGTCACGGTTCGCCACCCCACCCCGCACCTGCAAGGCGGCGTGGCGCTGGACACCGTGATTGGCAATGTCCATCACCGGCGACGGGAAGGCGCCGGGCACCTTGTCCCACATCCACATCTTGAATGGAATGGGCTTGAACGGATCGGGCCCGATGGCTTGCTCGACATCATCGTCGGCCGCAAAGTCGAACGCTTTACCGGCATCCGGATGCGGCGTAACGCCTAGCACCGACTCGGTTTGATAGCCGGACGACGGCACCGCTTTGGACACATCGTTCACAAAACTACCCGGCGCGATGGCATAGGCCAACGGACGCTCGTGACCGTCCCAAGTGTAATTATCCATCCGGTACAGCGATGGGCTACCCGCATCCTTGGCCCCCCACCACAGCCGGCGGATGGTGATGTCTTTCGTACCATCGGCGTTGCTCTTCAAGCTGGTGATCTCAAACCACCGGTAGAGATTGCCTTCAATCGCCTCGGTCGGCTCGGTCACCGTAAAAAACCTGCCGATGATCGACTCGGTCCAACCGCAATTCTGATCGCCGCGAATCAGCCCGCCCATGGCCAAGCCTTTGGCGTTGACGCCGGTCGGATAATTCGTCCCCCGCCAGGTGTACAGCCCATGATTCATGGCCGTTTCCCAATAGGACTCGGCCGGGACGATCCAAACCTTGCCACCGGTCACCCATTTGTTGGTATTAAGATTAATCAAGGGACGGGAGTTGGACAGGGTATCGGGATTCAGCCCGTTTTTGAATGTCAGCTTGTTGGCGGTCCAATCCGCCTTGTCTACTTTGGCGCGAAAGTTATTCAGCAGGCTGTGAATATAGCCGCCGTAGATTGTGCCATTCTCGTCGCCGGCCGCCGAGTGAATGTCGCTCATGTAATCATACCAGCCAAAGAACATGTAGGTGTCGCCGGCCGCATATTGTTTGCGGCGGAGCATGACATCGTAGGTCTGCTCATCGGTGTTGCAGGTCTGGTTGAGCCAGATCAGGCCGACGTTGTTCTTGTTGTGAACAATGGCTTGGGCCGAATGATCCATCTCGGCATCCGCAATGAAGTAGTGGCTTTTTTTGACATTATCGTAGCCGACAGATTTCACAAACAGACGCTCCACACCACCACCATAATGGGGGGCAGTATGGGCGTTGAGGAATTGACCGGGCCGGATCCCGCGGATGGTTGGCACGTAGAAGCGGGCATCCTTGCCTTTGGCGACAGCTTCCGTCAGCCAATCCAAGTAGCTGTTGGATCCGTGGATTAGTGTGTTGTCCAGCTTCAGCAGATGGTCGGTGGTCCAATGCCCGAGGCTGTCATTGGAATCCATGCGCAAAACGCGCTTGAAGTTCAAGCCGGTCATTTGCGGGACCTTGATGGTGGTCCCTTTTTCGCTCACTTCGACAATGGTGAATCCCGGACCGGCACCCCAGTTCTTTGTCGGGGCGGGCAGGGGGGGAGTCCGGAACGAATGCTGCGAAGTATTTTCCGCGTTCAGCTGTTTCGATTCCGCTGGCGACAGCAGCAGAATCCCGCCGGTCTCCGCGAGCGTCTCGGTGGCTTTTTTGAAGGCGGCTTGAATATCGTCCGGCTTCGTGACGGGGCCAAAATCGGCTAAGCGGGCTGTCGCTGGTGGAACGCTCGGTGGCGTGGCCGTCTGGGCCGACGCGGGCAACGCGCTCAGGCCAATCAGCAACGCCCAGACCGCCACCAACCGAATTCCAGTCCCACTGTTACTTACGTTCATACAAGCTCCTTCAGGTAGTTTTTTCATTAACGGACGATCATCCAATCTAGTTTGGCGTCAGCGGGCGCCGGTTCTTTGAACTGAATCGTGAAGCCCTTGGTTTCCTTTTTCGTAATCGCGCGAATCCCTAGCCAGCTTTGTTCGACGAACACCGCATAGCTCGCATCCGCTTCTTCATTCGCGAAAGCAATCAGGACAGACGTCACACCGGCTTTCACGGCGACATCCTTGCCGCGCAGATTCCGCGCCGGTGTTTTGTCTCCCGAGAGACCATTGGCTGCAACCGATCCATTTACACGGAGATTGCCGCCGTCGAAGCTGAACTCACCGGTGTCACGGGACACCGTCAAGCTGGCAACCTTCGGTGGACGATTGGTGGTGATGTCGTAGTTCCACTTGAGTAACTGCTCGTGGTGCGGCTGGGTGAAGAGAATCGCCGCATTGCCAGTATCGGCGGCAAACTTGATGCCGGTATTGCAGGTGGCTTCGAAGTTGAAATATTTGTCCCACATCGGATTCCGGTCATACCGGGTGGCCTTTTCCTTTTCGATGTCGGCTGATCCCCAGTGGACATACAGTATGGAATCACGCATGACACCAGCATTGGCAACATCGAAAACCGGCGACGGGAATGCGCCCGGCACCGCATCCCACATCCACGCCCGGAACGGAATCGGCTTGAAGGGGTCGGAGCCCATCGCTTGCTCGACCGGATCAGTCGTGGCAAAATCCGCCGGTGTCCCGGTAAAGGAAGTTGGCGCGAGCCGAATCGTGCGCTTGGGATTGTTCACGCCATCCGCCACGTCGTAGGCATTGGCACCGGGCGCGATAATGTAATGGAGCGGTTTTTCGTGTCCGTCCCAGGAATAATTCTCCGACTTGTAGAGCGTTGGCGAGCTGGCAGCTTTCGCGCCCCACCAATGCCGGATGATCTGCATGTCTTTCGTGCCATCGGCGTTTTTGGTGACGCTGTCAATCAGATACCACCGCCGAACATTATTGCCTTGCGGCACGTATTCGTCGGGTTCATTCACCGCAAAGTACCGACCCACTACCTCGTAGGTAACCGGTGCATCCGCCGAGAAACGAATCAAGCCGCCTACGTGCAGCGAATTGACTCCGATCTTGTTGGGGACGACCGCAGTGGGATACGTCTGGCCATGGTACGTGGGATTTTCCATCGGCTTATTATATTCGATGTACGAGGCGGGGCGGACGATGTTGACAGTGCCGTTGGTGACCCATTTCGCGGGATTCAGATTGATGATGGGCCGGCCGGTGCCGAGCGTGTTCCCTTTGGGGCCGTTCTTGAAAACTAGTTCGTCGGTCGCCGCAGTCCACTTCTCCACTTCACCGCGAAAGATGCTGGCATCGGAATTCACAAAGGCGGCGTAGAGCACGTTGTTTTCGTCGCCGGCCGTGGAGTGCGCATCGCCCATGTACATGTTGCGGGCGTCGAAGATATAGTTGTCGCCTTGGGAATAATTGTGGCGCTCGACCCACACGTCAAAGGTTTGGTTCTCATTGTGGGAATAGGTGTCCATCTTAATCGAGTTGACATGGTTTTTATTACTGAGGATCGCGCCTTTTTGCACATCAATCGGAGTGTCGGCCACTAGGTACCACATCTTTTTCTCCTTGTCGTAACCGATGGATTTGACATACAGCCGATCCACACCCGCGCGATTATAAATCGTGTTGAGAAATTCGCCGGGGAAGATTCCGCGGATGGTGGCCACGTAGAACTTGCGGTCCTCGCCGGCTTTGACGTCCTCTTGCAGCCAATCGTGGTAACTGGTCGAACCGCGTAAGATGGTGTTTCTGAGTGAGATCACCGGATCGATGTCCCAAGACGGCAAGCTCTCGCCGGGCGCCAAGTTCAACACCCGGTCAATCACCATCCCGGTCACCTGCGGCGGCTGCACAACCGGCGACCGCCCGCGCGCGTCCACTACTGTAACTCCAATACCCGCACGCCAGTTCTTGGCCGAGGCCGGTGGGGCCGGGAATCGGAGCTCATGCTGGGTATTATTCTTGGGTACCCACGACGCCGGTGTATTTCCCGGAATCAACAAAATTCCGCCCCCGCCGGCAATGATATCGCTCGATGCCTTCTGGAACGTCGCCTCAGCGACGGCCGCATTGGAGATCGCACCGAATTGTTCCAACGAAAAAATCGGCCCCGCGACAACCGGGACAGCGTTCGTCACCGACTTCGCGGTGTTAGTTTGTGCCAGCAATGGCAAACACAAAGCCACCAAGCTGATTCCCGCGCTGATTCCACTTTTCATTCGCATCATATTTCTGCCTCGTTCTTTTTCTAATGTTTGCGTGTTCCAACTCAACGCACAATCATCCAGTCCAGTTTCGCATCGGCTGGTGCCGGTTCTTTGAACTGAATCGTGAAGCCCTTGGTTTCCTTTTTCGTAATCGCGCGAATCCCGAGCCAGCTTTGTTCGACGAACACCGCATAACTCGCATCAGCTTCTTCATTCGCGAAAGCAATCAGGACAGACGTCACACCGGCTGGCACTACGATATCCTTACCGCGCAAATTGCGCGCCGGCGTTGTGCTATCAGCCGACAAACCGGTCGCCGAAATCGGACCGGTAAAGTTCAGCGCGCCCGTCTGCCGTGAAACCGTGAGGCTCGCGACTTTTGGCGCTTCGTTGGTCGCGCCGTAGTACCATTTGATGGGCTGTTCGCGGTCGTGCGGTTGCGTGAAGAGCAGGGCGGCGTTGCCGGTGTCGCCTGCGAATTTTATGCCGGTATTGCACGCGGAATCCACCGTGATAATCCGGTCGTAGTGCGGATTGCGGTCGTAGTTCTTGGCTTTCTCGGATTCGATGTCGCCGTTGCCGGCGTGAACCGACAGCACGGTGTCGAGCATGACGCTGCCCATGTTGGCCACGTCGAAAACCGACGACGGGAGCGAGCTGGGCACGTGGTTCCAAATAAATGCCCGGAA
>JBAWWR010000114.1:0-7883 GCA_037146675.1 Verrucomicrobiota bacterium | reverse complement strand
GGCTGGTTGGCCCGCCGTGTTGCCGGTAAGCGATTAATCACCGTAGCCGAGACATTGATCCGCCAAGTGCCGCTACTGAACCGGATTTACCCGTTCATGAAAGAAATCAGCGACACCGTTCTGTCGGGGAAGAAGACGATATTTCAACGCGTGGTGCTGGTGGAGTTCCCGCGGCCGGGTGTCTACTCAATCGGTTTTGTCACCGGCATCACCGGCGGCGAAGCGCAGACTAAAATGAATGCGCAACTCTTGAATGTGTTTGTGCCAACGACGCCGATTCCGACGAATGGCTTTTTGATTTTGGTGCCTCAGGAACAAGTTGTGAATCTGGAGATGAGTGTTGCCGAGGGTATGAAGTTGGTAATATCCGCCGGCACCGTCGTTCCACCCTATCCCGTCAATGGAAACCGAACGCGCTGACGCGATCGTGTTGCGCGTGCAACCGGTCACCGAGTCGAGCTTGTTGACAACGTGGTTCACGCGCGAATTCGGCAAACTCAAAACGCTTGCCAAGGGCGCACGCCGGCCTAAAAGTCCGATGCGCGGGCGGATTGATTTATTTTACGAGACCGAAATTTCTTTCATGCGGAGTCGGCGCAGCGATTTGCATTTACTGAACGAATGTTTTTTGGAAAACCCGCATCTCGCCCTGCGCGCCAACGTACCGGTGCTGACGGCAGCCTCGCACGTGTGCGAATTGGTGGACGCGCTCACGGTCGTGGAAGACGCACACCCAGATTTGTTCAGCTTGCTGGCGGAAATGCTCACAAGTTTGGAAAAATCAGCGACGCCGGCGCAGCTGATTTGGTTTGAATTACAAGCCTTTGCGGCCACCGGCTGGAAACCGGTCTTCGATGGTGAGACCGGCGCAGCGAAAGTAATGCGGTCACTGGCCGGTGCATCTGCCGCTGCTGCGAGCCGGGTACGCTTAAGCGCCGAACAAACCCGCGCCGCGCAAGATTTCTTGGAAGAATTCCGGCAAACCCACCTTGGCCGGCCACTACGTTCCAAGCTCAACCGCGCAGTTTGATTACTGCGGCTTCGAGTGTGGCGCAGTCGTTGACGGAAATGACTTCGACATCCTTGTTGATGCGTTTCATCAAACCAGCCAACACGGCGCCGGGACCGAGTTCGATGAACCGTGTGAAACTCTGCGCGATCAGCCATTGCATGGATTCGGTCCAGCGCACGGTGCCGGTGACCTGCCGGGTGAGTAGGTCTTTAATTTCGGTGACGGAACAGCCGGGACGCGCGCTAACGTTGGCCACGACTGGCACACGCGGTTCGGACATCGTCAAGCCAGCGAGTTCGCCGGCAACCTTCTGCTGCGCACCGACCATCAAGCGAGAATGGTACGCACCGGCTACCGGCAACGGGATCGCCCGTTTTGCGCCACGCGCTTTGGCTAGTTCAACGGCTTTGGCAATTTTGTCCTTCGCACCGGAGATGACAGTCTGACCGGGACAATTCAAATTGGCGATGTCCACATCCGTTTCCCGGCAAACTTCCACGAGTACGGCGTCGTCAAGATTGATGATCGAAGCCATGCCGCCTTGCGTCAAGTCGCACGCTTCCTGCATAAACCGGCCGCGCGCTTGGACAAGCTTCAATCCATCTTCAAACGTCATTGCGCCAGCCGCGGTCAACGCGGTGAATTCGCCGAGTGAGAGACCGGCGGTGGCGGTAAATTTCAAATCCGGGATTTGCGATTGCAACACGGCCAGACACGCCAAGCTCGTGAGGAAAATGCCTGGCTGCGCGTTGTCGGTCTGCGTCAACACCGCATCCGGACCGGTAAAACAAATCTGCGCGAGGTCGCGACCCAAGACGGCGTTGGCTTGGTCGAAAAGTTGCCGGCAGACGGCAAACCTCTCGCAGAGGTCCCGGCCCATCCCGACAGTTTGACTGCCTTGGCCGGCAAACAGCAATGCGGTCTGGCTCATGCTTGCGCGCGAGCTTCGTCAGCCAATGCCGTGCTCAAGTACCGCTCACCGGTTGAACACGCAACAGTCACGATGACCTTGCCTTTATTCTCCGGCCGCTGCGCGTATTGCATCGCCGCCCAGACATTCGCACCCGAGGAGATACCGCAAAGAATGCCTTCTTCCTTGGCGAGCCGCCGCGCGGTCACAAACGCGTCGTTGTTGGAAACCTTGATCACCTCGTCCACAATTTTGGTATTGAGGTTGGCCGGGATAAAGCCGGCACCGATGCCTTGAATCTTGTGCGGCCCGGGCTTGCCGCCGCTGATGACCGGCGAATCCTCTGGCTCAACCGCCACACACTTGAAATTTGGATTCCGGCTCTTGATGACTTCACCAATACCGGTCAGTGTTCCGCCGGTGCCGACTCCAGCAACGATTGCGTCCACCCTGCCGGCGGTGTCGCTCCAGATTTCCTCGGCGGTGGTGCGGCGGTGGATTTCGGGATTGGCTGGGTTGCTGAATTGGTTGGGCATATGCGAATTTGCCGTGTCCTTGTGCATCTGTTCGGCTCGGCGGATGGCGCCGGGCATGCCTTCCGGTCCCGGCGTCAAAACAAGTTCCGCGCCCAACATCCGCAACAATGTCCGCCGCTCGACGCTCATCGTCTCCGGCATCGTCAACACGAGCTTGTAACCTTTCGCCGCACAGACAAACGCCAGCGCGATGCCGGTATTGCCCGAGGTTGGCTCGATGATCAGCGTGCCGGGCTTGATTAGACCGGCCTTTTCGCCGGCCTCAATCATCGCCGCACCGATGCGGTCTTTCACAGAGCTGACTGGGTTGAAAAATTCGCACTTCAACAGAATCGTCGCATTCAACCCGGCGGTGACGTGGTTGAGTCGCACGAGCGGCGTGCGGCCGATGGTCTGGCAAATATCATTAAAAATTTGGCTCATAAATTATTCCTTGTCGTTTTACGCCGTTAGCCGGTGGAGGGCTTCGACATATTTTTCACTCGTTTTCTGCACAATCTCCGCCGGTAACTGCGGTCCCGGCGGCGTCTTGTCCCACGTGAGAGTTTCAAGATAGTCGCGCAAAAATTGTTTGTCAAAGCTTGGCTGGGGCCCACCGGGCTTGTAGCTCACCGCCGGCCAAAACCGGGAACTATCCGGCGTCAACGCCTCGTCAATCAGAATCACTTCGTCGCCGACTAGACCAAACTCAAATTTCGTGTCGGCAATAATGATGCCGCGTTGCCGGGCGTAATCGCGGGCGAATTTGTAAATCGCCAACGCGTACGCGCTGACCCTGTCAGCGAGCGGCTGGCCAAGAATTTCGCAGGCTCGGGCGAATGAAATGTTTTCGTCGTGGCCGGTCTCGGCTTTGGTGGACGGGGTGAAAATCGGTTCCGGCAACTCACTGGACTCAACCAACCCCGTCGGCAATTTGTGACCGCAGATGGTCTGGCTCTGCCGGTATTCCTTCCAGCCCGAGCCGGCAAGATAACCACGCACGATACACTCGACCGGTAACGGCTGACATTTCTTGACGAGCATCGCCCGGCCGCGCAGCGACTCGTGATTGCCGGCGCGCTTGGCGATCGTGGCAAAATCGCTGGTGATAAAATGGTTCGGGACGATCTGCTTGGTTCTGCCGAACCAAAACTCGCTGAACGCCGTCAGCACCCGGCCTTTTTCCGGGATTGGGTTCGGCATGATTACGTCGAACGCGCTGATCCGGTCGGAAGCGACGAAGAGCAAGGCGTCGCCGAGATCAAAGATTTCACGGACTTTGCCGCTGCGAACTTTTTTCAGGCCGGGGATTTCGATGTTGGAGATGGCTTGAGTCATAGTGGTGCCGGGAGTATGCACGGAACCCAATTCCGCCGTCAAGCCGGCGGTGTGCCAAGTTAAGGCTTGTGTGGCGACTTACCGCTACTTACTATCGGAACAGCAAAAGGAATCATCCTATGAAATGTAAATGTGCATGTGCCGGAAAGATGGTTGGGTTGTTGGGGGTCGCGATTGTTATCGTGGCGGTTGTCTTGAAGCTCACCGCCGCTCGCTCCGCCGTCAACCTGTGTGGAATCCAGACCTGTGCTTCGCACCTTGTCTTGGGAGCCAATACCTTGATTCTGATTGCGCTTTTCTTCCGCCCCCAAGGCAGTTGCGGTTGCAAGTCTGATAGCGATTGCGAAAAGAAGTAACCTTCTGGCTCGCTGATACCGGCGAACTGCCGGTATCAATAGTTTGTCGCTGCAACCTCGAAGAAGGCTTGCGGGTGGCTGCAGATTGGACATTTGTCCACGGCCTTGGTGCCTTCGTAGGTGAAGCCACACTCGCGGCAGGTCCAGCGGACTTTGTCCTTCTTGGCGAACACGGTGCCTTGCGTGAGGTTTTCCAGCAACGCTTGGTAGCGTGCTTCGTGTTCCTTCTCGATTTTAGCTAGGCCGTCAAAAATCCGGGCCAGCTCGGTGAAACCTTCTGCGCGCGCTTCCTGCGCCATGCGCGGATACATCTCGGTCCATTCCTCGTGCTCGCCGGCAGCGGCGGCCTTGAGGTTGGCGAGCGTGTCACTTAAACCGCTCAGGGCTTTGAAGTGGAGTTTGGCGTGACACTTCTCCTGCTCTGCCGTCTGGAGGAAGATCGACGCAATCTGTTCGTAGCCTTCCTTCTTCGCGACGGACGCGTAGTAGGTGTATTTGTTGCGGGCTTGCGATTCGCCGGCAAACGCGTCCCGCAGGTTCTGCTCGGTCTTGCTACCCTTGAGTTCTGGCATGGTGGCGCTCCTTTATTTCCACTGACTCAACAAATCTAGCATCAATCGAACGCCAAATCCAGTCGCACCCTTGGCGAGGTAGGGCCGTTCTTCGGTGATGTTGGCGGTACCGGCGATGTCCACGTGCGCCCACGGCACCTTGCCGGCGTATTTCTCTAGGAACACCGCACCGGCAATCGCGGACGCGCCGCGGCCACCGATGTTTTTGTGATCGGCCACATCGCTTTTAATATTGTCCCGGTAGTCGGGCCACAACGGCAACGGCCAGCAGCGTTCGCCGGTCCGCTCGCCGGCCGCCAGAATCTTTTCACCAAGTGCGGGATCGGTGCTGAACAAACCGGCCGCCAGATTCCCGAGCGCCACGACACAACCACCAGTTAGCGTAGCGAAATCCACGATGGCTTGCGCGCCGCGTTGCCGGGCGTACACGATGGCGTCGCCGAGCACCACGCGGCCTTCGGCGTCGGTGTTGAGGACTTCAATCGTGATGCCACGTTTGTCTGTGCCTTTGTAACTGGTCACGATGTCGCCGGGCCGGTAACTGGTCGCGCTCGGCATATTCTCCGCCGCGGCAATGACGCCGATCAGATTCACCGGCAACTTCAACAATGCCGCCGCCCGCATAATGCCCAGCACCGCACAGCCGCCGGACTTGTCGAACTTCATCTCGTCCATTCTGTCGCCCGGCTTCAGCGAAATGCCGCCGGAATCAAACGTGATCGCTTTACCAACGACGGCGAACGGTTTCTGGTCAGCCGGCCCACCATTGTATTCGAGGACGATGAGGTGCGGTTCCCGGCTGCTGCCACCACCGACGGCGAGCAAACCGCCAAAGCCATCTTTTTCAAGTGCGGCTTTGTCGAAAATTTGACAGGTCAGCTTGAATTCGTCAGCCAACGCGCGCGCGCGCTCGGCGAGCACAGCCGGGTAAATGACGTTGCCTGGCAAATTGGCGATGCTGCGGGTGAAGTTCGCCGACTCGGCGATGGCTTGCGCGCGCTGAACGACTTGCTTGGCTGCCGGTAACTCCATTTTTGTGGAAATTGTCAGCGCTTTGATGCTGCCGGTATGATTCTCGGCTTTGAATTCGGTGAACTTGTAACCGGCCAAAATCGCCGCTTCGACGACAGCGTGCAATGCTTCTGCCGTGTCCGGTTGAAGTTGGATACCAGCGTTATCGAGACCGAGGTCGCGGAGGAGTTTGACGGCATTGCCGGTGGCGCGGCGGAGTTTTTCAATGTCGAACTCGGTGCGTTTGCCAAGGCCGATGAGCAACAACCGCGCCGCGCGGACGCCGGCCTTGCCGCCGGTATGCACGAGCAACAGTTGTTTGTCGGACCCGTCGAATTCTTTACCGGTCAAACGCTGGAGGACCGGTTTGAGACTGGCCGGTACGACGGGCTGTTCTTTGTGAAACGCGAAAACGAGGACAGCCGGTAATGGTTGCGCGAAAACAGATTGGGAGATGAGGCGGATATTCATGAGGCCTGAATTATAGGTGTCGAACACTGCGGCGTCAACCGGTGTCAAAGTGCTTGACGCGATGGACATCTAGCGCGTTGATTAGTCAACGAAGGGAATTTGCGATGAAACGACACATGCTGATTTTTGCAGTGGTTGCACTCGCTTTGCTGATTTGGAACACCGGCGGCACAGGGCAAACGCCGGCCACCAGCAGTTTGCCGCCAGACCTCCAAGAACTCGTCACGCTCGCGCAAAACAACATCAGCGATGAAACCATCATTAGCTACATCCGAAATTCAGGAAAAACGTACCGGCTGACAGCCGCCGACATCGTAAATCTCGGCAGAAATGGCGTCTCGCAAAATGTCATCGCGCGGCTAATCCAGTCACCGGCGACGAGCACAGCAACGATAGCCGTCGTGACTGCGCCGGTGGCAGCCGTTGAACTGAGCGTACCGCCGGCCAGTCCGGAGTATTTCGAGGCGCAACTCGCGCCGTACGGCGAATGGATATATGTGTCGGAGTTTGGCACACGGTGTTGGTTCCCGTCGGGACTTTCACCGGATTGGCGGCCGTATTTCGATTCCGGCCACTGGCTTTACACCGACAACGGCATGTATTGGGAATCGGACTATCCGTGGGGCGCAATCCCATTCCACTATGGCCGCTGGATTTATCGAGGTAACTGGGTGTGGGTGCCGGCGTATGAATACGCGCCGGCGTGGGTCGTCTGGCGACATACGGAAGGTCACATGGGTTGGGCGCCGGTGCCGCCGGGCGCGATGTTTGTCGGCGGCAGATGGCAATTTCACGGGCGCTCGGTCGCGATGGATTTCGATTTTGGGTTGTCGCCGACGCTGTTTATTTTTGTGGGCGGCGAGCATGTTCTTGATCGCGACTTTCACCGGCACGAGTTGCGGGGCGGAGAATGGCACCAAGCCTATGCGCGCAGTTCGGTCAACAGTTTCACACGTGACACGCATGGACACGGATTTCGCGTCGAAGGCTTGGAGCGCGATCACGTAGAGGCGCTGGTCGGGCGTAAAGTGGAGCCGGTCCGGCACGACGATGTCCGCAGTTACGCGCCCCAATCGAAGTCAGTTGCGACTCCCAGAGTGATTCCACCGGCAGCAGTTACCACGCCGGTGCAACGTTCGTACGACGGTTCGCCGAAAAGAGCTGCATCTCCAACACCGGCGCCAGTCGTCACGCCGGAATCGCATCAGCATGTCGAACCACAACCTGAGACCGCCATGGTTCCAGCCACTCAAGCGCGGCCGCACTCTTATAATCAGCCAAAAACTTCCACGCATGAACCGCAGACAGAAACCCACGACTTACCGGCACGGTCGCACTCTGAGTCGGGTGGTCGCAATCCGGCGCATGAAGAAAAGCCGAGCCGAACTGAAGGCAAACCGGCAGCTGTTGATAATCCGGCCACTTCTGACAACACCGACAAGACAACGCCGTCGGACTCACGCCGCAGACACAAAGACAACGATTCGCCGTCGGGAAATCAATACTGAGCAGGCTGGATTCCGGCAGCGGAGTGTTGTAGCCTCCCGCCCATGCTTGCGAAACGAATCATACCGTGCCTCGATGTGGATCGCGGTCGCGTAGTGAAAGGGACGAAATTCCTGAACCTGCGTGATGCCGGCGACCCGGTCGAGTGCGCCAAGGAATACGACCGGCAAGGCGCGGATGAACTAGTTTTTC
>JBAWWR010000113.1:0-8034 GCA_037146675.1 Verrucomicrobiota bacterium | reverse complement strand
TGAGGCGGTAGCTCAGTTGGTAGAGCAACGGACTTTTAATCCGTTGGTCGAGGGTTCGAGCCCCTCCCGCCTCACCAAACCATTTACAATTATCTTCTCCACACGGCTCCAAAGTGGTATCAAACATGCGTGAGACGAATTCATAACAAATCGTTGAGTACGTACCACCGGTAGTCGACACTGGTTAATATGAATTTTCTGACTTACGGTATCCCACTCGGTCGGTATTTTGGAATTAATGTCCGTCTCCATTTCACGTTCTTGGTTTACGCATATTACCGGGTGCAGGAATATCACAGTCCGGTCTTGGGCTTGTTGTTTGTCGCCGGTATTTACGCCTGCATTCTGCTCCATGAATTCGGCCACGCGCTAGCAGCGCGTTGGTGTGACGGCGAGGCGAATGACATTTTGCTCTGGCCGCTTGGTGGGTTGGCGTTTGTCCGCCCGGCTTGGCACCCGACAGCGCACTTGATTACCACGGTCGCCGGTCCGTTCGTGACGCTGGTGTTGTGGCTCGCGTTGAATGTGCTGGCACGCGTGGCTACACCGTTGCCGTCGGTGGCGTGGTACGCGGCGGAGTTGAGCGTTTTTAACCGGTACATCCTGATCTTTAATTTGATTCCGGCGTTTCCGATGGACGGCGGACGGATTTTACGTGATGGGCTTTGGCACTGGATGAGCGCAGAGGTGGCCACGCGAATCGCAGTCTGGGTCAGCCGGGGAATTGCAATTGCGGCGGCAGCGTTTGCCATCTACGCTGGCCAGTATTTCTTCTTATTGTTCCCGGCTTTCATCTTCATGCAGACGATGCATGAACAGCAGATTGTGGCGATGGAATCACACGGCGCATCCGGCTTTTCCATTCGGGAACGTCTCCGCCGTGGGCGCAAACAACGCGAATTCCGACAAGCTGTCCGGGTCCATATCCAAACTGAAGAAGCGGCGGCGTTTCACCGGTGCGACGCGTGTGGCACGACTGAGTTAACGGCGCCGACGATGGATTTCCGTGTCTGTCCAGATTGTTCCAACGGCCAAGAGTATTGCCGGGAACACCTCGACGTGCATCCGCACGGCTGACCATTGGTCAGAGTATCACAGTTGGCATCGGCTGATGTTGCTGGGCGACAGCGGTTTTGACATGGGTCGCGCCGACATGCTTGAGTTTGTGTTCGACGGCGTGCTGTGCTAGTTCGGGACGATTACAGTCGCGGCTGAGGTGTGCCAGCACGACGTGCCGGAGCTTGGCGGATGCGACTTCGCCAATCACGGTTGCTGCATCGTCGTTACTCAAGTGACCGTGGCGACTCATGATTCGCTGCTTTGTCGCCCACGGACGAATCGTATCATCCTGTAGCAGCTTCAAATCGTGGTTGGATTCCAACACAATCATGTCAGCGCCACGAATTCGTTCGAGGACAAGTTTTGTTGCGTGCCCGAAATCGGTGGCGAACGCGATTGTATGCGCCGCATCGCGCAACGTAAATCCGACCGGGTCGCTGGCATCGTGCGGAATGCTGAAGGATTCGATGCTGAGGTCGCCAATTTCAAATGCGGAACCGGTAGTGAAGAGCCGCCAAGCAATACGGACACCATTATCGATTTTGACCTCTTCGGCGGTGAGGCGGTTGGCGTAGACTGGGATTGTTGTGTGTTTGCCGATGACGGTCAGCGCGTTTGTGTGGTCGGAATGTTCGTGCGTTAACAAGATGGCGTCAATATCGACCAAGCTGCGCTGGATGCCGGCGAGGCGCAGTGTGATTTGCCGGTGGCTCAGTCCCGCATCCACCAGTACGGCGGTGCGGTCGGTTTCGATGAGCGCGCAGTTGCCGGCACTGCCGCTGCCGAGTATTGTTACTTGAATCCCCACGCCAGTACTCTACACGATGCCGCACCGGTCTCAAGTGCGCATTCGCCCTTTACTTGAGCGCAATGGCGAATATTATGGATGGACTAGCACGCTATGTCTCAGCACCCCGGATTACAACAAGTTCAACGATTGTCGTTGCAGCAGACCCTGTCGCCGCAACTGCAACAAAGCCTGCATTTACTGCAAGTGCCGGCCTTGGAGTTGAACCAACTCGTTCACGAAGAATTGCAACAAAACCCACTGCTGGAGGAGTTGCCGAAGGATGAGTCGCCGCGGCTGGAAAACAAAGCGGAGACTAGTGACACGGAATTTGACAAAGAATTCGAGACGCTTGCAAAACTCGACGACGAATGGCGCGAGGATTACCGGCGCGGCAACACGAGTCAAAATCGCTCGGCGGAACAGGATGAGCGGAATCAGTTTTTCTTTAATTCCATTGCGCAGGCGGAGTCACTTCAGCAACATTTGATGGCGCAATTGGATGTGGCCGGTGAAGAACGCAAGGTTGTGGAATATGTCATCGGCAACATTAATGACGACGGTTACTTACTCACGCCGGTCGAGGAGCTGGCCATCGGTGCCGGCATTCCATTGGCGCAGTTGCAACGCGCACTCAACTTAGTGCAGACGCTCCATCCGGTCGGCGTCGGCGCCGGCAATCTCCGTGAATGTTTGTTGATTCAACTTCAACGGCTCGGCAAGTCTGAGTCTGTCGAAGCCCAAGTCGTTGGTGAACACTTGGACGATCTCGCCGGCAAACGTTACCAAGAAATCGCCCGGTCGCTCAACCTAACCGTCGAGCAAGTTCAGGCGATCGCCGATTTCATTGCAACGTTGGAGCCAAAACCAGGGCGGATGTTCAGCGCCGAACAACAGCAATACGTCGCTGCGGATGTAACCATCCAAAACGGTGAGGGTGGTTACAAGGTTGTGCTGAACGACGAGCAAATTCCACACTTGCGCATTAGCAACGCATACAAAGAGTTAATGGCCGGCGGCGAGAAAACCGCCGAAGTGAAAAATTACATCCGCGAGAAAATCAACGCCGGCAAGTTCCTCATTAAAAGCATTCACCAACGGCAGCAGACTATCGCCAACATCGCGAAGGTTATCATCGACCGGCAACGCGAATTTCTCGATAAAGGTAGCGCGCATCTGAAGCCGTTGACGATGGCCGAGGTGGCCAAAGTTGTTGGCGTGCACGAAACGACCGTCAGCCGCGCCGTCGCCAACAAGTACATCCAAACGCCGCAAGGGCTGTTTGAGATGCGGTATTTCTTTACGTCCGGCTTTGCGACCGCTTCCGGCGGCGCGCTCAGCCATATCAGCGTCAAAGAGCATCTCGCCCAACTCGTCGCCCGGGAAAACTCCAACCGGCCATTATCGGATCAGGAATTGGTCACACTGCTGAACGAGAAGGGGATTCCCATTGCACGACGGACCATTGCTAAATACCGGGGCGAACTGAATATCCTGCCGTCCACCTTGCGCAAGAAATTCTAGTCGGACGGTTTCTTGCCGGGTTTCGGCTCAAACACCGGCATGCCGATTTTATCTGCGATTTCGTGAAATTCTTCCCGGCCAACCGAATCGAGCGTCTTGCCGCGCCGCTTGAGCTGCTCGTTTAATTTGATCGCCTTTTCTTGCATCACGCCGTGCGTTTCCTCGCTGCCACCGACTAGTCGGAAATTAGCGCCGGCAGTCACGCGGGTATGGCCGTCCTTGTTGTCGAGGCCGACGCCCAACAACACTTTCTTCCGTTTCGGTTTGCCGCTCTTGGCTGCCATGCTGTGAAAGTATCAAACCTGCTCGCTCAACGCAATTCCGCTGCCGGTAAAAAATGGCGCGTCGTCGCGTCGTCATACGAAAACAGTGCGAAACCGGCTAGTCCGAGTTGCCGGCACAAGGCAACTTGCCGGTTGAGTTCGTCCAGCTGCTGAAATTTCCATTCCGCCAAACCCATCACCACCCGGTCACGGGGCGCATACTTCAATACGTTCCGGCACCGTTCTTCGAAAGCGCGGGCGTCGGTGGTGTAGTTCATCGGGCAAATCGCGTCCACATAACCGCGTTCCAACCAGAGTTTCCAGTCCTGCGCCTTTTCCTCCCGCGCGCGCTCGAGCGCCGGGAAGACTGCGGCTGTGACTTTAATTCCCGGCCGTGTTTGCCGGGCCGTCGTGCTGAGTTGCCGGATCCAATCATTGATCACCGTCTGCCGCCAGTCGTTGAAGCGTTTTGTTAACTCGCCGTTAAGCACGGCGGACGGCCAATGCTGGACCGACTTGCCGAGCGTGTGTTCGAATTCTTCCCGGCAATGTTTGCAGAAACAACTCGGTTCCTCATTAAACCGGATGTAATCAAACTGCACTCCGTCCACCGGATACCGGCGCATCATCTCCGTCACCGCCGCCACCGCCGCATCGCGGTTGACGGGCTGCGACGGACAAATCCAAAACGTCCCGCTTTGCACAATTGGCTTACCGTCCGCGCCGCGCATCACCCGGTCGGACTTCAACAGTTTGTGTTGAAACTCCGCCGGCGACCGGAAGGAAAACAGCACCACCATTTTTGCCTGCACCGCAATGCCACGCCGGTGGGCGAACTCAATCCCCTTGGCAATCGGGTCGCCGTCAACCTTGCCGGTCACGCTCGGCAGGGTTTGACTTGCTGGATACAACGCCGCGCCGGCGGAAGCGAGATTGACGTACATTGTGTTGAACCCGGCACGCTGCAATTCGCGCGTGGCGGCGTCCCAGTCCAATTTGGTGGTGTCACTGACCCATACCGCGCGCACTTCGCTGGCCGGGAGTTTGATTACCGGGCGCGATGGAGTTGGTAGCGGCTTCACCGACGGACGTGGACTCGCGCAGGAAAGCGCAAACAGACACAATAGAGCCGGCAATGTGAGTCGCAAATTTCGCATGGCTTTCTTCTACACGCCGGCGTGCAAGGTTGCCAAACGAAATGTTTGTTGTTACAAAACTGCCGGTATGATTCGCAAGCTCACCATTCTCGGTCCGGGATTGCTCGGCGGTTCGATTGGCATGGCCGCCCGGCACCGCAAGGTTGCCGACAAGGTCGCCATCTGGGCGCGTCGTCTTGATGCCGCCGACCAGGCGTTTACGCTCGGGGCTGCCGACGAAGCCGGCAACGACTTGCGCCGCGCCGTGGCCGACGCGGATTTGATCGTGCTGGCGACGCCCATCGGCGCGATGCAAGCGTTGGCCGAGCAGATTGCGCCACTGGTGTCGCCCGCGTGCGTGGTGACGGATGTCGGCAGCGTGAAATATCCGATTGTCACCGCACTGAGCGCGTTGTTTCCCAAATTTGTCGGGTCACATCCAATGGCCGGCTCGGAACAAGCCGGGATTGAAGCCGCCCGGCGCGATTTATTCGATAACGCCGCCTGCATTGTCACGCCGCGCCCCGACACCGATAAGACTGCACTCCAGCTGGTCTACGATTTCTGGAAAAAGCTCGGCTGTCAGGTGCGAACGTTGCCACCGGAGCAGCACGATGAAATCGTCGCGCGCATCAGCCACCTGCCGCACATTGTTGCGGCGGCCGTGGTCGACGTCGTGTGTAGCGACGGTGCGCAGCCGTTGAATTTTGTTGGTCCCGGGTTTAAGGATTTTAGCCGTATCGCCAGTGGCCCGCCGGAGATGTGGACGGAAATCTGCCAGCAGAACCGGCAGGAGATTGGGCGCGCGCTCGAGGCGTTAATCGAGGAACTCGGCAAACTGCGCACCGCGCTGACAAACAACGACGGCATGGAATTAAAGACGATGCTTAAACGTGCGAAACATTACCGGGACGAATTGAGATTCCGGGTATGAGCGCGCCAGTCATTGTGGCAGTGGACGGACCGTCGGCGAGCGGCAAGAGCACAATCTCGCGGATGGTCGCGCAACGGCTCGGTTGCAATTATGTGGATACCGGCGCGATGTACCGGGCGGTGACCTGGAAAGCGCTGGAGGAACACCTCGATGCCGGCAACGCCGAGCAAGTTGTTGCGCTGGTACGGCGGATGAAGGTCGATTTTGAGATCGGCAACGGCGAGGCGCGGATGTTGATTGACGGCGTGTTTCCCGGTAACGCGATCCGTGAGCCGCGGGTGGCGGAAAAGGTCAGCCTCGTCGCGGCGTTGCCGGAAGTGCGACGCGTGTTGGTCGACCAACAGCGCGCTCTAGTTCGCTTTGGCAGCCTCGTAATGGAAGGGCGCGACATCGGTTCGGTGGTTTTCCCAGACACGCCGCACAAGTTTTACATTGATGCCAATGCCAGCGAGCGCGCCAAGCGCCGGCAACAGGATTTCGCGGCGATGAAAATCGAGTCGAGCACCGAGGGCGTGGCACAGGCATTGGCGCAGCGCGATAAACTTGATTCGTCGCGGGCGGTCGCCCCGTTGCAAGTCGCGTCCGGTGCAACGGTGGTGGACAACTCGACGAATACACCTGAGCAGACCGTCCAAATCATCCTCGACACCATCGCCCAGCAGCAACGCCATCCCCGGCGCGGCACGCAATTCATCGCATGAACAAAGGCACACTCTGGTATCGCGGTTGTCGGTCGATTTACCGGTTGTATTACCGGCTCTATCACCGTGGGCGGGTCATCAATCGGGAATGCTTGTCTAATGTCGGCGGTGTGATTTTGGCCGCGAACCACGTTAGCTTTCTTGATCCGCCGTTGTTAGGTGCGGCCTGTCGCCGCGAGGCGTTTTTCATGGCGCGGGACACATTGTTTCGTAATCCACTGGCCGGCTGGCTGCTAAGGAGTTGGAATTGTGTGCCGATTAAACGCGAAGGCGGCGATATTGGGGCGTTGCGGACGGCGTTGCGGATGTTGGGCGAGGGGAAGGCGGTGCTGATGTTCCCGGAAGGCACGCGCAGTAAGGACGGCAACCTACAGGAAGGTCGCGCCGGCATCGGCATGATCGTGGCCAAGTCGAAGGTGCCGGTGGTGCCGATGCGGATTTTTGGAACGGACCGCGCCCTGCCGCGCGGTGCATCGCTTCCACGGCCGGCACAACTCACAATCCAGTTTGGCGAACCGTTTACCTATCCGTTACCGGCGAACGTGGACGAGTTACGCGGCGATGCGGCAAAGGCGTTGTTTCTGGATATCAGCCGGGAAATCATGCAGCGAATCGCCGCGCTTGAGCCGGTAACTCGCAAATAAACAGCACCGAGCTTAGCTTGATAAGCTGACTCGGTTTTCTGGTGCGCCGCCTCCGTAGGTCCGGCTTTCTGCTCGACAATGTCGGCGTTACCGGTTAGATGATTTTGCCATGCAGAAAAAGGCACTTGGCAGAGGATTAGACGCGTTAATCGGCGGCGGTATTAGCGCACCGGTTGCAGTGCAGACAGCGCCGGTTACGACGCCCGCAGTATCGGCCCCGGTATTAGCCGCGCCGGCGACCGGCCCCATGCAGCTCAACATCAAGATGATTGTGCGCAACCGGTTTCAACCGCGCACTGAGTTTAATTCCGAACATTTGCAGGAACTCGCCACTTCAATCCGTCAACGCGGCGTGATGTCGCCGTTGTTGGTGCGACCCCGAGATGGCGGTCGATATGAATTGATTGCCGGCGAACGACGCTGGCGTGCGGCGCAGGCAGCTGGGTTGACCACAGTGCCAGTGATTGTCCGGCAAGCCACCGACGAAGAATCGCTTGAACTCGCGTTGATTGAAAATATCCAACGCGAAAACTTAAACCCCGTCGAAGAGGCGCGCGCGTACGAGCAGTTGGCGACAGCTTTCAAGCTGACTCAGGAACAGATTGCCGAGAAAGTCGGGCGGAGTCGCGCAGCGGTTGCGAACGCGTTACGGTTGCTGGCGTTGCCGGCAGAAGTGCTGGCGTGGGTTGGCAATGGGCAGCTCAGCGTCGGGCACGCGAAAGTGATTTTGGGATTGTCGATTTCCGAGGAACAGCAGCTTGTGGCTGAGCGCGTGCTCAAGCGCGGCTTGACCGTGCGCGACACTGAGCAACTCGTTGAGCAACTCAAGCGTACAGTGACGCCCGGGACGCGCACGGTTACCGGCGCGATCAAGACGGCGGATATTCTCGCAATTGAAGAACGGTTGCAGCAGCGACTGGGCACGGCAGTCAGCGTCCGGCATGGCAAGAAGAAGGGCAAGATTGAGATCGCGTACTACAGCAACG
>JBAWWR010000112.1:0-8145 GCA_037146675.1 Verrucomicrobiota bacterium | reverse complement strand
GTCCTCGTAAACTTGAATCGTTGCCCGGTCGCCGACGAGACGGACAACTTCACCAACTAGACCAAGCTCGCCGACCTGCACGACCTCGTACATCTTTGCGCCACCCATGCCGGTTGCGGTCACAATCGGTCCACTGATCCGTGTGACGACCGGGTTCATGTGCCACCTCCAATGTGCGCCACGATCTGCCGCCGCAGTTCCGGCCAGAGCCGGTCGAGGCGAGACGGCAGACGGTTGTCCCAGAGCCGCCGGCCAGCGGCATCCAGCACCACCACACCGCCGTCGACCATGGATGGGTCATCGACCAACGTGAACTGTTTGAGCCTTTCCGCTACGGCGGCGCGGTCGGGTGGCGACAGTTTTACGACCAAGCCGGTATCGCCAATCTGCCGGGCGACTTCCGTCACCAACGCGACGAGCATTTCCCGGTAATCGTAGCCCTGCCGGGAAACGAGACGGCTGCGCACATCGGCGTAAAGAGATTGGAGGAGCGCCTCAACCTGCGTCGCACGCAGACGACCGGCTTCGACGGAAATCGTCGCCTGAATCGCGTCCGTTCGCCGTTGTGCTTCCGCTTGCGCTACCTGCAGTTGTTCCTGCCGTGTTTGACTAGCTTCCGCCGTGGCCTGCGCGAGAATGGCGACGGCTTCGTGGTTGGCGCGAGCAAGGATCTCGTCTGCCTGCCGGCGCGCATCGTCGCGAACGGCTTGAATCAAGATGGCCGAGGCGTTGGAATCAGAAGTCGCCATCGTTCTCTCCTACGCTGATGCCAACGGCCGCTTGCGCAATCTGGCGGAGACTCTGGTGACCCGCAAGCGGGCCGGTAGGTCCGGGAATCTCGACGATCAGTGGCTGTTCGCGCTCCAGCCGGTGGGCTTCAATTTGCGCACGAATACCGGCCATCACGTTCTGGGTAAGGATTATGATTCCGTTCGCGCGCACCGCGACGGCCGCATTGAACGCGACAATTGCTTCTTCTGGCGAGGTGACGACTTGACCTGCGACACCGGCCAAGCGCAGCCCCCGCACCGTATCCTCATCGGCGATGCAGTAGAACTTCACCGCGGCCTTTCTGCGTCAGATTTTCTGGACAAGCATAATGGCGATGACAAAACCGAGCACCGCCAAGCCTTCCGCCAGCGCGACAAACAGCAGGCTGCGAGTGAGCAACTCCGGTTTCTCCGCCGCCGCCCCCATCGCCGCTGACCCGATCCGTGACACGGCATACGCCGCTCCCCAGACACTCATCGCAATGGTGAATGCCGCTGCCGCGCTGAGGCCGATTTTCTGGTAGACGCTGGCTTTCTCGGGCGCCAAATCACCGGCTGTGGTTTCTGCCGCGAAGACTGCCGTTCCGAGCATGAGGATACCAGCAAAGGCCACCGCAACTACACAACTAGAGAACTTCCGCATACGGAACCTCCAATCATTATTGCACTGCCTACTACGATCTAACCCCTTTGCATCGAGCAGATACCAGCCTTACTGCTCACACTTCTACTGGGTATTTATACCATGAATTACTGGCATCTGCCACCTGAACGCCGGCCTGAATAATCCGGTTGAGAAATAACTGGCAGAAGCGTTTTGTGGCGCAGGCTGCACATGCTGATACCCGTTGAGGGCTGGACTTGGCAAACAGTGCGTGGCATAGTGGCATCCGTTGCTGTTGCCGGCGTAGCTCAATTGGCAGAGCGCCTGATTTGTAATCAGAAGGTTGTCGGTTCAAGTCCGACCGTCGGCTCCATTCGGAAGTTTCTACGCTTCAGAAATCGGGAGCCAATATCAATATGAAGCTCGCTAACAAATTCGGTCTCGCGAAGATAATGACGACCTGCACGGAGACATTTGGGCTGAGCCGCGCAGTTGCGATCAGCGCCATCGCTTTCATCGCGCTGATCATATTGGGCGTCGGATTTTGGTTATCCTACTCTGCTCCACCCAATACCATCATCATCACCAGTGGCCCCGAAGGCAGCCTCTTTCATACTAACGCAATTAAGTACGCGCGGATTCTGGCACGCAACGGAGTGACTTTAAAGATCCTGCCATCGCAAGGCTCGCTAGAAAACCTCAAACGGCTGAGCGATCCGAAATGCCGGGTTGATATCGGATTTGTTCAAGGCGGAGTGACTAATGGAGCGGTCACAAGCAAATTAGTTTCTCTCGGCACCGTTTTTTACGAGCCACTGATGGTGTTTTATCGTGGCACGGCAACTGTTGAGTTACTTTCCGAACTCGACGGCAAACGGCTGGCCATTGGCTCCGACGGCAGTGGCACACACTCGCTGGCGTTAACCTTGCTTGCCGTAAACGGAATCGCCCCCGGCGGGAAAACGGAACTATTGGATTTGGATGGTGAAGAGGCCGCCCAAGCGTTGGTCGCCGGCAAAATCGATGCCGCATTCCTGATGGGAGATTCCGCCTCGCCACAAGTCATGCGCAAGTTATTACGGACATCAGGTATCCAGCTAATGGACTTTACGCAAGCCGATGGTTACACGCGCCGCATCAGCTATTTGAACAAGCTGGAATTGCCGAAAGGTTGTCTGGATTTTGGGAAGAATTTACCAGCGCATGACCTGCAGCTAATCGGTCCGACGGTGGAGTTGATTGCCCGGTCTTCCTTGTATCCGTCGCTGACTTATTTACTGTTGGACGCGGCACGAGAAGTCCATGGTAATGCAAATTTGCTACAGCGGCGCGGGGAATTTCCGGCGCCAATAGAACGCGAGTTCAATCTCAGCGCTGATGCGCGCCGTTATTACACCACCGGCAAGAGTTTCTTCTATCGCTTTCTTCCGTTCGGGCTGGCCAGTCTCATCAATCGCATTTTAGTGGTCATTGTGCCGTTGGTGGTGGTTTTAATTCCCGTCTTGCGATTGATCCCGGTGCTTTACAAATGGCGAATCAAATTTGGCATTTATCGCTGGTACCGGGCACTGTTGGCACTGGAAACAGATATTTTTAAGCAAGGCACCATCCAAGGGAATGATGAGTTTGTAAAACGCCTGAATCAGATTGAGGAAGCGGTCAACACAATGAAAGTCCCGGCCTCATTTGCAGATCAATTCTATGGACTACGCGGTCACATTCGGTTCGTTCGTGAGAGACTGCAAAGCGGTAGAAGTTGAGCTATTTGGCCGCAAGCTTTTAGCCTTCACGCCACTGACACCGGGACTTGACCAATGGTGCAGCAACTGAATCATCGACTCGTCCGCGTAACCGATGAACTGCTGAGAGTATTGGCAAAGATTATGTGCCCGTCAGGTCTTCGTCTTCCTGAGTGACGCGGCCAACTTCTTCAACAGTGGTGATACCGGCTTTGACCTTGACCCAGCCGTCATCGCGCAGGGTCTTCATGCCGTTGGCGCACGCAGCAGATTTGATGGTATTGGAGGACGTGCGCTCGATTATTAGCGGCCGGAGCTTGTCCTGCATGATGAGAATTTCGTAGATCCCGGTCCGGCCTTTGAAACCGGTAAAGCGACATTTCTCACAACCACGACCCCGATAGAATTTTGCCGTGGCAATGTCAGCCGCCGGGAAGCCGATTTCCCGGAGCAGGTCAGCATCCGGCTGGTATGCTTCACGACAAGACTGGCAAATCGTGCGGACCAGCCGTTGTGCAATCAATGCCTCAACCGATGAGCTGACCAAAAACGGCTCGATTCCCATGTCAATTAACCGGGTCACAGCCCCGGCGGCATCATTGGTGTGTAACGTCGAAAACACCAAGTGCCCGGTGAGCGCAGCGCGGATCGCGATGTCGGCAGTTTCGCGGTCACGCACTTCACCGACCATGATAACGTCCGGGTCTTGTCGCAGAATGTGTCGCAGCCCGCTGGCAAACGTCAGTCCGATGTCCGGCTTCACGTGCATCTGGTTGACACCCGGCAACTCGTACTCGATCGGATCTTCAATCGTGATGATCCGCTGGTCAATCGAGTTGATTGTGCTGAGAAATGCGTAGAGCGACGTGGACTTGCCGGAGCCAGTCGGGCCGGTCACAAGGATGATGCCGTGCGGCAGCTCGAGGAGTTTGCGCACAATCTTTTCGTCGTCGCGGCCAAGGCCGAGATGGTCGAGCCCGAGATAAATACTACTGCGTGTCAGCAAGCGTAAGCTAACGCTCTCGCCGTGTGCAGTCGGGATGGTCGAAACGCGCACGTCAATTTCTTCGCCACCACTCCGAACATTGATGCGCCCATCTTGTGGTAACCGGCGCTCGGCAATGTCCATATTGGACATGACTTTGATGCGTGAGATGATCGCCGCTTGGAACCGCTTGAGTTGAGCCGGCACCGGCGTCTGATGCAACAGACCGTCCACGCGATAGCGGATGCGCAGATCGCTCTCCATCGGTTCGATGTGAATGTCGGTCGCCCGCTCCTTGAACGCTTCCCAAATGATCTGATTGACGAACTTGACGACACTAGCTTCCTGATCACCACTTTCTAAATCTTCTTTTGTGATTGGCGACGGCGCGTCAAGGTCGAGCACGTTCTTCTGGAGCAACTCATCCAACGTCTCCGCGCCGACGCCGTAGTAGCGTTTCAACGCCTTCGCGATGTCGGCTTCCGAACTCAGCGCAAGCTCGACCCGGCATTTGGTGACCAACCGCACCGCTTCAAGCATCGCCAGATTGAACGGGTCATTGGCGGCAATGACCAACGTGCCCCCCCCGGCGCGCAGCGGCATGATGTTGTGTTGAAAGACGACCTTGGTCGGCACTTTCGTGCGGGCAACAGCGTCAATTTCCTGGTCCGGAATTCGCGTGTACGACAGATGCAGTGCACCGGCCAAGGCTTCTAGCAATTTCTCCTCGGTAACTGCCCCCGACTTGACCAGCGCCGTGACGAACGAGCTACCAGCTACACGCGGGGTAGCGAGTAATTCATCAACCTGCGAATCTGTCAGCAGCTTGGTGGCGGCGAGCAACTGGCGTAAAGCCTGAGGAATCATAATTTGGGCTGACAGTCAATTTCCCTGGGACTTGGTTTGTTCTTCGAGCACCTTGAGTTTAGCGGCACGCCGCACCATTTCGTTATCGGCAGCCGGCGCGTTGGTGGTGGTCGCGCCGCCGGACTTATTCGGCACTAAATTTGTCGAGTCGCCGGGACGCTGGAATTGTTTGTCTAATTCCAATTCATCGACCGCTTTCAACATCCGGCTACGCCGGCGCGCCTCGGCGGTGGCGGCCGGATCGTTACGCATCACTGTCGGGCGAATGAAAATTATCAGCTCTGTGCGCTTTTTCACATTCGACTGGGTTCTGAACAGGAACCCGAGGAGCGGAATATCGCCCAGAATCGGCACCTTCGTCTGCGTCAGTTCCTTGGATTCTTGGATTAACCCACCCAGGGCGATCGTGCTGCCATCCTGAACTGCAACCGACGATTTTGCCTCCCGTTTGGTGATGGTGGGCACGGAGACGCCACTAATATTATTATTGGCACCCAGGTCGTTCACCTTCTGCACGATGTCCATACGGACATAGCCACCGGGATTGATTCTGGGGGTCACCTTTAACTCAATGGCGACGTCTTTATACTCGATGTTGGCATTGAGCGAACCGCTGCTCAAGTTGCTCCCAACGCCACCGACGACGGAGGACACCGTCGACACCGGGACCGGGACCGATGAGCCGACCAAAATACTGGCTTCCTGATTGTCGAGCGTCTGAATGACCGGTGTCGAGAGAACTTTTGCTTTGGAAGTCGTGGCCAAGGCTTGGATGACCGCATCCAGTTTCAGGTTTTGAAACGTGGCAAAATACATCAACCCAGCCGCCGGCGGTATGGGCGGCAAAGGAGTCTGCGGCAGCTGGATCGGCATATTTTTAGAAGTGCTCGAACCGCCACCCGATGTCGTTCGACCTAGATCAAACAAGCGCTTGGTCAAATCCACACCAATGGTGAGGTTGTTGTCCAGCGTGACTTCGGCAATGACAACTTCGATGAGGACTTGGGCAACCGGTGTGTCAATACTCGCAATTAACGCCTCGATGCGCAGCATGTCTTCTTTGGTGGCCATGAGCAGCAACGCGTTCGTTCGCGGGTCCGGCAAAACGCGCACGCCTTGGGCAAACTGCAAAAAACCGGTATCGGTTTCACCGCCGCTGCCACCGGCCGTCGTAGCGCTCGACAACGGCACCGAAGTCGGTGCGCTAGTTCGACCGGTCAGAGTTCCAGTATTTTTTGTGCGCCGGCTATCTGACACCGAGCCGCCGGTAACCAACGCACTTACCAACGCGGCGGCGTCATCGGCGGTGGCGTAGTCTAACGCCACCACTTTCATGATCACTTCCGGTTCCACCCTAGTGTCCAATTCCGCAATCATATTATTGAAGAAATCAAAATTACTAGGCCGACTCAGAATGAAAATCTTGTTCGTACGCTCGTCGGCAGTGATGATTACCTTGCCTTCGATTATCGTGTCTTCCGTACCAGCTGTGCCGATTCCACCGGAACGTGCCGCCGGCGCGGCGCCCGCCGTGGCGCGCACGCCAACTTGCTGGGCTAACTCTTGAATGACGCTCTGCAGTCGTTGCATTACGTCGGCTGATTTGGCGTGCGCAATCTGAAAAATTCGCGTTTCCATACGCAATGCGGAGGGCACGTCGATGTATTTCACAATTTCGAGCATCTGGTTGACGTTACCGGCGGTTTCGGTAATGAGCACAGAATTGGATTTCGGCAACGGCAACATCTGCCCGTACGAATGCATGTACGGCTGCAACGCCTGCACCACATCCGCAACCTCCGCGAATTTTAACGAAATCACCTGAGTCATCAACGTGTCGCTCGCCGGCATGATCTTACCTTCGCCGCCAAACGGCACACCTTCCTGTTTGGCGGCACCGATTAGCACGACCTTGAGGAATTTCTCGCCCATTGGAATGACAGCGATGTTGTTGATGGCGAACACGCTTTCCAGTGCCGCTTTCGCCTCGTCGACTGTCAGTTTTGCCTGACTGCGAAAAGTAATCACACCGGCGATATTCGGTGCTTGAATGATTGATCGTTTTGCCAACGCCTCCGCGTAGTATTCAATCACAGCTTGAATTGGCGTGTCTTGAAAATTCATCTCAACCTTATCCATTTCGGCAGTCGCCGGTCCTGTCTCGACCACCGGCTGTGGCAATGGTGCGTCAGTTTGAGAGTACACACATTCTGGCTGGTTTAGCCAAGCCGCTACCATTAACAAACAAATTAGTCGCAGCAATATTTTCATCAGTTGCTCCGTCGGGGAGTAATGCGCCCGACATTTGGCTGGCGCACCGGTACGGCACCGGGCGCTGGTTGCGGTGCGGGCTGCGATGCGGTCGCGACCGGTGTGTGCGAACGCTCTGCAAACGTCAGCGTCGCCGTCTCCAATCCGAATTGCAGCACGACCTTCGCCTTGCTCGTCAACGCGTCTTGAATCCGCACCACCTTGACGCCGTCGTCAATCAGCTCACCCTCGGCTTTGAACCAAGTCCGGTTAGTTTCCTTATCAGACAGCACAGCTTGCACCGTGACCGGCAAACCGGTGGACGTCACGATGCCAACCAGTTTAAATCGTTGTGCGAAATTTGGCATCGCATCCGGCACGCCCGTCACCGTGACTGGTCCAAATGGCGACCGGTCCACGATGATCTGATACCGAGCAAGATCATGCGGCTCGGCCGCGAAGGCATTGCCGACCACAAACAATGCAAGCGCCCACTTGTTCACGGTGTCGACTTCCCTTCTTTCGCCGCCAGCGCACGAATCTGAATGACAACGCCCAAGATACCGGAATTATCGACCCGGGTGGTGACGTCGAGCTGTTCAACGGTCATGAATCCTGAACTAGTTTGTAAACCGTGCAAGAATTTGACAAGCGATTCCACCGTCGTATCGAAATTGTACTGGACCGGCCACTCATGGTAGACGTCGTGCTCTTCTTCCTTCAGCGTCCGTTTGGTTTTTGTCAGAATGCCAGCCGCGGCCCCAACTTCATCCACCTTCTTAATCACATCCGTGGGTGTCGCGAAACGTTCCGCTTGCTTGAGATTGCGACCCAACTCATCGTAACTACGCCGCCACTCCGGCGCGTGCGCAATCGCTGCCACGACGGTCGTCAGTTCGCGCCGCCGGTCGTTCAAATCCCGACTTAACT
>JBAWWR010000111.1:0-8169 GCA_037146675.1 Verrucomicrobiota bacterium | reverse complement strand
ATGACGCCGTACGAAATCATGCTCAGCGAATCGCAGGAGCGGATGTTGCTCATTGCGCATAAAGGCCGCGAGAAAGAAGTCGAAGCGATTTTCAAGAAGTGGGATTTGCACGGCGTGACCATCGGCAAAGTTACCGGCGATGGAATGATGCGCGTGAAAGTTGGGAAGAAAGTTGTCGCGGAGATCCCGGCAGCTAAACTCGCCGATGACGCGCCGATTTATCACCGGGAAGCCCGGCAGCCGGCGGCGGAAATCGAAAACCAGAAATTTAATCCACTCAGTTTGCCAGAACCGAAGGATTACGAGAAGACGCTCTTGGAATTGTTGAAGTCGCCGACGATTGCGTCGAAGAATTGGGTATACCGGCAATACGATCACATGGTGCAAGACGGCACGGTGGTCCTGCCCGGCAGCGATGCCGCAGTCATTCGCATTAATCTCGACCGGCCAGATTTGGGTTACCGTGGCACCGGTACGAAACACATCGCTTTCACAACCGATTGCAACAGCACGTACTGTTTGCTTGATCCATACGAAGGTGGCAAGACGGCGGTGGCGGAGGCGGCGCGCAATCTCGTATGCAGCGGCGCGCGGCCGCTGGCGGTGACCGATTGCATGAATTTTGGAAATCCGATGAAGCCGGAAGTCTTCTGGCAACTACAACAATGTGTCGAAGGTGCCAGCGAAGCGTGCCGGGTATTAAACACGCCGGTCACCGGCGGCAATGTCAGCTTGTACAACGAATCGCCGGTGGCGGCGGTAGATCCGACGCCGACAATCGGCATGCTCGGTTTGATTGACGATCCGAAACACATCACGACGCAGTGGTTCAAAGAGGCCGGCGATGTGGTGTTGTTGCTCGGTGAACTTGGTGCGGAACTCGGCGGTAGCGAATACTTGAAGCGCATCCACAAAACCAAAAAAGGTGCGCCGCCGAAGATGGATTTGGCCAATGCCAAGCGCATTCACGATGCCGTGCTCAATTTCATCAAGCAAGGTTGGGTCAAGAGCGCGCACGATTGCAGTGAAGGCGGTATCGCCGTCGCGCTGGCGGAGTCCTGTATGTCGAACGGCGATGCAACTATCGGGGCGACAATCGAGTTGCCGGTGAGT
This sequence comes from Verrucomicrobiota bacterium, assembly GCA_037146675.1. GTDB lineage: Bacteria > Verrucomicrobiota > Verrucomicrobiia > Palsa-1439 > Palsa-1439 > CAINDI01. The sequence continues at coordinate 7,056 of JBAWWR010000111.1, read as the reverse complement.
GCGGCGGCGTTGTTCGGCGAGACGCAATCGCGGATTGTTCTGTCGGCGACCCCGGCCAATGCGGCGAAAATTTTGGCGTCGGACCTACCGGTCGCGCGGTTAGGCGTTACCGGTGGCGAGGTGTTGCAGATTGGCGCGTTGCAGTGGCCGGTCGCTAAGCTCCGCACGGCTTGGTGGTGCGCTATCAATAAAGTGATGGACCGGTAATCGCTTGATTGCGTTTTGCCAGCGATTGGATTAAGACTAACGACCACGCGCGATGAACCAACACCCTCGGCATTACTGCGGTCTATTTGGCATTTACGGACACCCGAATGCTGCTGAATTGACGTATTACGGTCTTTACGCCCTGCAACATCGCGGTCAGGAAAGCGCCGGCATCACCGCTTCTGACGGCGTGGATTTGCGGACGCACAAAGGCATGGGCTTAGTCGGGCAGGTGTTTGATAAAAACATTTTGCGGTCGTTACCGGGGCATCTGGCGTTGGGGCACGTGCGGTACTCGACCACCGGCAGTTCCCACATCAAGAACGCCCAGCCGCTAGTTGTGGATTGCGCGCGCGGCCAAATTGCGATCGGCCACAACGGCAACCTGACCAACGCCGCCCGGCTGCGCGAGGAGCTTGAAGAGCAGGGCTCGATTTTCCAAACCACCGTGGACAGTGAAATCATCCTGCATTTGCTGGCGCAGCCCGGCAATGGCGACCGAGTGCATTCACTCGAAGCCGTCATGCGTCGCATCCAAGGCGCGTACTCGCTGATTATTATGGGCGAGGATGAGATGATTGGCGTGCGTGATCCGTTTGGATTCCGTCCACTTGTACTGGGGCGGATGAAAACCAACCTCGCCGAAGATGGTGTGGACGGCTTTGCCTACGTGCTCGCCAGTGAAACATGCGCGCTCGATCTCATTCAAGCCGAGTTTGTCCGCGATTTAGAACCCGGCGAAATTGTGCTGATCAACAAGGACGGCGTGCGCAGCGTCAATCCGTGGGCCGGGACGCAGCAGCCGCATGCGTTTTGCGTTTTCGAGTGCGTCTATTTTGCCCGACCGGACAGCAATATTTTTCAGAAGAATGTCGCCCAAGCACGGATTAACATGGGCCGGCAACTCGCCTTGGAACATCCAGCGCCGGCTGACTTGGTCATACCGGTGCCCGACAGCGGCACGTGGGCCGCGCTCGGTTATGCGCAGGAAGCCGGCGCGGAATACTCCATGGCGTTTGTCCGCAACCATTACATCGGGCGTACCTTCATTCAGCCGAGCCAGCTTATCCGTGATTTTGGGGTGCGCGTCAAACTCAACCTCATTGAAAACATGGTGCGCGGCAAACGGGTGGTCGTCGTCGACGATTCGATCGTGCGCGGCACGACGGCGCGGGCGCGTGTGACCACGTTGCGCGAGGCCGGCGCGAAGGAAGTCCACATGCGGGTCAGTTGTCCGCCGCACCAATGGCCGTGCGCTTATGGGATTGATTTTCCGACGCGGAAAGAGTTGATGGCCGCAAACAATTCGCTCGATGCTATCCGGGATTTTCTCGGTGCCGACTCCCTTGGTTATTTGTCGTTGGACGGCATGATTCAGGCAACGGGCTTACCGGCGAATGGGTTTTGCACCGCCTGTTACACCGGTAAGTATCCGTCACCGGTTGATTCCGAGCATGATAAGTTGGCGATGGAACAGCGACGGAGTCGTCACCGTCGTGGCGTGGCAGAGTTGGTTGCTGAAGATAAGCAGAAGAAACTGCTGTAATCAGCGCTCGAGGGCGGTCTGAAGGTGCAAGACTGTTTGGCGGAGTCGGTTATCAGCGGCCATCTTGGTTTCGATTAGCCGGCAGGCGTGCATCACTGTCCCGTGGTCGCGCCCACCAAAACTCTCACCGATATTCACCAGCGACCGGTCGGTCAGCGTCCGGCTCAAGTACATCGCGACCTGCCGTGGAAAAGCGACATTTTGTGGGCGGCGCCGGCTAGTCATATCAGCCAAGCGGATGTCAAAATGCTCGGCCACTTTACGCTGAATCAAATCCACAGTGATCGTGCGCTTGGCCTCCTCGTGGAGCGCGTCGTGCAACAGATCATCGAGTAGGTCAATCGTAATTTCCTTGCCGGTCAATGAGGCGTACGACGCGACGCGAATCAGCGCGCCTTCGAGGCGGCGGACATTGGTGCGAATGCGTTCGGCGAGGTATTCGAGGGCGCGCTCCGGCACCTTGACGTCCAGAAGTGCGGCTTTCTTTTTCAAAATTGCGATCCGGGTTTCAAGCGCCGGCATCTGCAATTCCGTCACCAAGCCCCATTCAAACCGCGAGACCAACCGGCTTTCTAGGTTGGCGATTTCAGCTGCGGGCCGGTCACTGGAAAGGATGATTTGCTTGTGCGCGTCAAACAGGCTGTTGAACGTGTGGAAAAATTCGTCCTGTGTCTGCTCCTTGCCGCCGAGAAACTGGATGTCATCGATCAGCAGCACATCCGCTTGCCGGTATTGCTTGCGGAACTTGGTCATCGTGCTGGTCTGGATGGCATGGATGAATTCGTTGGTGAATTGCTCGCAGGTGACGTAGCAGACTTTGACGGACTTGTGCCCACTGGCGGCGTGATGGCCGATGGCTTGCATCAGATGGGTCTTACCGAGGCCGACGCCACCGTACATGAAAAACGGGTTGTAAGCCTTGGCCGGTGCCTGCGCCACGGCGAGTGCGGCGGCGTGAGCAAAGCTGTTGTTCGAGCCGACAACGAACGTGTCGAACGTGTAGCGCGGGTTGAGCTTGATATCAAGTGCTGGGCGGGTAGCGATTTCCTTGCGGGCCGTAACGATCGGTAGCGCCGGAGCAACAGCCGTGGCGTCCACGATAAATCTAACTTGGAGTGGTTCTTTTGAAACTTGATTTACGGCTTCCCGGACCAACGGTAGAAAATTGTCCTGCAACCAAATCTGGCTGAACTCATTGGCGACGCCGAGCAACAACATGTTGCCTTGGATTTCAAGGGCACAGATCGGCGCAAACCACCGCGCAAAAAGATCAGCGTTCAGCATTCCCTGCAACACCTTGCAGGCGTCTGCCCACAGGTGAACGTGACCGCGTATCTTGCCGCTTTCTGCTGAGTTATTCACAAACTATTAACAATCCCTTATTAATGATCGATTCCTTGCTTGGGCGGGCGGCAGGACAATCTTGCGCATAACAGGCCGCTTCCTCACGAGCCTGAGTCTAGACAAGTCAGACTAGAATGGGCAGCCATCAAGTCTATAATTGTCTAAACAGTCTGACAAACACGCAAATCACCGGAAGGTTGTGAATATTTAAAAAATTCTTGCTTGGTACTCGCACCTATCACAGTTAAACAACTAACTGTGATTCCAAGCTATTAACAAGTTATTCACAGGCCTTCGTCTGCACTCGCTTCGCCTAAAGCGGAGCGCAGCATAGTGACCTTGATTTTTCATCGCAAGCCTATTTTTATCGTCCGCGATTTTTTCGTTACCGGCTTGCGTAATGTGCAGAAAAAAAGTTGGAGCGCGTTTGTGACGCGCCCCAACTTGATTCAGAATGACCGCTCAATTAGCAGTCGTAATACATGTGGAATTCCCATGGATGCGGGCGCAGACGGATTTGGTCCTGCTCCTTGCGCTTGATGTCGATCCATGTTTCGACTACGTCCTGCGTGAACACATCGCCACGGAGCAAGAATTCGTGATCCTTTTCCAAGGCGTCGCAGGCTTCGGCAAGACTGCCGGGCATTTGCGGTACCTTTTTCAATTCTGCCGGTGACAACTCGTAAAGGTTCTTGTCCATCGGTTCGCCTGGATCAATCCGGTTCTGCACGCCATCCAAGCCGGCCATGAGCATCGCGGCGCAGGCGAGGTAGATGTTCGCGGACGGATCGGGTGGACGGTACTCGATGCGCTTCGCCTTCGGGCTCGGGCTGTAGGTCGGGATGCGGATCGCGGCCGAGCGGTTGCGGCTGGAGTAGGCCAAATTAACCGGCGCTTCGAAGCCAGGCGTGAGGCGCTTGTAGCTGTTGACGGTCGGATTGCAAATCGCCGCGAGTGCTTTGGCGTGTTTGAGGATGCCGCCGATGTAATAAATGGCCATTTCGCTGAGGCCGCCGTACTTGTTGCCAGCGAACAGCGGTTTGCCTTTTTTCCACAAGCTCTGGTGGCAGTGCATGCCGGAGCCATTGTCACCGAAGAGCGGCTTGGGCATGAAGGTGACGGTCTTGTTGTGGCGTTTGGCCACGTTCTTGACGATGTACTTGTACAACATCATCGCGTCGCCCATCTGGGTGAGCGGGGCGAACCGCAAATCAATCTCCGCCTGGCCGGCGGTGGCGACTTCGTGGTGCTCGCGTTCGACGCGGAGACCGCAATCTTTCATGACATTAATCATGTCGTTGCGGATATCCACCTGCGTGTCCTGCGGTGCAACCGGGAAGTAGCCTTCCTTGTGGCGGATCTTGTTGCCGAGGTTCGGGAACTCTTCACGGCCGCTGTTCCAGATGCCTTCATTGGAATCAAGATAGTAGAAGCTGCTGTTCGTGGTCTGGCCGAAGCGAACATCGTCAAAAATGAAAAACTCCGCTTCAGGCCCGAAATATGCCGTATCAGCAAGGCCGGTGCTCTTGAGGTACGATTCGGATTTGCGAGCGACATTGCGCGGGTCGCGGCTGTACGGCTCGTGCGTGATCGTGTCCAACGCGTCGGCCACGATGCTCAGTGTGCGCGACTGCGGAAATGGATCAATAATCGCGGTGTCCGGATCCAATTGTAGCAACATGTCGCTGGCTTCGATGGAAGCCCAACCACGAATCGAGGAGCCGTCAAACCCCAGGCATTCGGTGAAAACTTCCTCGGTCAGCTCCGCGACCGGGATACAGAAATGCTGCCACGTGCCGAGAAAGTCGCAAAACTTAACGTCCACTAACTGCACATTCTTACTCTTGCATAATGCTAGAACTTCTTTTGGTGTCATGGTTCTCCTAATCGCCCGGCGCGTTGGCGCGGGTTTGGTTTTAGTTATCGCAACACTCGTTTCGTCTGCCGGTAACTTACACGGCTTGTTCGCCGCGCTCGTCGGTCCGGATCCGTACCGCCTGCTCGACCGGTAAGATGAAAATCTTGCCATCGCCGATCTTGCCGGTTTTGGCGGCCTTCATGATGGCGTTAACCGCTGCCTCAACGGCGCCATCGGACACGACGATTTCCAGTTTCAGCTTCGGCAAGAAATCTACAGTGTACTCGCTGCCCCGGTAAATTTCTGTGTGGCCCTTTTGCCGGCCAAAGCCTTTGACTTCGCTGACCGTCATACCTTCGACGCCGACGCCGCTGAGGGCCTCTTTGACGTCTTCGAGTTTGAACGGTTTAATAATTGCTTCAATCTTCTTCATAATTTTTCTCCAAGCAAAGGCATGATAAAATGCCGCACTCGCTCTTACAACTTAAAACAGTCGCTTGGACTACGCGATTGTTTCAGCAAGCGAAATGCCAAGCCGGTATCTGCCGTTAGGGCAATCTCGCCAATTAGCGCCTGCGCAACCAAATACAAACTTACCGGTGACAGGCCCGATTTCACCGGTGTGCAGAATTTCGCCCACTCAGGTCAAAACCGGTCACGCGTGTTCGGTCTTCTTTGCTGCTTGCGCCTCAGCAGCCACTTTCGTTGCGATATGCGCCGGCACCTGTTCGTAATGACTATACTCCATTTCGAACGATGCGCGACCGCCAGTCATCGAGCGCAGCTCGGTCACGTACTTGAACAACTCCGCTTGCGGCACTTGGGCCTTGATACATTGCAAACCATCCACCATCTCGACTGTCATAATCCGTCCGCGCCGATGGTTAAGGTCGCCGGTAATATCACCCATGTACTGGTCTGGCGCGTACACATGGACGTTCATAATTGGTTCGAGCAAAACCGGCCGCGCCTTCGCCATCGCATCTTTAAACGCATGCAACCCAGAAATCTTAAAACTGAGTTCGTTCGAGTCCACATCGTGATACGAGCCGTCGTACACTTCCGCCTGCACGTCCACGACTTGAAACCCGGCCACCGTGCCGGTCTGCAACGCCTCGACACAACCTTTTTCCACCGCCGGGATGAAGTTGCGCGGAATTGCCCCGCCGACAACGGCATCCACGTACTCGAAGCCCGCGCCGCGTTCGCGAGGTGCGACGCGCAGGTAAGCTTCGCCGTATTGGCCGCGTCCGCCAGATTGTTTCTTGTGTTTGTAATGGCCTTCGGCACGGGCGGTGATGGTTTCCTTGTAATCAACTTTTGGCGTTGAGAGATCAACGTTGACGCCGAGTTTCTTCTTCAAGTTATCAAGCACCACCGCGAGATGTTGATCGCCGAGGCCCGAGATGACCAATTCTTTGGTGTGCGGATTTCGGTCCATCGCAATCGTCGGGTCTTCTTCGAGCAAGCGGTGCATCGCCAGACTGATTTTTTCCTCGTCCTTCGCCGTGTGTGGGTGAACGGCATAGCTCATCACCGGTTTTGGGAATTTAATGGGTGGGAATTGCACTTGCCGGCTCGGATCGCACAACGTGTTGTTGATGTGCGTGTCCTTGAGTTTGGCCAGCGCGACGATTTCGCCGGGACCGGCTTCGGTGATGATCTGCTGAGTCTTGCCGTGAATCCGCAGCAGTTGCGGGATGCGTTCCTTGCCGTTGCGCGTGACGTTCACAACGTCGAGATCGGCCTTCAACGTGCCGGCAATCACACGGACGTAGGCCAAGTGGCCGGCAAACGCGTCCACCGTCGCCTTAAACACGAAGCCGGCAAACGGCGCATTGGCTTTCGGTGCGACCGGGTCGCCTTCCAATGTTGCCATTGCTCCGACGTCAGCAGGCGAGGGGAGCAGCGCCACCACGCCTTCGAGTAATTGCCGGGCGCCGAGTTCTTTTTCCGCGCTGCCACAATAAATCGGCACCGTCGTCCCGCGCGAAACGCCGGCATGGGTGCCTTTGGTGATTTCTTCAAGCGTGAGTGATTGACCAGCGAGAAACTCTTCGAGCAATTTATCATCCTGCTCGGCGGCGGCTTCTTCGAGCGC
>JBAWWR010000110.1:0-8216 GCA_037146675.1 Verrucomicrobiota bacterium | reverse complement strand
CTATTTAGCGAGCCCCAAGATGTGCGCACAATGAAACCGCGCAATGCGCTCGCCGTTCAGCGTGGGAATCAAACCGCCATCGCGCCAGAAATTTACGGAATCGAGTTGAATGGCACACTGAATGTCATTTACAGTCCCTACGACTTGAGCGCGGGTTGGGAACGCGCGATTGCACCGTATGCACTTGGCTATGAACCGCGGGATGCGACGGCGCTGGGTGTTAATGTTTTGTTCTATGTCCTGGCGCACTAGCAGGCTTTGTCTCTGGCTGGTCCTAGCCGTGCCGGCCGGCGCGGCGACCTTGTCGGAACTCTGGCCGCTTCAACTCAATCCCGCCACGCTTTCTAATCAACTCGCCACCGCCCAAACCGTGCCGGCAGAACTCCAACCGGCGCTGCAATTTCAAAAAACCTTCTGTACAATTCTGTCAGGCGCGCCGGCTTCAGTGTGGCGTGCTGACATTGAAAAATTCTCGCGCCTGACTGGCAATGATCCGGTGGCGCAAGGTATTCGCGAGGCTGCGCGGCCGTGGTTGGCGCGTGTTTGGGTGGAAGATTTAGCGGTTATATTGCGAGATTACTACCGGCACCACGTTAGTTTTCCCGACAAACTAGTGGACTTGCCGGAAGCGCTTCGTGTCGATCCGTGGGGGCAACCGTGGGTCTACAAACTCCACGAGCCAGCCGGCTTCAAGCGGCAGATCAACCAACGCTACCAGCTTGGAACGACGCGCAGCCCGCAGTTGAGTTTACTGTCTGACGCAATCAAGAACCGGCGCCCGCCGGTCGGTGCTTGGAAAATCACGCCGCTCGACGTTGGCGGCACGCGGGCGCTGCAATTCCAATCGGCAACCGCCAATGCGCTGCTGCAACCGGGCGGGATGGTCGACGGTTACGTGCTGATGTTCATCGGCGACGGTTGGGCGCTGCTCGGCGGGCCAGAGCAACTTTTTACTGTCGCTTTTTAATATGGCAATCGGCATCAGCGATTTTCTCACGCCCGAAGCGATGCGCAAGCTCGACAGCTTCGTGCTCCGCTCCCGGTACGTCGTCGAAGGTTTCCAGTCCGGCGGTCACGCCAGTCCGCTCAAAGGCGCGAGCGTCGAGTTCACCGATTACCGGCAATACGTCAAGGGCGACAACCTCCGTAACCTCGACTGGAAAGTTTTCGGCAAGACCGACCGGTATTACATCAAACAGTTTGAGGAAGAAACCAACCTACGCGTTCAGGTCATCATCGACGGCTCCGGTTCGATGGCCTATGCGTCGCCGGGACGGCCAACCAAATACCGGTATGCCTGCAACGTCGCCGCCGCGCTCGGCTATCTCGTCAGCAAAGAGCGCGACTCACTCGGTGTCACGATTTACGACAACGAAATCCGGCAACACGTCCCGGCTCGCACCGGCAAGCGCCACCTGCGCCTTTTTCTCGAACGAATGGCCGGTCACGAACCGACAAACCGGACCGAAACCGGCAAGGCGTTGCACGCGCTGGCAGAGATGATTTCCCGGCGCGGGATGATTGTTCTGTTGTCCGATTTGTTCGATGACCCTGACGCCGTCTTTGGTGCCTTGGCGCATTTCCGCAAGAAGATGCACGACGTGATTTTGCTCCAGATTCTCGACCCGGTGGAGTTGGATTTGGAGATCGGCCAGATGGCGGAGTTTTTGGATTTGGAGACCGGCGAGAAACTGGAGATTGATCCGAGTGCTGCCCGACTGGCGTACAAGCAGGAACTTCAAAAGCTGATTGATCAGTGCCGGGAAAAGTGCGCCGTGCTCAACGTTGATTACCGGCTGGTGACTACCGAGCAGAGTTTTGAAGATTTCGTTCACCAGTATCTGGCGGAACGCCGGCGGATGTCACTCTGATGCAATTTCTCTCGCCATGGATGTTGTGCGGGTTGGCGGCGTTGTCGGTGCCGGTCATCATCCACCTGTTGCAACGCAAGCGCGTCGTACAAATCCCGTTTAGCACGTTGCGGTTTCTGAAATTGGTACAATCGAAGACTGCGCGCCGGTCACGCGTTGAGAACCTACTGCTTTTACTCCTGCGCTGCCTCGTATTCGCGCTGATTGCGTTGGCAGCGGCGCGGCCGGTTGTCTCACCGCGGGCGGCGAATTGGTGGGGCGGCAGCGTCCCGCGCACCATCGTGCTGCTCATCGATAACTCGCTCAGCATGAATTACCGGACCGGCGACAAAACGCGACTTGATGCCGCCCGGCAACAAGCATTGGCAATCCTCGACGACGTCCGTGCCGGTGACGAGGTCGCGGTCATCGGCGCCAATGACCGGGCACAATTGTTGATCGGTGAGCCGACCGTGAATTACGCGTCCGCCAGGCAAGCCGTACAAGGTATTCAGCCGACACAGTTACGCAGCGATTTCGGGCCGGCACTGCGGGAGGCGCGCAAGATTGTGACGCGTTCCCAGAAGCGCATTCGGCACGTCTATCTGCTAACCGATAATCAGGAAGGCGGCTGGCGGTTTGCGCCGGGAACGGTGTTTGACGATACATGGCAACAGACCGGCGCACAACTGACTGTCGTGCGGACGGATAATCTGGAAGCGGTCAACGCGGCAGTTACGCACGTGAAATTCCAATCGCCATTCGTAATTGCCGGCGCGGTAGTGCGCGGTTCGGCGACGGTTGAAAATTTCTCGGCGGCGGAATTACACGACCTTCTCGAAGTTCGAATCGGCACTCAGCGCGTTGCTCAACGGGCGGTAGATGTTGCGCCGGGTTCGGCCACGGAGGTGGCGTTTGAGTTTTCGTTGCCGGTAGTGACCGGCGATTCATTGCGTGGCACTGTCAGCATTCAGGATGACCACTTGCTGGATGATAACCATCAGTGCTTCTGGCTCGCAGTTTACCAACCGCCGCGCGTGGTGGTTGTCGAAGGTCAACAAGCCGGACCGGAATCGCTGCACTCTGGTTTCTATCTCACCAAAGCACTCGCGGCCGGTAGCGATATCGCGGCCAAGGTTATTTCTGCGACGGAGCTCGATGACTTTGCGTTGGAAGGTTACTCGGCAGTTTTTGTTGCTGATGCCGCGCTGAGTGACCGGGCGTTGGTGCGGCTCGACCGGTTGCTGCAACGTGGCGGCACGGTGGCGTTTTTCTGTGGTGATCATTCCAGCGCGGAGAATATGGCGCATATTGATTTCTTGCCGGTCAAGCCGATTGGCGTGCATGAATTACCAGCTGGCCGGATGTCGATCCGGACGCTCGACGCTCGGCATTCGCTGTTCGTCAATACTTGGGACGAGAGCACGCCGTTCCCAGCGTTGCCGCAGCAGAAACTCTTCAATCTCGAACTCGCCAAGGACGCGAAAGTCCTGCTCACACTCGGCGACAACATCCCGTTCATAGTTGCCGGCACGCGCGGTGCCGGCAAGGTGCTGTTTGTGAATGCGTCGGCGGACCGGTCGTGGGGTAATTTGCCGATCTCGCCGGCCTTCTTGCCGCTCGCGAAACAAATTGCGCGTTGGTCGGCGGAATTGGACCGGCAATTCATGAGCTATTCTGCCGGTGATGGCTTGCCGGCCGCGCCGAACTTGCCACGCGAGGAGGCGTTGACGGTGACGCTGCCGAATGGCGCGACGCAGCCGTTGGGCGCCGGCGAGTGGGTGGTGGAACGCGCCGAGCAAGTCGGCATATACACTGTGACTTCGCCGCGTGAGGGCGTGGTGCAGCAACTTGCGGTAAATCCCGACCCGCGCGAATCAAATCTGCATTCAATTACCGACGATGCGCTGATGAAGTTGGCGCCGTGCGACACGATTACCGGCTTGGATAGTTTGCGACAATGGCTGGAACAGAAACGCGAGCTGACGCCATTGTGGCCGGCCTGTCTGTTGCTGGCGTTGCTAGTGTTCGTGGTCGAGGCAGTGATTGCCAACGTTATGGCGCGCAACCGGTCACAGTCGGCTGAAATTCACATCGCGACCGGCCGCTTGAACAAGCGGCGAATGTCCCAACCATTCCGCGCTGCACCCGCCGGGTCGGATTAATCAGAACCGTCCGCGCCACCAGCTTGCCAACCGCGTTAGGCCAATAACAAAATGAAAACGCGAAACGCATACTGGTGGTTGTTTGTAGCAAACGGCTCAATCTGGGCTGTTGGCGATGCTGGTATTATTACATGAATGGTTCTCTATCCGAAATCCAATCTCTTGGGTGGATTCGGCTTACTGTTCCTGCCTATTGCAACGGTCGGAAGTTGTGTATTTCAGGTAACTCTGGTCGTTTGGTTCATTCAGAAATTTAGAAAATGGATCGCTATGAAACGAAACCCCACAGAAGTCTAACCATGCGATTTAACCAATACCCATCCCTCCGCCGCCCCGGCGAACGACCCCGGCTAGCTAGTCGTTGAATCATCCAAGTGTGCCGGGTTCGCTAAGTTATCCTTCCCGTTTTACCGGGTTTTCCCTATTCTGCGCAGCGCATGAGCATTCCTAAACCAGCCGGTAATCCGTCCGTCGTCCGCTCGGCGCGGACGGTGAGCCTGGCGGTGTTGGGCAGCCGCGTGCTCGGGCTGGTGCGCGAACTGGTGCTGGCGTCGTTGTTCGGCGCGAGCCGGGAGTTCGACGCGTTTGTTACGGCGTTCCGGATTCCGAATCTGCTCCGGGATTTGTTCGCGGAAGGCGCGTTGTCGGCGGCATTCGTGACGACCTTTTCGCAGAAGCTGGAAAAGGAAGGCGACAAGGCGGCGTTCCGGCTGGCGAATCTAGTGTTGAACGGGCTGTTTGTGGTGCTGAGTATCATCACGCTCGTCGGCATCCTCGCGGCGCCGTGGTTGGTGCAATTCATTGCGCCAGGGTTTGCCGCCATTCCCGGCAAGCTGGAATTGACGACGCGGCTGACGCAAATCATGTTCCCGTTTTTGCTGATGGTGGCGATGGCGGCGTTGGCGATGGGGATGCTCAATGCGAAACACCGGTTCGGCGTGCCGGCAAGCGCGTCCATGATGTTTAACATCGGCTCGCTCCTCGGCAGCGTCGGGTTGGCGTACTGGTTCGACCCAAAGTTTGGCGCGGCGGCGATGACGGGCGTGGCGCTTGGCACATTGATCGGCGGCGCGGCGCAATGGCTCGTGCAGGTACCGGCATTGCGCGCGGTGGGTTACCGGTATGAACCGATTCTGGATTGGCACGACGAGGGGTTTCGGCGCGTGGTCCGGTTGCTCGGCCCCAGCATCCTCGGCGCGGCGGCGGTGCAGATCAACGTCTTCGTGGATAACTGGTTTGCCTCTTATTTTGGCAATGGCGCGGTGACGTGGTTGAACTGCTCCTTCCGTCTGATGCAATTTCCCATCGGCATATTTGGCGTAGCAATTGGCGTGGCGACACTGCCGACTGCGAGCGCGCATATCGCACGCGGCGAGGTGGATCAATTTAGGAAAGTCTTGGGCCGGTCGATTCGGTTGGCATTCTTCCTCTGCATCCCGGCGGCCTGCGGGTTGGCATTGCTAGCCGGGCCAATCATCGCGGTGGTTTATCAGCATGGCAAGTTCGATGCCACGGCCACGGCGCAAACGGCTTTTTGTCTGCAGGCGTTTGCAATCGGGTTGGCTGGCTACGCGGCAATCAAAGTCATCGCGCCGACGTTTTATGCTTTCGGTGATTCGCGAACGCCGATGTACGTGGCGATCTTTTCGATTGTCGTCAATGCCGGACTGGATTACGTGTTCGCCGTTGTTTTGAAAATGCAAACAGCCGGGCTGGCGCTCTCGACCTCGGGCGTGGCGCTGATTAATTTCTTCCTGTTGCTGGTGTTGATGCGCCGGCGAATTGGTCGCATCGAAGGGCGCCAGTTGTTAATCTCAAGCATTCGCATCACCGGCGCGGCGCTGGCAATGAGTATCGCGGCCTACGGCACGCATCAATGGCTTGCAAGCAATACCAACCGGTATCTTGACGTAGCCGGCTCAATGGTTGTGGCGTTGGTAGTCTTTGGCGCGGCCTGCAAGCTGTTGCGCGTGGAAGAATTTGGCGAACTACTCGGCGTCTTGCGCTTTAAGTCCGCCACGTCAGTTGCCGAATCGTAGCCCGGCTACGCCGTTACAATCTCGGCCCCAAGCCGCTGCATGCAATCGGTGAACGTCGGGAAGGTGATTGTCGCAGATTCGGCAGTGGCGATGGTTGTGGTGCCCGGTAAAGCGCAGCCTGCCACAGCCAGCGCCATCGCAATCCGGTGGTCGTGATGGCCATCTACGGCGGCAGCGGTCAATTGGCAGCCTTCGATTTCTAAACCGTCCGGCATCTCCGTTACTTTCGCACCAAGCTTGGTCAACTCCGCGCGCATTGTCGCGATTCGGTCCGTCTCTTTAATTCGCGCATGGGCAACATTGGCGAGCGTGGTCTTACCGGCCGCAAAACACGCAATCACCGCCATCATCGGCAACGCATCGGGCGTGGCGTTTAGATCGAGACGGCAACCGCGCAGGTTGCCGGGCCGGACGCGGATGCCGCCGTCCGGTAAGATTTCAAGGCGTGCGCCCAGTTGCCGCAAATAATCAATCACGGCCTTGTCGCCTTGCGGATCAGAAAGATCGAGACCGCGCACGGTCACATCGTTGTCGCCGAGCGCGCCGGCGCAGAGGAAAAATGTTGCAGACGAAAAATCCGCCGGGATGCGGCGTGTGAATGGCCGGTAGTTCTGTTTGCCGGGAATGCGGAATTCATTGAGGCCGGTATGCTCAAGTTTGATGCCTTGCCGGGCGAGCCAGTCGAGAGTCATTTCGACGTACGGCCTCTCTTCTAGTACCGGCACATTGATGATGGTGTCGCCATCGGCGAGTGGACAGTTGATGAGCAAACTTGTGAGGTACTGACTCGATTTACATTCGATGGTGGTCGTGCCACCGCGGAGCCGGCCGCGAATGACGAGCGGCGGGCAGCCGTTGCCGCGCGTGGATTCGGCGCGCGCGCCAAGGTCGTTGAGTGACGCGAGTAACGGACCGGAGGGACGACGCTGGATTTGGTGGTCGCCGGTAAAGGTGACTTGGCCTTGGCGTAGTAATGCAGCGGAACCCATGGCGATGTTGATGGTGGTGCCGGAATTGCCGACGTCAATGACGTCGGCCGGCGCTTGGAGTTCGCCACCGGTACCTTGGACAACCCAGACTGCGGGCTGGCAATCAATCTTCGCGCCGAGCGCGGTGAACGCGCGGACGGCAGAGCGAGCGTCACCGGAATCGAGCGGCGCTTCAATGCGACTCTCGCCGTCTGCAAGCGCGGCAATGGCGATGGCGCGGATTGTGTGCGACTTCGAGCCGGGAATAGTGACTTCACCGCGCAGACGGGATTGGTGGCAGACAAATTTCACGGGTTGAGAATATCGAACCGTCGGCGCATGGTCAAGTTGCCGTGCTAAATTACGGGATGGTCTCGCGGGTCAGCTTAATCAGTGTCTTCCACATCTGCTCCGGCTTCTCGCACTCGAGTAGCGTATTGCGCGCTTCAGCGGAGTCAAACGTGCGGACCAATCCAGCGAGCAACCTCAAATAAAATGCCGTGGCCGGCGTGGGAATGACGATGAAAAAGAAAATCTTGCTGAGATGATCGCCGGGTGCGCCAAAATTCAGGCCTTTCGGTTTCAGGCCGAGTGCGAACGTCAAGCCGCCGCCTTCCACATCGCGCACGTGCGGAAACGCCAGTCCGTGTTCGACTGCCGTGCTGACAATGGCTTCCCGGCGCAACGCGTGTTCGCTCATGGTGCTGGGGGCTTCAATAAAACCGCCATCGCCGAGCAGTTTAGTCAATTCGCCAATCACTTCCACCGGTGTCGTCGCAGTTAATCTTGGCAACATCAGGCTCGGCGCTGAGAACCGAGCGATGCCGGCGGGTAATGGTTTCTCGTGGTCAAGCTTGCGCTTGGGCTGGCGCGCCACCGTCGCTGGAAAATAAAGGTAGCGGCCACAGTGCGGACAGTTTTGCAGAGTCTCACCGGCCTTGGTGACGTTAACAACTTGCGCCGGCACCGCGAGACCGCAGCGTGAACAGCTACCACGAGTGAGCGGCACAACCGCGAGCGGATAGCGTTGTTGGAGCCGGTCGTAGCGGTCGGCCACTTCGACCGGTAATTGGGCGCGGAGTCTGGTAATGGCTTTTTCCAGTTGCGCGAGCGGCAGTTTTGAACCGGAGGCTTTTTGTTCTTCCTTGGCAAAAGTGAGTTCCTGTAGCTGAATCAACTGGTTCAAGAGATTAT
>JBAWWR010000109.1:0-8225 GCA_037146675.1 Verrucomicrobiota bacterium | reverse complement strand
AAAATGACATCCACGACCTTGAAGCAGAACTTGTCCCACGGGATTTCGACATTCTTGTTGCCGGTCAAGCCGATGACGCAAATCTTGCCCATCTTGCGAACTAAGTCGATAGTCCCGGGAATTGCGCGCGGCGAACCACTGCACTCGATGACCATGTCTGCGCCGAGGCCGCCGGTCATGTCCATAATTGCTTCGACCGCATTCGTCTCGGCGATATTGATCAATTTCGTGAAGCCAAGTTCTTTGGCTTTCGCCAATCGCAAACTCAAATCACCCGGCGTGCCGATGATTGCTACTTCGCGCGCACCAGCCGCACGGGCGGCCATCGCCGCCAGCAACCCAATCGGTCCCGGTCCGATGACTACGGCGAAATCACCCGGCATGATCCGGGCGCGTTCAATCACATCGGCGACGACATTGCCAGTCGGCTCGACCAAGGCACCTTGGTCGAATGTCATGTTGTCAGGCATCCGGTGTAGCAAGCGTTCGGGATAGCAAATATACTTCGTCATCGCGCCGTCAATGCCCCAGCCCGGTGAGCGTTTGTTCGGACAAATCTGGATGTTACCGGTGCGGCAGAGATAACAATCGCCACACGCCTTCGTGTGCGGCTCGGCTACCACCCGGTGACCGACTTTTGCTGTGTGGCAATCTGGACCGAGTTCAATCACTGTGCCGGAAAACTCGTGGCCGAGGATCACCGGCGGCCAGTACGGGAATTCGTCGTGACGGACGTGAATGTCAGTGCCGCAAATGCCGCAGGCGGCGATTTCGATCTTTACCTCGCCGGCTTTCGGTTTCGGCTCCGGCACGTCGCGAAGTTCGATGAAGCCTTTGCCTTTTTGGGTTTTAACGAGTGCTTTCATTGCAATAATCCTTGGTGAACGCGATGAGAACTTCCGCCGCATTGGCGATGTCCTGCATGGCGATTTGTTCATCTTTCGAGTGCGCGACCTTCAACGTGCCGGGACCGTACACAACTGTCGGAATGCCGAGCTGGTTGTTGTAAAACCAGGCGTCGCACGATGCCGTCATCGCGCTGACCGTAAGCGGATGCCCGGCCTTACCGGCAGCGGCAAGCAAAGTCTGCGGCAATTCGTGTTTCGGATCCACGACGCTGCTGTCATGCCGGTACATAAAACTCAGCTCAAAGTTACTGGTACCGAGTGGCTCCAAAGCTTGGCGCATGCCGGCGATGACTTGCTCTTTCGTTTTGTTCGGCAACAATCCGAGCACACCTTCCAACACCGCCCGGCTTGGCGCTGCCGCTGGCCAGTTACCGGCGTTGAGTTTGCCAAATGTGATTGGCATCGGATTCGGATACGGATCGAATAATGGCAACCCGCGCGAGGCCGCCAGCAGTTCGACGTGATATTTTTCCAGCAGCGCAATTGCATCGCGAGCAATCAGCAGCGCGCTCTTGGTCTGCCCGGCTTGGCCGCTGTGACCAGCTTTGCCGTGAAACACAATCTGAAACCAGACCGCGCCACGGATCGAAGTGAACAATTTGCCTTCCGAAGCTTCTAGCACCACGCAACCATCGGCCTTCTCGCCGGTGCGCGCCATCGCGACCGAACCGTTGCCGCCGTTCTCTTCTTCGACGACGAGATGGGCGACGATGTCACCGGCGAGTTGCACCTTGCCGGCATCGAGCGCTTTAAAAAATAGATAGAGCAACGCGACTTGACCTTTGTCGTCGCAAGCGCCGCGGCCGAAGACGACGCCGTTTTCAACGCGCGGCCGGTAAGCATCCGGTTGTCCTTCCGATGCCGGGACGACATCGGTGTGGGCATTGAACAGAAGCTTACGTCCGCCGCCTAGACCTTTGCGGACAAGGCGTAGGTTGAACCGGCCGTCGTATTTAATGTCCGGTACCGGCGTGGAATAATCGGGATCGTTCTTGATTGTGTCGGAAAGCGGCACTTTCTCGACGACCACGCCGAGTTTGGCGAATTCTTTTTCGCAAAACAGCATCGCCGCGTGTTCGTTGCCGGGCGTGGACTCGTACCGAATCAAGTCGCAAAGGAACTTCTGCGCGTCTGGCAATAGCTTGGTAATCGTGGCTTGCATGTCAGAGCTTCAGGCGTTGCAATGCGCCGGCCATGATTTCAAGACTCTCGTCGGCTTCGGCTTGCGTAATGCCGAGCGGTGGCGCGCAACGGATGACGTTGCCATACATGCCGACCGAACCGATGAGCAATCCATGATTGGCGCAATCCACAATGAGCGGCTTGATCAACTCCGGTGCCGGTACCTTCGTCGTTTTGTCTTTCACAAATTCCAAGCCGATGATTAGGCCCATGCCGCGTACGTCGCCGAGATATGGGCAACTGGCTGCCATTGTCTGCAATCGCTTGAGCATGTACGCGCCCATCTTTTCTGAATTGGCGACCAATGGCTCGCGCTCGTAAATATCGAGCACCGCGCAAACGGCCGCGCTGGCGACTGGGTTGCCACCAAGCGTGCTGGACATCTCGCCTTTTGACAGACAGGAGAAAACTTCCGCCGTGGCCGCGACTGCCGAGACCGGCGCGCCGCAACCGATGGCTTTGCCGATGGTGAGGATGTCGGGCTTGATATCTTCGTGTTCGATGGCCCACATCTTGCCGGTGCGGCCATAGGATGCCTGCACTTCGTCCACGGTGAGGAGCAAGCCTTTGGCGTGCACCCATTGTTCCAGTTTCTTCAGCCAACCTTTCGGCGGGAAAATGAAACCTGCCGCGCCTTCGTACGGCTCGACAATACAGCCGGCCAGACTGCCGGTGCTGTTCGCGGCGACGACTTCTTCCAGAAAATCAAAATAGCGTTTGAACTCCGGTCCTTCGTCGCACCAACCATTCGGATCCCGGTACGGATTCGGATACGGCACGCGAATCACGCCGGGCAAGCTCGGGCCGTAGCCTTTCTTGGGGCTGGGCATGCCGCCCATCGACGCGGAAGCGCAGGTGCGGCCGTGGAAACCGCCATGAAACGAGATGATTTCGTACTTGCCGGTCTTTCGTTTCATCAACCGGTGCGCGCCTTCGGTAGCTTCGCTGCCAGTCGAAAGGAAAAAACACCGGTTCAAATGTTTCGGCAACGCCTTGATCAGGCGCTCGGCGGCTTCGATGCGCTCGACGTTGGCGCACTCGTAATTATTCAGCAATCGGCCAGCAGCCTTTTGAATCGCCGCGACCAAATGTGGATGGCAATGGCCGACGTTCGTGACAAGCACGCCGCAGGTCCAGTCGAGATATTTATTGCCGTCGACGTCGGTGACGACGCAGCCTTGGGCGTGATCCCAGACGACCGGCGCTTGGAAGCCGACGACATCAGCCTCGAATTGATGCCAGCGATCAAGCAACACCTTGCTCTTCGGTCCCGGTAACGGCGCTTTTACATTTGCGATTTTCATGATTTTAAAACCTCCTTATTGACCACGCACCGCGCGGGTTTACCGGCGGCAAATGCGAGCACATCGTTGACGATGCTCTGGCGAATTTCCTGACCGGCTTCGTCCGACGCCCAGCCAATGTGCGGCGTCAAGATGACATTGTCCAATCCGAAAAATGGATGTGCGATCGGCGGTGGTTCGACGGCAAACACATCAATCGCTGCGCCGGCAATCTGTTTCTTCTTCAACGCCGCCGCGAGCGCCTCTTCGTCCACCATCGGTCCGCGCGACGTGTTGATCAAGTAGGCAGTCGGCTTCATCAGCGCCAGCGTCTGCGCGTTGACCAGATTCCGTGTTTCCTGACCTAGCGGCGTGTGCAATGTGATGTAGTCGGCGGTGCGGAACAGCGTTTCTTTGTCCACAAATTCAATACCGAGCTCTTTCTTCCGAGTCGCGCTCAAAAGCGGATCGCAGCCGATGATTTTGAATCCAAATGCCGCCATCTTCTGAACGACCCGGCTACCGATGCGCCCGCAACCGACGACGCCCAGCGTCTTACCGGCCATGCGGCGGAGCGGAAACAAGCCGGTAAAATCCCATTGCTGCTTCGCGCTCGAATCATCGAGTGTCTTACGACTCCACACAACCTTGCGCCCGCACGCCATGATTAACGCGATAGCGTGTTCCGCCACGTCCTCGACGCAATAGTCGGGTTGGTAAGCGAATTTGACGCCATGTTTGGTGCAGGCGGCCACGTCCACATTGTCGTAACCGATGCCATGCCGGATTAACAATTTCATCTTCGGCAACTTGGCGATGAGCGATTCCGTGAATTTCACCATGTTGACGAGCACGGCATCGGCGTCTTTGATTTGCGCGACGATTTCGTCTTCGGGTTTGAATTTGAGTTGGAAGGCGGCGAACTCAACACCGGCCTTCTTCATCTCGGCGGCTTCCCAGTCGAGGTTGTCCTCGATGTAATCAGTCACAATCCATTTCATAATTTGTCCACTCCTACCCAACGTTTTTCTTTGTCCGCTTTGTAAATTGCCTCAACAACCTGCAGTGCCGCCACGCCATCCTCGCCGGTCACCGGCAATGGACGGTTGTTGGCGACGGCGTCGATGAATGATCGCACATACTCGCGCCCCATGCCACCGGCGTAACCAGGCGTCGGCGGTAAATCGTATTCCCTGGATTCCGCCTTGTCCCGGCAGATGAATAACGTGTCGCGTTGGCCTTCAAATGCCGGCGCCCACGAAATCACGCCCCGCGTACCGCGCGCTGACAGGTAGAGATCGCGCCCGTGTGGGAATGAATCCGGCACCGTGTAGCTGATGTCCAGCGCTACGACTGCGCCCTTGGAAAATTTCAAATGCGCGAACGAATTGTCCTCCACGTCGTACTGCGTGTTGACCTTCACGTTGCGGCCGGACACCTCAGCGACTTCGTCTTCGAGAAACCAGCGGAACAAATCAATCCAGTGCACGCCGAGGTTATACATCGGTCCGCCGCCGGACAACGCTTTCTGCAAGATCCACGGCGAATGACCTTCGATATACCGGTTCAATTTACCGGCGGCGCACCGGCCTTCTGCGCCGACGATTTCGCCGATGGTGCCGCTTTGAATGATTTTTCTGAATTCGCTCGCCACCGGATGCAACCGCCACGCGTAACCGGTGGTCAGCTTCACGCCCGCTTGCCGGGCCGACTGCACAATCGCCGCCGCGCCAGCGGCGCTCGAAGCCATCGGTTTCTCGACCATCAAATGAATCCCGCGCGCCGCGCACTGCGCCGCTGCCGCCGGACAATCAACGTGCGGCAGAAAAATCGCCGCGACATCGAGTTTTACCGTTTTTAATAATTCGTCCACCGTCGCGAACCCCGGCAACTTAAAATCCCGGCAAAACGCCTCGCGCAAGCCGGTATTAGCCTCGACGACCGCCGCGACTTCCACGCCTGGGATTGCCTGAAAGTGCGGCATATACGACCGCGGATGCAGATGCCCCAATCCAATAATGCCGATCTTCATAATTGTGGAATTTCGATTTCGACGCCTTTTCGTTCGTCCGAAACGTACGCCGCGTAAATGGCCGCCGTCGTGTCCAGCGCGAGATCGAGATCGGACTGCGGTTGTGTGCCGGCGGCGGCGCAGGTCACGAAGTCTTCAATCTCGGCTTGGTAACCCATCGTGAAATTCTCGTCCGGCGCTGCCGGCGACCAGCCTTCCTTCGTGCTGCCTTTTTCGATGAGGTAAATATCGTTGAATTGATCGCCGCGCGGATTGTACGCGTCCACCAAGCCAGTCGGACTAATCCGGCAGCGTGTCCGGTGGTTATTGGCGAACACCTCGACATAATCGTAAATACCACCGAGCACGACTTCGCTCGTCAACACATCGGCGACCGTGCCGTCGGTAAACGTCACGTGCATGAAACCGTAATCCTCAATGTCGTGGTAATCCGTGCGCACCAATTTCGCATCGCGAAACGCCGGCAAGCGCGTGAGCTGATGTGTCCGTGCGCTGACGGTTTTCGGACGAATCGGTTTGCCGTCACGCGCGAGACCTTCCCGGCGTTTCAGATAGAGCATGCCGCCGAGTGGATGACAGCCCTTGCCGATGAGCGAACCACCGCCGGCAAAACGCCAGATGCCGTAGACCGGTGACGCGGAGCCGTTGTGCGATTCCTCGCCGGTCATGCGCAGAATCTGTGCGCCGGTCTTCTCGACGATTTCGCGTTCCTTCTGGACGCTCGGTGCGTAAACAAAATTCTCGGCGTAGCCGAAGCTGACTTTGCTCTTGCGCACCGCCGCCGCGATGCGTTGCATGCGGGCGATCGATTCGTCGAGCATCTTCTGCTTCGAATCTTTGTCGCCCCGGTATTGTTCATCCGCGCCGGTTGGGCCGAAGTAGCCGGTCAGCGGTTTTTCACAAATGATCGCCTTGCTGGCGGCAGCCGCTGCGAGAATGCCGGCTTCGTGGGCGTAGGGCGGGGAACAGACATCGAGCACGTCAATCTTGTTGAGCATCGCTTCGATGCTGTCAAACACCGGGATGCCGTGCTCTTTGCCGAAAGCTTCCCGGCTTTCCTTGCGCAACGAAGTCACGCCGGCGAGTTCGATGCGCGCGCCGTAGACGCGGCGCAGGCAGGCGACATGAAAGCGCCCGGCCATGCCGGCACCAACGATGCCGATGCGGATTGTCTTGGAGCTAGAACTTGCCATCGCGCGCCTCGAAATGGGTGGGCTTGTTCAACGTCGCACCGCCGCGTTTTACCCAGTCAGCAACCCAGACGAGCATTTGCTCAACGCTCGCCGATGGTTGACCGAAAAGTTGACTGGACTTGCCGGCGTTGTTGAGCCAGGCGGTCGGAGCTTCTTTGCCGACAACCTTGGCCGGTTTGCCGAGGAGTTTGCCGAGTTGGTTGGCGAGATCGCGGACGGCCAGCGTTTCCGGACCGGTAATGTTAATCGGCACTGCCGGGCTGGCGGCGATGGCGAGGCATTGCAGGGCGCGAGCGTTGGCGTCGCGTTGCCAGAGAATGTTCACGTGGCCCATGGCGACATCAATCTCTTCACCGGCCAAGATTTTCTGCGCGAGGTCAATGAGCACGCCGTACCGGAGATCGATGGCGTAGTTGAGCCGGTAAATCGCGACCGGCGTGCCGTTCTTCTTGGAGAAATATTGGAAGATGCGTTCCCGGCCGACGCAGGAATTGGCGTAATCGCCGGGCGGGCCGACGGGATCGTCTTCGCGCGAACCGCCACTGGCGACCGGCACGAGCGGGTAGACGCAGCCGGTCGAGAAGGCAACAATGCGCGACTGCGGGTAGCGTTCGCAGGTGTGTTCCGGTACCAACGTGTTCATCGCCCACGTTAATTCCGGGCCAGACGATGTGCCGAACTTTTGGCCGGCCATGAAAATGATATTCGGCGCGTCAGGCAACTTCGCGACGGCTTGCCGGTTGAGCAAATCGCAGGCGACCGGTATGACGCCGTGTTTTTCGAGTTCTACCGGCAGGTCTTTCGAGGAAAACCGGGCGACGCCGATGACTTTGTCCTTGCTGCCGAGCTGGTCGAGCGCGCGGCGCGCCATACGCGCTAATGTGGGGCCCATTTTGCCGCCGACACCGAGTACGAGAATGTCGCCGGGATGCTGCCGGAGTGTATCGAGCAAGCCGGGAGTCGGTTCGCTGAGGCAGATTTCGAGTTGGTCAGTGGTGAGGAATTTGTCCATGTCTGATTAAATCCAAGACTTCCGCCATGAGCTTCTTGCGCGCTGGGGGAGTCGAAAGGTCGAGTTGCAGGGTTCGTTCCATCGTCAATCGGTTAGAGAATAGGAAAAATGAGACGGCGGACAGGGTGAAAATAAAAGCTTCAAACGAAATCTCTTTGCTGAAAAGACCGAGCTTCTGGCGTTGCTGATAGAGCTGGCGCATTTCCTTGAAGGTTTGCTCGCGGACGCCGCCGAGCGCTTCCGCTTCCGCGCCGCCACTGAGATTTTCCCAAGCGAGCAAGCGCCAGAAATGTGGATGCCGCTCGAGAAAACCGAGATAATGCTCCAGTGTGACCTCGGTCATGCGAGTGGGATCGCTGGCCAGTTGCGTGAGAAGAGATTGTTCCTCGGTAATGATCTCTGCAATCGAGGCGCGCAATGTCTCGCGGAATAGTTGCTCCTTACCACCAAAATAGGCGTAGAGCCGCTCTTTGTTAACCCGCGCCCGCTTGGCGATCTCGTCGACACGGGCGCCATGCAGCCCCTTCTGGGAGAATTCCACAGATGCGGCTTCAAGGATTTGCTCACGTGTTCGTTTGGCGCGGTCTTGCATAAAACAAACTAGATGGTTGGATT
>JBAWWR010000108.1:0-8507 GCA_037146675.1 Verrucomicrobiota bacterium | reverse complement strand
GCGGCTGGGCGGGGGCAGGAGCGGGGGGGGGGGGGTGACGCCACTGCGCCGGACCGGTTTCATCCGGGCGCCGAAATATTTCAATGCGCTCGGAATAGGGTGGGTGGGGGACGGGTTTGGCGTGCTGGTGGTCACGCCGGCCTTGCTGGTGGGGCGGGGCGGGTGGCGGGGCTGCCGGTTTGGCGGGGAGGAATTGGTGTTCGCGGTGCTGTTGCCGGGGGCCACTGTCGTCGGGCTGGCGCTGGTGCCGGCGGTGCCGGGGTTGCTCATTTTGCCGCTGCTGCTCTGGGCGGTGTTCCGGTTTGACCGGCGGGTGACGTTCACCGCGCTGGCGGGGGAGGCACTGTTGGTCAGTGGGCTGACAATGCTGGGGAGTGGGCCGTTCGCGGCCGGGCAGGCGCGCCATGGACTGATGCCGTTGCCGTTGTTTCTGACGCTGATGGCGGTGCCGGTGGTGATGATTGCCGGCGCGCTGGCCGAAAGCGCGCGGCTGCGGGAACGGCTCCGGGAGTCGGAACAGGCGCGCCGGCCGACCGCGGCGGTAGCGGCACCGGGCGTGGCGGAATTGCAGTTGCCGCTGCGGAGTGTGGCGGTGGGAATCTTGCTGGTGGAATTGATCGCCACCGGCGTGGCGGCGTATTATGCGCGGCCGGTCGCGACGGTGGCGGCGCGGCAGGCGTTCGACTTCGATTGCCGGGAGATTCAGGACCGGGTGGCGAACCAGCTGGCCGCGTGCGAACAGGTTTTGCAGAGCGGGGTGGCGTTGTTTGGGCAACGGCCGGTGGTGAGCCGGCAGGAGTGGCGGCAGTTTGTCGAGGGGCAGAATCTGGCGCGCCGGCTGAACGGCGTGCAAGCCGTCGAGTTCGTGCCGGTGATTCCGCGCGCGCAGTTGGCGCAACACATCCAAGCAGTCCGCGCCGAAGGGTTCCCGGATTATGCCGTGTATCCGGCGGGCGACGGGGAGTTCTGCTGTCCGGTGACTTACGTCGAGCCGTTTACAGAGTTGAATCGGCGCGCGTTCGGCTACGATCTGTGGAGCGAGCCGGTCCGGCGGGCGGCGCTGGAACGGGCGCGCGATTTTGGCGGCGCCACGCTGACGGAGCCGATCCGGCTGGTGCAGGAGACCACGGACGACGCGCAAGTCGGGGTCTTGATGTTTGTGCCGGTGTACCGGGCGGGATTGCCGACGGCGACAGTGGACCAGCGGCGGGCGGCGTTGCAGGGTTGGGTTTGCAGTCCGTACCGGCTGAGCGATTTGATGCACGGCATCCTCGGGAACTGGGATTTGCAGACGGACCGGCGGATCCGGTTGCGCGTGTTGGACGGCGCGATACTGCTGGACGACAGCCAGTCGGACGCGCTGCCGGCGGGTGGGTTAAGCGTGCAAAGCCGCCTGCCGGTGGCCGGTCGCCAATGGACGTTGGAGTTCACGCGGACCGGCGGGGCCGGCCACCGCGTGGAGCTCGTCAAGGTCTGGGTGGTGCTGTTTGGCGGAGTGAGCGGGAGCGTGTTGCTGAGCTGGCTGATGTTAAATCTGTTTACGACGCGGCTGAAAGCCCGGCAGGCGGCGCAACAGTTGGCCGCCGATTTGGACCAGATGAAAAACATTGTGCATGAGAGCCAACAGATCGCGCACCTCGGCAGTTGGGAATATATGGTCGCGACGCAGACAACGCGTTGGTCGGAAGAACAGCTGCGCATCTATGGCCTGAACCCGGCGGGGTCGTCGCCGAATTACCAGATCATGCTGCGCGACTGCATCCATCCCGATGACGCCGCGCGGTTGGACGCGACGTTTCGCCAGTGCCTGCAAGACCGCGCGGTTTTTGCAATGGAGCACCGCCTCGTGCGGCCCGATGGCAGCGTGCGGGTCGTGCAAGAAACGGCCCGGCCGTATTTTGACGACCACGGAAGTCTGGTGAAGTACGTCGGCGCCACGCTGGACATCACCGAGCGCAAGCAGGCCGAGGAACGCCAAGCGCAGGCGAATGCCGAGTTGCTCCGGTTCAACCGCGCGGCGGTGGGCCGGGAATTGCGGCTGATCGAAATGAAACAGGAAGTCAACGCCTTGGCCGCCCAGCTCGGCCAGCCCCGGCCGTATCCGCTAACTTTTTTGGAACCGGCCGCACCACCGTCTGAGAACCCGCAGGAGCAGGCACCATGAAGAAACAAAATGCAAAACAAACTCCGCAATTGCCCAAGGCGCCGACCGGCATCTCGGGGTTGGACGAACTGACCGGCGGCGGATTGCCCAAGGGGCGGCCGACGCTGATTTGCGGCGCGGCCGGCGCCGGCAAGACGCTGTTGGCGATGGATTTCCTGGTGCGCGGCGCGGTGCAGTACGACGAGCCGGGCGTGTTCGTGGCGTTTGAGGAGCACGCCGACGAGCTGATGGCGAATTTCGCGTCGCTCGGCCACGACCTGCGGGCGTTGGTCCGGCAAAAGAAACTGGTGCTCGACTTTGTGCGCATCGAGCCGGGCGAGATCCAGGAGATCGGCGCGTACGATTTGGAAGGGCTGTTCATTCGGCTGGAGAGCGCGATTGACAGCATCGGCGCCAAGCGCGTGGTGATCGACACGGTGGAGGCGCTCTTTGCCGGGCTGCGCGACACGGCCACTCTGCGGGCGGAGTTGCGCCGGCTGTTCCGGTGGCTGAAGGACAAGGGCGTGACCGCCATCATTACCGGCGAGCGGGGCGAGGTCAGCTTCACCCGGTTTGGGCTGGAGGAATACGTGGCCGACTGCGTGATCCTGCTGGATAACCGGGTGGTCGAGAACGTCGCCACGCGCCGGTTGCGGATCATCAAGTATCGCAGCACGAGCCACGGCACAAGCGAGTATCCGTTCCTGATTGATCAGGGCGGCATTTCCATCCTGCCGATTACCTCGTTGAAGTTGGAGTGCGTGGCCGGGACGGAGCGGGTCTCCAGCGGTATTCTGGAATTGGACGCGATGATGGGCGGCCGGGGGTATTTCCGGGGCAGCAGCGTGCTGGTGGCGGGCACCGCCGGGTCCGGCAAGACGAGTCTGGCAGCGCATTTTGTCCGCGCGGCCGCCGCCCGGGGCGAGCGGTGCCTGTGGTTTGCGTTTGAGGAGTCGCCCAGCCAGATCATCCGCAATATGCGCTCGATCGGGATTGACTTGGAGCCGGCAGTCAAACAGGGGCGGCTGAAGTTTTGCGCGGAGCGGCCAACGGGCGTGGGGCTGGAGATGCACTTGTTGAATGTCCACCGGGAAGTGACGACGTTCCGGCCGCAGATTGCGGTGCTGGATCCGATCACCAACTTCACGGCGCTGGGCAACACGCTGGAAATTAAGGCGATGCTGACGCGGCTGATTGACTTTTTCAAGATGCAGCAGGTCACGGCGCTGTTCACCACCTTGACCGGCAGCACCGGCCAGCTGGAGGCGACGGATTCCGGGGTCTCAACGCTGATGGACACGTGGCTGTTGCTGCGCGACATCGAAAACGGGGGCGAGCGCAACCGCGTGATGTACCTCCTGAAGTCGCGCGGCATGGCGCACTCCAACCAGGTCCGCGAGTTCCTGCTGACCGATCACGGGATTGCGCTGCGGGAGGTTTATCTCGGGCCGTCCGGCGCCATGCTCACCGGCAGCGTGCGCAACATTCAAGAAACGCTGGAGAAATCTGAAGCGCTCCTCCGGCAACAAGCGACAGAGAGCCGCCAGCGCAATCTGGCGCGCAAACGGCAGGCGGCGGCCGCCCAAATCGCGGTGCTGCAGGCCGAGTGCGACGTGGAGCAAACGGAACTCCAGCAGGGGATTGACCAAGACTCGCTGCGCGCGCAGGTGTTGGCGCTGGACCGGATCCAGCTGGGCCGGCAACGGCAGGCCGAGCCGGCGCAGAAAAATCGCCGCCACCGGAAGGCCGCATGAAAACTAACTCAGCGACAAGCGTGGCCGCCGGCGCCTGGAGATTGCGCCTCTACATTGCCGGCACGACGCCCCGCGCGGTGGCGGCGCTGGCCAACCTCGAGCGGATTTGCGAGGAACGCCTGCACGGGCGGTACATGGTTGAGGTGGTGGACCTGCGGAAAACGCCGCGCCTGGCGAAGGACGACCAGATTCTGGCCGTTCCGACGCTGGTGCGCCGGCTCCTGCTGCCCATCCGCAAAATCATTGGCGACCTTTCCAACGTGGAACACGTGTTGGTCGGCCTCGAGTTGAAACCGCAATTACCGAGAGACATCGATGCCACTGAAACCTGACACCACCGACAATCTCGCGGCTTTGGAACGAGCCTTGGAGTTTTCTAAAAATGGCCGGTATGTCTTACGGCTCTATGTGACCGGTGCCACTCCCCGGTCGACGCTGGCCGTGGCGACGATCAAGCGGCTCTGCGAACTCCATCTGGCGGGCCGGTATGACTTGGAAGTCATCGACCTTTACCAGCAACCCGCGCGGGCCAAGCTCGACCAGATCATTGCCGTGCCGACGTTGGTGAAAGAAGCCCCGCTGCCGGTGCGCAAATTAATCGGCGACCTGAGCGATCACGACCGGGTATTGATCGCGCTCAACCTGATACCGGAAAAGAAATAACCATGCCGGACACCGTCCCCCAACTGCGCCGTGAGCTTGACGAGACGCGGGCGCGCCTCGCCGAGCTGGAAGCGGCGCTGGCGGCCATTCGCAGCGGCGAGGTGGACGGGTTGCTGACGACCGGGGCGGACAGCGCGGCGCAGGTTTTCACGCTGACCGGCGCGCAGGAACCGTACCGGCTGTTGATCGAGCAGATGAGCGAGGGGGCGCTGACGATGTCCCGGCAGGGCGTGATCCTGTACGCCAACGCACCGCTGGCGCGGTTGCTCGCCACGCCGCTGGCGCGGGTCATCGGCGCGGAGTGGCGGAGCTTTGTCGCCGCCGCCGACCAGCCAGTGCTGACCGGGCTGCTCGCCACCGCCGCACAGGAAAGTTGCCGGGGGGAACTGACCCTGGCCGCCGGCGGTGGCGCGGCCGTGCCGGTCCGGCTGGGGCTGAGTCCATTGCAAGCGGGTCCGGAGCCGGTCACGGCAATCGTGGTGAGCGACCGGACGGCGGAGTGGCAAGTCTTGGCCGAGCTGGAACAGCGGGTGGCGGAGCGGACCGCCGAGATCAATGCGTCGCGGTTGGCGGCGCTGAATCTACTGGATGACGCGGTGCTGGCGCGGGACAAGCTGATCGGCGCACTGGCGGCGCGCCGGGCGAGCGAGGAGCGGTACCATTTTCTATTCGCGAATATGCTCGACGGTTTTGCGCATGGCCGGCTGCTCTACGAGCATGGCCAACTGCAGGATTTTGTCTATCTCGCGGTCAATCCCGCCTTTGAAAAACTGACCGGGCTGACGGCTGTGGTCGGGAAGAAAGTCAGCGTGGTCATTCCCGGGATTCGGGAATCCGGTGCGGAATTGTTTACGGCGTTGGGCCGCGTGGCCACGACCGGGCAGTCGGAGCGGTTTGAAAACTATATCGCGCCGCTGGGCCGCTGGTTCGATATCGGCGCGTACTGCCCGCGGCCGGGGGAGTTCGTTGCCGTGTTTCACAACATCACCGAACGCAAGCAGGCGGAGCTGGTCGCCCGCCGGCTGGCGGCGATTGTGGAATCATCGGCGGACGCTATGATCGGCATGGATTTGCAAGGGCGCATCACGAGTTGGAATCACGGCGCGGAACGAATCTTTGGTTACCCGGCCAGCGAGCTGCTCGGCACGTCCATCATGCGCCTGATCACGGCGGAGCGGCAGGCGGAGGAAGAGCGGATTCTGGAGACGATTCGGCAGGGCGGTAACATCGAGGATTTCGACACCGTGCGGCAGACGAAAACCGGCCGGCGGATTGATGTCGCGGTCACCGCGTCCCCGATTAAGGATGCCAACGGCCAGATCATCGGCGTGTCGAAAGTGGCGCGCGATGTGAGCGAGCGCAAACGGATGGAGGCGACACTGCGCGAGAACGAGGCGCGCTTCCGCCGGTATTTTGAGACGCCGCTGATTGGAATGGCGATCACGTCGCCGACCAAGGGCTGGCTGGAGGTCAATGACCGGCTGTGCGCGATCCTGGGTTATTCGCGGGCGGAATTGCAGCAGCGGACGTGGGCGGAGATGACCGACCCGGCGGATTTGGCGGCCGATGTGGCGCAGTTCGCGCGCATCGTGGCCGGTGAGATTGAGAGCTACCAGATCGAAAAGCGGTTTGTGCGCAAGGACGGCCAACCGGTGGTTACCGAGTTGTCGGTCGGTTGTGTGCGGACGGACGCCGGGGCGGTGGATTACTTAGTGGCGCTGATTCAGGACATCAGCCAGCGCACCGAAGCGGTGGCGAGTCTGGCGCAAAGTGCCAAAGAACTGCGCAGCAAAAACGCGGAGATGGAGCGGTTCCTCTACGCGGCGTCGCACGACTTGAAGAGCCCGGTGGTGACGGTCCGGACTTTCCTCGGCTACATTGAACAAGAATTGGCGACCGGCGATGCCGCACGGCTCGCGCAAGATATGCAGTTCATCCGGGCCGCGACGGACAAGATGGTGCAGTTGCTGGATGATCTGCTGGAGATCTCGCGCGTCGGCCGCATTGTCGGCCTGCCGGTGCCGGTCACGTTCCAGCAGTTGGTGGGCGACGCGGTGGCCGCGGTGGCCGGGCGGGTTACCAGCGCGAATGTGACCATCCAGCTGACCGATCGCGATGTGGCGCTGGTCGGCGACCGGGGCCGGTTGGGGGAGATCTGGCAGAACTTGGTGGACAATGCCTGCAAGTTTATGGGCGGCCAGCCGTTGCCGCGCATCGAAATCAGTATCACCGACCGCGCCGGCGCGCCGGTATTTTTTGTGCGCGATAACGGCATCGGGATTGACCTGCACCATCACGATAAGATTTTTAATTTGTTCGAGCGGCTTGATTCGGAAACGGAGGGGACCGGCATCGGCTTGGCGCTGGTCCGGCGGATTGTGGAATTTTACGGGGGCCAAATCTGGGCGGAATCCCCCGGGCGTGGTCACGGCGCGTGTTTCTATTTCACGTTGCCCACGGCGCTGGCGAAACCAACCACAGGAGGCGGGTCGTGAATGCTGAACCAATTGTAATCTTGCTGGTGGAAGATGATCCGTCGCACGTGGAGATTGTGCGGCGCAACTTCAAGGGGTATCGGCTGGCCAATACCTTGATGCACGTCCCCGACGGGCAGGCGGCGCTGGATTATCTGCACCGGCAGAATGCATACAGCGACCCCGCCAAATCCCCGCGGCCCGGCATCATCCTGCTGGATCTGCGGTTGCCCAAAGTGGACGGGATGGGTGTGCTCACGCGCATCAAATCCGATCCGCAGCTCAGTTCCATCCCGGTGGTGATCTTGACCACCTCGAAAGCCGAGGCCGATATGGTCAAGGCTTACGCCGCCCACGCCAATAGTTACTTGGTCAAGCCGGTGGATTTCACCCAGTTCGTCGAGCTGATGCGAACCTTCGGCTACTACTGGCTGGCGTGGAATGCACTGCCCAAGCTACCCAAGACGGAGGTTTTATGAGCACGACACCGATCGATCTCTTGATTGCAGAAGACGAGCCGGCGCACGTGGAGGCCATCCGCCGCTCGCTCGCGAAGACGCCGGTGGCGATCCGCGCCGTCGGCACGTTGCGGGAGTACCGGGCCTGCGTGGCGGAACGGCCGCCGGACATTGCGCTGGTGGACCTGAACTTGCCGGACGGCCAGGCGCTTGAAATTCTGACGGCGCCCCCGGAACTGGCGCCGTTCCCAGTCATCGTGATGACCGCGTTTGGTAATCAAGCGACCGTCGTGGAAGTATTGAAACACGGCGCGCTGAATTACCTCGTCAAATATCAGGACACGTTTGACAATCTTCACAGCACCCTCGAGCTGGTGCTCCGCGAATGGCGGGTCATCCAAATCCATCACCAAGCGGAACTGAGCACGGCGGTCCGGCTGCGCTTGATCGAGTTTGTCGAGGGGCATTCGCTGGATGAATTTCTCCAAAAACTATTGGACGAACTGGAAGTGCTGACCGGGAGTCAGGTTGGGTTTTATCACTTTGTGCTGCCGGACCAAAAGACGCTGACGCTCCAGACCTGGTCCACGCGCACGATGACTCAAGCGATGTGCCAGGCGGAAGGCGCCGGCCGCCACTACGATCTCTCGACGGCAGGCGTGTGGGCGGATTGCGTGCGGGAACGCCGGCCGCTGATTCACAACGATTACGCGGCGCTGCCCAACCGCAAGGGATTGCCGCCCGGCCACGCGCCGATTATCCGGGAATTGGTCGTGCCGGTCCTGCGCGGCGACCGAGTCGTGGCGGTGCTGGGGATGGGGAACAAGCCGCACGATTATGACGACGAAGATGTCGCGGTCGTCGCGCAATTAGCGGACTCGGCGTGGGAGATAGTCGAGCGCAAACGGGCGGAGACGGCACTGGCCGCGGCCCACGAGGAACTCCGGCAGCACGCCGAGAAATTGGAGCAGACCGTCAGCCAGCGGACCGCCGACTTGCAAGCCACCGTGGCCGA
>JBAWWR010000107.1:0-8599 GCA_037146675.1 Verrucomicrobiota bacterium | reverse complement strand
TCCAGCAGCCAATATCCTACCATCACCACTGGACTCGTTTATAGGGGGCAGGTCAGTAGTCAGTTGTTGCTCAAACGAGACCACCACACAGCGGCCATCTAACTGACAGCCTACACCGTAGACATCGGCGCGTCGATCACCACACGACCGACGGCCACACTTCAAGCTGAAGAGCTAAAAGCTATTCAACACGACTCACGCGTTGCCTATCAAGCCACAGCATAAATACCTTTGATGGGTTAGTCAGGTGTAGTATAGGAATGTTCAGATTCCAATGGGAATTGAGTAAAATGTTTTTACGATGCAGCCCTCCGAAGACAAAGGTTGTGGGTTCAACTCCCGCCGGGCACACGAGGTCATAGGAAACCATGAGCGAGATAATCAACGCCAATAATAATCAGCCGGATGACTTGCAGTCGGTAATCCACTTGCAAAACTCCTGCCGGCTCATCCGCACCGAACTCGCCAAGGTCATCGTCGGGCAGATGGACGTAGTCGAGCAAATCTTGATTGCCATGCTGACCCGCAGCCATGCCGTGCTGGTCGGGGTGCCGGGGCTGGCCAAGACGTTGCTGATCTCGACGCTCGCCGAAGCGCTCCATCTGAAATTTAAACGCATCCAGTTTACACCGGACCTGATGCCGTCGGACATTACCGGCACGGAGGTCATCTACCAGGACCCGGCCACCGGCGAACGGCATTTTCGATTCTTGCCGGGCCCAATTTTCACCAACATCCTGCTGGCCGACGAAATCAATCGCACGCCGCCGAAAACTCAGGCCGCCATGCTTGAAGCGATGCAGGAACATAAAATCAGCGTTGGCGGTAATGACTATAATTTGCCGGAGCCATTCTTCGTGCTGGCGACGCAGAACCCGATCGAGCAGGAAGGCACGTATCCGTTGCCGGAAGCGCAGCTCGACCGGTTCATGTTCATGATCAAAGTCGAGTACCCGAGTTTTGAGGAAGAAAGCGCGATTATGCGCCGCGCCACGACCGGCACCACGGAACCGGTCACACCGGTCCTGACGGCGGATGCGATTCTCATGTTACAGAAAATCGTGCGCCGCGTGCCGGTGGCGGATCACGTGTTCAACTACGCCGAAAAAATTGTTCGTGTCACACGCGTTAAGACGCCCGAGGCCGCCGCTTTTTGTAATCAATGGCTCACCTGGGGCGCCGGGCCGCGCGCGAGCTTGAACCTGATTCTGGCGGCCAAGGCCCGCGCCATGATGAACGGCCAGTATTACGTGAGCTGCGAAGATGTGTCGGCAGTCGCGCCGGCCGTGCTCCGGCACCGACTCATCCCGAACTTCACGGCGCAGAGCGAAGGCCTGACTGCCGACGACATTGTGCGCAAGATTTTGGAAACCATTCCGCCCGACGAACCGGTGAAGTAGCCCATGCAGCAGGACGCTTCCGCGCAGTTGCTGGATCCGGTGGCGATTGCCAGCGCCGAGGCGCTCGGAATTTTGGCGCGCGAAATCGTCGAGGGCTTCATGGTCGGCGAAAACAAATCGCCGTTCCACGGGTTCAGTGTCGAGTTCGCCCAGCATCGCGAATACGCGCCCGGCGACGACACCCGGCATCTCGACTGGAAAGTACTCGGCCGCACCGACCGGTATTACCTCAAGCAGTACGAACAGGAAACCAACTACGTCGCCCACCTCCTGCTCGACGGCAGCGAGTCCATGAACTACGGCTCCGGCAAGCTCACCAAATTCCAGTACGCCAAAGTCATGGCCGCCTGCCTCGCCTACGTCATCCTGCTCCAGCGCGACGCCGTCAGCCTGAACATCTTCGATACCGCGGCGCGCACCGTCATCCCGCGCACCGGCAACCGCGACATGATTTTTGAAATCACCGCCCGGCTCGCCGCGTTCCAACCGACCGGCGGCACCGGCATCGGTCAGATTCTTCACGATCTCGCCAATCAGACCCGCCGGCGCGGTCTCGTCATTGTCATTAGCGATTTGTTCGACGACGAAACCAAAATTCTCGACAGCATCCGGCATCTCCGGTTCAACGGCCACGAAGTCATCGTCTTTCAAGTGCTCGACCCGCACGAACTCAATTTCCCGTTCAAGGGCACGGTTGAATTCGACGGTTTGGAAAAACTCCCGAAGCTGCAGACCCGCCCTGCCGAAATTCGC
The DNA here is from genome assembly GCA_037146675.1 of Verrucomicrobiota bacterium. Classification (GTDB taxonomy): domain Bacteria; phylum Verrucomicrobiota; class Verrucomicrobiia; order Palsa-1439; family Palsa-1439; genus CAINDI01. The sequence goes on along the minus strand of JBAWWR010000107.1, from coordinate 6,446 downwards.
AAAAGCTACCTCGGCGAACTGGAAAATTTTCTCAACTTCATCCGGCGCGGCTGCGAGAAGAATCAGTGCCACTACACGCTGGTCAACACCGCGCACTCACTTCATGAAGTACTCAGCGGCTACCTCGCCTTCCGCCGCCGCACCGCCGCCCGGTAAGCCATGAGCTTTCTGAATCCACTCATGCTGGCCGGCCTCGGTGCCATCAGTGTGCCGGTCATCATCCACCTGCTCAACCGGCACCGCGTTCGCCGGGTCACTTGGGCCGCTATGCGCTTTCTGCGCGCCAGTGTCGCGCGCAACCAACGCCGGATGAATATCGAGGACTGGCTGTTGCTCGCGTTGCGCTGTCTGCTGCTCGCGTTACTGGCGCTCGCACTCGCGCGGCCGACATTTCAAAACACCGCCGCAGTCAGCCGGGGGCGCACCGCCGTGACCGGTCTGATTCTCCTCGATAATTCCTATAGCATGGGGTTGACCGACGGCACACAAAGTCGGTTCGACCGCGCCCGCAAATACGCCGAGACCATCATTGATAGCTTGCCGGTAACTTCTAAGACCGCCGTCTGGCTTGCGGCCGATAGTGTGCGCGGCCTCATTCCGGAACCGACCCGCGACCTCAACCTCGCCCGAAAAACTTTCCGCGAAGCGCCGCTGTCCGACCGGGGCACGCGGCTCTGCCCGGCCATCAAGTCCGGTATCGAGATGCTGCAGCGCCACGGTGGCCCACGACGGGAAATCTATCTACTTACCGACGGTCAGGCCGGCGGCTGGGAGGAATTAAGCGAGACCGTCAAGCTGCTGACTGCGACTAAGCGCGACATTCATTTAAACCTAATCATCATCAACGACCGCGAAGATCACAATCTCGGTGTCAGCGATTTGCGATTGGCCAGCGGATTGACGCCGGTCGATCAATCGTTGCGGTTCGAGGTGCAAGTCACCAACTTCGGCCACGACGACGCGCGCAATGTCGCCGTCCGGCTCGCGGTGGACGAGGAGCCCGCCTCCGACCAGACGGTCATCGATTCGATTTCCGCCGGCAACTCCCAGAGCGTGTCGTTGTTCACCAAGCTGCGCACCGAAGGCGCCCACGCCGTGACCGCTGAGATTACCGGCGACCGGCTTGTGGCTGATGACCGGCGCACGCTGGCGGTGACAGCCACGCGCCGATTGCGCGTATTGCTTGTGGACGGCCATGCCGGCCGAACGCCACTGGAAACCGATTCGTTTTATCTCCGCAATGCGCTCGCGCCGGTCGACCCGGCCGGGGTCGGCGATTTCTATCTCGAACCGGTCACTATCACGCCGACTGAACTCGCCACGACCCGGCTCGATAGTTTTTCCGCCGTTGCGCTTGCCAACGTGCCGGACCTATCGCAAGCCACGGCGGCGGCGCTGTTGCAATACATCCGGCGTGGCGGCGGCCTGATCGTGTTCCCCGGCGATCTCGTCAATGTTCGGTTCTACAACACGGAACTGGCCGGCCGGTATGCTTTCTTACCGGCTACATTCGGGTCGCTAACCGGAGCGCCGGACGACGACCATGCGTTTCATTTGCAGGCGAAAGATTATGACCATCCGCTGGTCACGCTCTGGAACGACCCGGCCGCCGGCACGCTGGCATCGGCCCGGTTTACTAAGGCGTATCAACTCCAACCAGCCGCAACACCGGATGTTCGTGTGGTTATCCGCTTTGCCGATGGCACGCCGGCTATCGTCGAGCGCACGGTTGGCCAGGGACGCGTGATTTTATTTGCGAGCAGCGCCAACACCGCTTGGAACGACTTGCCGGTGCGGCCGGCGTTCGTGCCGCTGCTGGCTCGGTCGCTTGGCGCGTTGCTCGAACAACGCAATAAAGCCAGCAACATCGCGGTCGGCGACCGGTTCGTCTACCGGGTGACCGATGACGCGCTGGGCAAAGATGCCATCATCACGAACGCTGAAAAGTTCCGGCAATTCCGGCGCGTCGAGCCGGTCGAGAACCAGCCGGTCCTCTCGTCCGAGGCGATTGACCTAGCCGGCGCGTACGACGTGACGGTGCAAACTGATCCGCCGCTCAAGCTCAAGTTCGCCGCGCAAGCCGACCCGCGCGAATCGCGGTTGGATGCTTTATCCGAGGGTCAATTAGCGCAATTGGGCGAGATCGCCACGATTGTTCATTGGCAACCTGACACGCCATGGTTGCAAAGCAATCCCGGCGCGGCTGCCGGCTGGGAGATTTGGCGCGTGCTGGTTTATGTGGCGCTGGCGCTGGCGGTTGTTGAAATGGTGGTGGGACAACTTTTCAGCGAACCGAAATGATGCACCTACTTCTCAAAATCCTCGGTGCGCACGGAGTTGATGCGTTAAAAATCGCGGACTGGTCATTGGAGTTTCGTGGTGCGCACCTTGGTCTGTTGCTGATGACCGGTGGCGGACTGGCGGCGTTGACTATCTGGCTATACCGGCGCAGCACGGTAGAGCTGCGCCCGGGTTGGCGCTACACGCTGACCGGGTTGCGCGTGGCCTTTTTTGCCGCAGTGCTCGCATTGTTGATGCAGCCGGTGTTGCAACTGGGCGTTGACGGCAAGGTGCGGCGTAGTCTTGTGGTGTTGCTCGACGCTACCACCAGCATGCGCATTCAGGATGCGCGTTCGACTGACGCGGATTTAAAACGCGCCGCCATCGCCAAGGGAGTGCTCGATCACGGCAAGCCGCACGAGTTGACCAATCTCACGCGTGAGGAATTGTTGCGCGCGGTACTGCAAAACGCGCAACTTGATTTGGTTAAAAAACTGGGCGCGAACTTTGACCTCGTTGGATATTCCTTCGGCAAAGAACTGACTGAGCTACCCGGCGATTGGCTCGGCGGTTACCGTCCGGACAGCCCGGTCACCGCGCTCGGCGACGCCATCCGTGAGGTCATGCGCCGGCAACGCGGCCAGTCGGTCGCCGGCGCATTCGTGATTACTGACGGCTGCAACAACAGCGGCAGTTCGCCACTCGATGCGGCGGCGTTGGCGTGGCAGGAGAAGTTTCCACTCTACCTGTACGGCATCGGTATCACCTCGCCAAAAGACGTCAGCGTGGTCAGCGTCTTTTCTGAGGACGTGGCATTTGTGAAGGACGAGCTGACGGTAACCGTCCGCGTTCGTAACCAAGGCTATGCCGGCGAGAAAGCCACGGTCACGCTCAAGCTCGATGAGCAGCCGGTTGCTGAGCAGGAAATTGTTTTTGAGACCGAAGCCGAGCAGGTTGTGGAAATAAAATTTACGCCGCCACAGACCGGCGAATTTGAGTTGCAGGCGGCAATCGCGCCGCGGCCGGAAGAAACGGTGAAAGACAACAACCGCCAGACCAAACGCCTGCGCGTGGTGGATACGAAACTGAAAGTGTTGGTGATTGAGCAGTCGCCACGGTGGGAGTTCCGGTATCTGTTCGCGATGTTGACGCGGGACCGGCGGATGACCGTGAAATGCTTATTATTCGAGGCCGATCCCGGCGTGCCGCACGGCGAGGACACGCCGTACTTGGCGGGGTTTCCGAAACAAAAAGAGGATTTATTCAAGTACGACGTGATCGTGCTTGGCGACGTGGACCCGAAGCTGTTCTCACCGGAGCAGTTGGAAATGCTGCGCGATTATGTTTCCAAATTCGGCGGCGCATTGGTGCTGATTGCCGGCAAGCGCTACAACCCCGACGCTTACACACGCACTCCACTAGAAGGCGCCTGGCCGGTCGAAATCCAGAAAACGCACGCTGACACTGACAGTCTGGCGGACAAACCTATTACCCTGGAATTGACCGCCGTTGGCAAGGAAAGCCCGATGCTCGCGTTGTCCGACAAACCGGAAGACAGCCGGGCCATTTGGCGCGGGTTGCCGCCGGTGTACTGGATTGCGCCGGTGGTCGGCGTTAAACCGGCGGCCAGCGTGCTGGTCGCGACGCAGGAGCCACTGCCGGGCGGCCGCGATAAAGCGCCGGTGCTTGTGCTGCAAAAATATGGCCTCGGCCAAACGCTGTTTATGGGCACCGATTCAACCTGGCGCTGGCGCAAGAATGCCGGTGATAAATATTTCACGTTGCTCTGGAGTCAGGTGGTGCAACGAATGGCGTTGTCGCGGCTGCTCGGTGAAGCCAAACGGACACAGCTCAGCAGCGACCGGCAAAGTTACATCAGCGGCGACCGCGTGACCATTTATGCGCGCTTGTATACCGCCAGCTACGACGCGGTCAACGATCCGCATGTGACCGGCCGGTATGCCCCGCGCGACAGCAAAACCGCCGGCACCACCAGTTTTGGTGAAGTAATGCTACGCCCGTTGCCGGGGCAACCCGGCGTGTACCGCGGCGAATTCGTGGCGCCAGCGGCGGGTGCGTACAAGTTTTTTGTCGATCGCGACACAGAGTCGGAATTGGATTTTGCGGTGCAGCAGCCAAAGTTTGAATTTGGGCAGACCGCGATGAACGAGACGTTGCTGAAGGAAATGGCGGCGGTTAGTGGCGGCGCATTTTTTCGGGAAGAGGATTTGGATCAGCTACCGGGACTGATCACTAAAAAGACTGAAACGGTGCGGTCGTACATCGAGGTCAATGTTTGGTCGTCGCCGTTGGTGTTCACGCTGTTCGTGCTGCTGACCGGCGTGGAGTGGGCATTGCGCAAGAGGTTCCAGTTGAAATGACCACCGAATTTCACGGCATTGATAATTTGCGCAAGCGGCTGACCGGCGTGCGGCGGCGGGTGCTGATCAGTACCGGCGGCACTGGCGTGGCGTTGGTGCTGATCAGCGTGGTGGCGTTATTCAGCATCGGCATGGTTGTGGATTGGCTCGAAGAATTGCCGTGGCTGGCGCGGGCGGTGTTGTTGCTGGTGAATCTGGGATTGATAGGTCTAATCGCGCGCCGGCAGGTGGTGATCCCAGTCCAAACCGCGCCCGACGAAGATGCCTGCGCGTTGCTAGTCGAGCAGGCGTGGCCGGATTTGCGGACGCGGCTGATTGCCTGCATTCAATTGACGCGGCCAAGCGCGCTTCAGCACGGTGACTCGACAGCGATGGTGCGCGAGCTTGTCGGGCAAACCAACTTGCTGGCAGAACGGATTAATTTTCGATCGGTAGTCAGCTTCCGGCAATTTGGCGTGTGCGGGTTGGTGGCGGTATTTATGCTCGCGGTGGCGGGGGTGGCGCTGCGTGTTGGCGCGCCGGCAACTGGCGCGCTGTTGCAGCGGGCGGTTTTGTTGAACGTGCCAGTGCCACACAAAACGCATGCGCTAATTATGTCCGGCAATCTGCGCGTCGGACATGGCGAAACCGTCGTGATTGAAGCGCGCGCCACCGGTTTCGTGCCGGCGCGCGGCCAGTTGCTGATTCAGTATGCGTCTGGCCAGCAACAGCAATTCACACTTGTGCCGGCAGCCGGGGACTTAACTTATTTTGCACAAACGTTTGAAAACGTGCATGAGTCATTCACCTACCGGGTGCGCCTGAACGACGACACGAGCGAGCCGTTCACCGTGAGCGTGTTGGAACGGCCGGTGGTGACTAGCCTCGAATGTCAGCAAATTTTCCCGGCCTACACCCGATTGGCGGCGCGGCGACTCGCGCCGGCGGATTTGACACTCTTGGCCGGCAGTCGGCTGCAATTGACTCTGCACGCCAATACCGCCATCGCAACAGGCGGATTGCGGTTGGCCGGGTTGAATGCCGTGACACCGTTGCGCATCAGTCCAGTCGATCAGAAACTGATGACCGGTGCAATCAGCGTGCCGCAAGCCGGCTTGACTGGGTTCACCATCCAGCTGTGCGACACCAACGGATTGAGTGCGAAGGAATTGACGTTGTATCGGATTGATATCCTGCCCGACAAACCGCCGACAGTGCTGTTTACGTTGCCGGAGCGGAAGGAAGAATTGGTGACCGCGCGTGCCACAGTGTTGCTCGGCATTGAAGCGCACGACGATTTCGGCGTCGCTAAACTGGCGCTGCATTACCGGAGTGCCACCATCCGCAATGGCCAAGAGCAAAACTTCGAACTCGATCTGGCCGGCGAAACGCCCCGCGCGTTACGGCGTCGGCATGAATGGGATTTGGCCAAGATTGCCAACGCGTTGCCGGCAGATACGGTCATTGAATATTGGCTCGAAGCGCAGGACAGCAACGACGTGACCGGCCCCGGCCGCGCGACGACCGAGCATTACTGGTTAAAAGTGGTGAGCGTAGATGACAAGCGCGCGGACTTGATGAATCGGTTTGACGAATACTTGAACGCGCTCAGCAATGTGGCTGAGGACGAAGAGCGACTCAACCAAAACCTAGGCGCGCTAATTTTTGGGAAGCCGCAATAGCGTCGGTTCGGCGGGAAAATCCGGGCTTGCCGAATGACAGGGGACCAGCTACTTTATAGAAACTTCATCCAACCGGTTGCGCGGGTGGTGGAACTGGCAGACACGTACGTTTGAGGGGCGTATG
>JBAWWR010000106.1:0-8650 GCA_037146675.1 Verrucomicrobiota bacterium | reverse complement strand
CTATGATTCAGGCGGAAAGTGCCTATCAAACGGGGGGAACAACGCGTGCATCCTACCAAACTTCTCGCGCCTGTCAACGGCGCAATGAACTTGCTATATATCCTCCATGCGCAAGCTACCGCGAACCTTTTATGACCGGGATACCGTACTTGTCGCGCGAGAATTACTTGGCAAGTTTATCATTCACGGCAACCGAGTCGGCCGCATTGTCGAAACCGAAGCCTACCTCGGTCCACCCGACTTGGCTGCACATTCTGCCCGTGGGCTGACCAAACGCAACGCCCCAATGTTCGGACCGCCGGGTTACGCTTATGTTTATATGATTTACGGAATGTACTATTGCATGAACGTGGTCACCGAAAGGGAATGGCACGCTTCCGCCGTCTTGCTTCGCGCACTGGAGCCGGTCGCGAATGTGACCGGTAAGACCGCTGGCCCAGGGCTGCTTTGCAACGCGATGGCCATTACCTGCCAACTCACCGGTCGCGACCTTCTCAGTGCCGACCTCTATATCGCCGCCGGTAAGTCCGAGACATTCCGTATCATCAAGCGCCCGCGCATCGGTGTGGACTACGCCGGTCGCTGGGCGCGGCGGCACCTGCGCTTTTATATCGCCGGTAACCCCTTCGTCTCGCGGGTGTAGCGCCGGTCCATGAGGCGCCCGAATTCACGCCCAGTGGAATTGACACCGCCGTTCTTTTTGCGTACATTTCAGGCACGCAGCAAATGGAAATTTGCTATCGTTGCACGCTGACAAAGGACTAACATTATGACCACAATTCTAATGATCATCGTGATCGCATTGGTAATCGCTGCGGCCATCGCTGTAATTTTGGAATTCGCGCAATACCGGCGGAACGTCACGATTGACATCCCGCGCATCCAACAATCGTTTGAGTCGGTGGAGAAATCATTTCAGAGTATTGAACGCTCTGTCCGGGAAGAACTCGTGAAGAGCCGTGACGAGACTACCGTTGCGATCCGTCAGGCAATCCAAGAGGTCAACCAAACGCTTAAAGGCATGACGGACACACTCAATCAGGATGTGAACCGGCTACGGGAAACGGTTGACCAGCAATTGCAGCGCAGTCAAGCCGAGTGCGCCACCAAGCTGGAGCAGGTGCGCGCGGAGATTGCAAAAACACTGAACGATTCCAATGCGGCATTGGCGAGTGGTATTGGCGGACTGGGGCAAGTACAACACGGTCAATTGGAGGCTTTTTCCGGCCGGCTTGATAAGCTCACAAGCGCGACTGACCAGAAACTCGACGGCCTACAACACGGCATGGCCGCCACGCTTAAGAATATTCAGGACGACAACGCCAAACAGCTTGAGCAGGTGCGCGCTAGTGTCGACGAGAAACTACAAGGCACGGAGAAGCGATTGAGCGAAGCGTTCAAACAAGTTAGCGAGCGAGTGAATCGCAGTTCATAGCGCAAACCCATTCCACGCCGGCCAGCCATAGCGGCCGGTGTTCTACGCGTTGACAGCGCCGGATGTGCGTGCTACTTTCGCCGCCTTTGAGATGGGCGATATCAATTACAAAGACACGCTGAACCTGCCACAGACGGCGTTTCCGATGAAAGCTAGCTTGCCGCAACGCGAGCCGGTGATGCTTGCGCAATGGGAAGCCAGCCAACTCTACGAGCAGATTCAAGCTGCCCGAAAAGATGCGCCGCTGTTCGTGCTGCACGACGGACCGCCGTTCGCCAATGGCGACGTGCACGTCGGCACTGCGCTTAATAAAATCCTGAAGGACATCATCGTCAAATACAAGACGATGCAGGGTTACCGGGCGCCATACGTGCCCGGCTGGGACTGCCATGGTCAGCCGATCGAGTTCAAGGTGAAGAAAGAACTCGGCGACAGGGCGAAAACAATTTCCCAATCTGATCTGCGGAAACTGTGCCGGGCTTATGCACAGAAGTACGTCGACATCCAGCGGAAACAATTCAAACGCTGCGGCGTATTCGCCGATTGGGACCATCCATACCTGACGATGGCCCCGGAGTACGAAGCCGAAATCATTGGTGCACTCGCGGACATGGTTAATGCCGGTCACGTCTACCGAGGCAAGAAGCCTGTCCATTGGTGCGCGACTTGCCGGACCGCGCTCGCCGAAGCGGAGGTCGAACATGCCGACCACACATCACCGGCTATCTTTGTTAAGTTCCCGGTTGCTAAGCGGGCTAACGAATTTGCAGTAATCTGGACGACCACACCGTGGACGTTGCCGGCAAATCTCGCCATCGCAGTGAAACCAGATTTGACATATGTCCGCGCGCAAACCGGGAATGAGGTTTGGATTTTGGCGGAAGGGTTGGTCGAACAAGTCGGTCAGGCGTGCGGCGTGGAGTTGCGCGTGATTGAGAAACTGGCCGGACGTGAACTCGAAGGCCTAGTTGCCCGGCATCCATTCATTGACCGCGATTCGCCGGTAGTACTGTCGCCGTACGTGACGTTGGAGCAGGGGACGGGTTTGGTGCATACCGCGCCTGGCCACGGCGCGGAGGATTACGAGATTGGCCAGAAGTACGGACTGCTAACGCTGGCGCCGGTGGACGACGGCGGCGTGTTCACTGAAGAAGCTGGCCAATTTGCCGGGCAGTATGTTTTCAAAGCGAATAAACCCATTGTCGAACACCTCCGCAGTACCGGTGCGTTAGCTGGTCACGCCGACGTGAAACATTCCTATCCGCATTGTTGGCGGTGCAAGCAGCCGGTTATTTTCCGGGCGGTCGAACAATGGTTCATCGCACTCGACCACCACGGGCTCCGGCAGGCTGCGCTTGACGAGGTGCCGAAAGTTAATTGGATACCAACATGGGGCGCAAACCGGATTACCGGCACGGTTCAGCAGCGTCCCGACTGGTGCATCTCCCGGCAGCGCGCTTGGGGTGTGCCGTTGCCATTTCTCGAATGTGACGATTGCGGTCACGCGCTTGTGAGTCGTGAGTTGATCCTGAAATTCCGGGACAAGGTCGTTAAAGATGGCGTGGATATTTGGTTTGAACAGAGTGTGCCGGAACTGTTCGGGGATGTGAAATGTCCGCAGTGCGGATCTGGTAAACTGGCGAAGAGTCCGGACATCGTGGACGTGTGGTTCGAGTCTGGCGTGAGCCATCGGGCGGTCCTGAAGAAACGCCGGGAACTTGCTTGGCCAGCAGACGTGTACATGGAAGGCAGTGACCAGCATCGCGGCTGGTTCCAATCGTCGCTCCTGACAGCCATGGCGACGGAGAAACACGCGCCGTTTAAGACGGTCGTGACGCACGGATTCTTGGTGGTACAGGTCGCGGAGACCGGCAAAAAGCAGAAGGTTTCCAAGTCCGCCGGCAAGCCCGCCAATGCCGAGGACTACATCAATAAATACGGCGGCGATGTATTGCGCCTCTGGATCGCCTCGGAGGATTACCAAGGCGACATCCCGCTGTCGGACGAGATTTTTGACGGCGTTAGCGAGACGTACCGGAAGATTCGGAACACGATCCGGATTCTGCTGGCGAACCTCTATGATTTTGACCCGACGCAGCACACGGTCGCGGCCGGTCAGTTGAGTGAATTAGACCGGTGGTTGCTGTCGCGCACGCAGGCGTTGGTGGCGGAATTGACGGAGGCGTACGAACGTTTTGAGTTTCGGCGGGTGTACCACGCGGTAAATGCGTTTTGTGCCACGGAGTTGTCCAGCTTTTACGTTGACGTGACTAAGGACCTAATGTACACATTCGCGCCGCATGCGCCAGCTCGTCGCTCGGCGCAGACCGCGATGTACCAAGTGGTGGCGACGTTGGCGAAACTGCTGGCGCCGGTCATGCCGTTCACGGCAGAAGAAGTGTGGACGGCGATGCCAGGCGCAACAACGGAGTCAGTCCATTTGGCAGCGTTCCCGAAAGCGGGATCGCGCGATACAGAATTGGAAACGCGCTGGGAGAAGTTGCTCGATGTGCGACGTGCGGTGGCGCTCGAACTGGAGAAAGCCCGGCAAGTCGGCACGATTGGTAAATCGCTCGAAGCGCAGGTTGAGATCCAACCCGGCAACGCGGCGACGCAACAATTACTGACTGGGTTGGGGGCGCTACTGGAACCGGTGCTGATCGTTTCGCGAGTGCAGATCGGCCAGTTGACAGACGGCGAATCGCGAGTGACCGTTGCACCGGCAGCCGGACAGAAGTGCGTACGGTGCTGGCGCTGGACGATGGACGTAGGAGTCAACGCGGCGCACAAGGAAGTGTGCGGGCGATGCGCGGAGGTTGTGACGCAGTAAACATAGGAAATTTCAAACGCCATGAAAAAAACAGCCAAGATTAAAATCAAAGCCAAAGCCGTCGCCAAGACACCAGCCCAGGCCATCGCGCCGAAGAAAGTCGTCGCCGTAAAGGCGAAAAAGATTCCGGCGACACCAGCGGCTCCCGTCAAAACGCCAGTCGAAGCGCCGGCAAAGACGCTGAAGCTTTCCAAGGAAATTGGCGCAAAATACAAGCGCTTGTTAGTCGAGCTGCGCGATCATTTAATTGACGGCGTCAGCTTTCTTGCGAATGACAACTTGAAACGCACAGCACGTGATGCGTCGGGTGAATTAAGCGGCTACAGCACGCACCCGGCTGATGCCGGTACGGATAATTTCGACCGCGAGTTTGCGCTGAGCCTCGTCTCCAACGAACAGGAAGCACTGTACGAAATCGAGGAATCCCTCAAGCGCCTCGAGGACGGTACCTACGGCGTCTGTGAGATGTGCGAAAAATTAATCCGCAAAGAGCGCCTCGAAGCCGTGCCGTTTGCGCGGTTCTGCATCCAGTGTCAGTCCGGCGTGGAAAAAGATCGGCGGCATCCGCAACAAACGACGGCAGTGTTTAGCGAGACCGCCGACGAAGAAGGCGACGGCGATGAGCCGGAAGAGAAGAATTGAGGCGAATCGGTCCCATCGCCATCCTGATCACGCTGCTTGATCAGCTTACGAAGCTGCTGGTGCTACGGCGCATTGATCCGGACTTGCCGGTACCGGTAGTGGACGGTCTTTTTCGGTTGGTCAACTGGGGAAATACCGGCGCGGCGTGGGGCATGTTCCAAAACTCCAATCTGATCCTCGCCAGCATCTCGGTTGTCACGCTGGTCGTCATCTGTTTCTTTTATCGGTCGTTTCAGATTCATCTGCTTGGTAATCAGATCGCGATCGGCCTGATTACCGGTGGCATTGCCGGCAATGTTGTGGACCGTTTCCGGTGTGGCCACGTTGTGGATTTTCTCGACTTTTCGTTTCGCGGGCACCACTGGCCGGCGTTCAACGTCGCTGATAGCGCGATTTGCGTTGGCGTCGGCCTCTACCTGATCGTCACTTGGCGCGACGAACACCGGCGGTCTCAAAGCGCCGCTTAATAACAGCGGACTTCGTAGATGGCGGCAACCGGGTCGCCGTTCGTGGCCTGAACCACGACGCGCAACTTGTCGGTACTGACCGACTTAGCCAGCGGATGCCGACGGTGCCGGTGATAGTTGCCGGTAATGTTCAGCACCGCCCGCCATGCGCCGTCTTTCCACGCCTCGATGGTGTAATCCCGCACGCACTGCGGATCACGATGCAACGGCGGATAGCAGTGAAACTCGCTGACGAGATTGCCGTCAAAGGTGAGTTCGACTGAACTGATTGTCTGCGGTTTGCCCCATGCTAACTCCAGCCAAGCCGGTAGCGAAGCGCTGCGCCAGAGATTAGTCGAGCGGTGTGGGCGAGTGACGCCGCTCAAAACGTTACCGGCAGCAAAACAGGCCTGCGGTGGTTCGACGCGGAACGCTAGCGTCTCGGCGTTGCGATACCGGCGCATCTTTGTGGCTGACAACGCGAACGTGGAAACGTGGCCCGGCAGGATTTCTGGCGCGGCGTGCCAGATGACGTCCGGGTTCTTGTCGAGGTCGAGACGGAGATAGCCGTTTCCGGTAACATTGACGTCCCAAGTGAGCCATTGCTGTGCACCGGCCGGGATACGGAGTGTCGTTTCGGCGAGGAGTTTGCCGGTCTCGACCCGGTAATCCCAAATGTGTTCAGCCGCTTGGAGCCACGCGCGGACTTCCTGCGGCTGGCTGGCGCTGAGGCAGACGGCAATGCGCCGGAGCGGTCCGTTGACGGCAATAAACTGGCCGCGCCGGTGGGTGAGCGGGTGCGGCGTAGAGTCAACACCGGTTTCGCTGAGAACGGATTCACTGCTGGCAGTTGCGGTGGCGGATTGGGCGAGGTCGGTCGGGTCGGCGTTGCGGGTATTTGGTAGGAAACAGTCGTCGCGGAGTAAGGCCTGCTGGACGGACGGCAAGGATACGTCAGCGATAGCGACTCGATCACGAAGCGCTAAAGCGCAGGCGATGCCGGCAGCTTGACCCATGAGCGCGGTAGTGCCCATGGTGCGAACGGTGCCGAGGGCGGCATGGGTAACGCTGATGTTGCGGCCGGCAACCAGGAGGTTATCCACTTCCTTGGCCAGCAGACAGCGGTACGGGATGCCGTAGGGGCCGACGTTGCTCTTGGCAATGTACTCGCTGTCCGGCTTATAACCCTCGGCGCTGGCGGGTTCGCTGGTCGCGGCGAGCAATCCGCCGGGCGTGTGGAGGTCGACGAACCAGCCGCCGAATGCGATCTCGTCGGGGAACACGGTGCAACGCTGGACATCGTTCTCGGTCATGAAATACCGGCCGACGACACGGCGGCTCTCGCGTTTGCCGGGAACCTGACCAATCCATTCGAGCGCGTAGTTGGCGATGTTCTTGGCTTTGAGCTTCTCGTCGCGGTTCTTCATCCAATCCCAGATACCAAGAGCGTGCCGGGTGAGTTCGTGGCGGATGGTTTCATTGTCGTGAATTGTGTGCCACGGTACGCCGATCTCGATCCACCAGTAACCGCCGCGCGGTTCGCCGGGCGGACGGCCTTGTTCGTAGAAGAACCGGGCGTCATCGTATTTTACAGCCCAATCGGGCGCGGTGAACGGGCAGGGATGGCCCATATCACGGGCGTGGATGTGGATCGAATTGCCCATCGTATCGGTGCTGCCGGTCGGGAAGGCGTGGACTTCTTGAAATTCGTCGAACCCTTCGCTGCCCATCCGCCACTCACACCCGGCCAAATCGGCTATGACGGCATCGCCGGTGCAATCGAGGAACAATTCGGCTTCGAGAGTTAACTCAGTCTCAGCATTGGCTACGCGCGCCAACACGGCCTCAATGCGCCGCGGGCCGGGAACGCTCGGCCGGTGGAAATAACCGGCCTTCGTCACTGTCGCCAACGGCGTTTCCGTGCGGACGAGGCCACCGGCGAGGCGAACGGCATAGACGCTTGTGTTCAGTTTGAACGTCAGGTTTGGCGTCTGCATGGCGATGTCGTACAGCACCATGTCCGACACGCTATTCACGCCGCCATTTTCGATGACTTGGTCGTGGTTGCGCGCCCGTTCCTCGATCAGAAACTCTGAAATGATCCCGGTCTCACGTGCATATGCATGATGGCAACAAGCCCCATGCACCGGTACACGGATTTCGCTCGACGTGTTGCCGCCGAACACGGGCCGGTCCTGCACCAAGCAAACCTTGACCCCGTGACGCGCCGCGGCCACGGCCGCGCAAAACCCGGCCAGCCCGCCACCGCATACCACGACATCGTAACGTTCAGTTTTCTTAATCATAGTGTTTTTATTCCCTATTTACATGTCTATCTCAAGTGGAATCGGCGCCTGACCCGCTCGTCAGGGTCGTTGCGCAAGCGATCCTTAAGAGACAGAGGACAATTGGGGTTCATTGAAACCCCATCGCGGACGTGCCAAACAGGATCCTTGACTAGCCGCTCCAGATCATCCAGCCGGGTGGCTTTATTTTGCGCCACAGCTGCCCGTGTGTATTCACTGTCCCGGAGTGCTAGTTCGTGTAAAATTCCAGGCGGACAGTTGGGATTGCGTGCGATTCCCCAGTCGATTAGATAACCGCCTTTCGCGAAGATCCTTGGCAGGATTTCAGGTGGCGTGTTGGGGTTTCCAGCAACGTCGCCCAAAACATAATCGTCAGAGCTATTCGCAAGCAGCGCCAGTGTTTTGGCATCGACATTTTGATGGCGCGCCACAAGCCGCATGACAGCGAGTCCTCTGGTGTTCTTGCCCATAACGGGAAAGAGCGAGCCCATTCTGGTGTGTAACTCTCGGGATGGAATCTGCGCGATTTTATAGAGGGTCGGCGCGTCCAGATCTTGTCGTTCCAATACTGCATTCAGGGCGAATTTGTTTTCCTTAAAAATCGAAGTGTTGAGAAATTGCGCGAGCTCCTCGCGGCTCGCATTGCGAACATCATTGACTACTTTGCATAAGATTAGTCCGCTCCCCAGCCAATAGAGGAAGAGGCTGAGTATGGCCAACGCGGTCCCAGCAGCGAGAAGCTTTGCTGTGGTGCGGCGAGGTGGGTGAACTGTCGCAAGGGCGAAATGAGCACAATAGCCAAATGGGAAGAACAGGAGTGCGATTAGCCCAGCTTGAATTGGTAGAAAAACAAACCCGATCGCGGCAGTGGAACTAGTCGAATGCAAGATCGCCCAACTCACCCAAATACAGGTTCCAAGGAACCCAACGGTGCCCGAAATTAAACCAGAACGAAAACTGGTCATTTTCATTTTGCGATTGTAACAGAATG
>JBAWWR010000105.1:0-8694 GCA_037146675.1 Verrucomicrobiota bacterium | reverse complement strand
CCCTACGTAATAACGGCAAAATCACCAAACTGTTTCTAGTTGGTGATACCACGCGCGTCGAAGCGGAGCTGCAAAAGCTCAACTTTCACGACCCGCGCCTCCAAGTCGTCCACGCCAGCGAAGTCATTGAGATGGATGACCCGCCGGTGCAGGCCTTCCGCCGCAAAAAGGATAGCTCGATGAGTCGCGCCATTGAATTAGTCAAACGCGGCGAAGCCGACGCCATCGTTTCCGCCGGCAATACCGGCGCACTACTGACCGCCTCCCACCTGAAACTCCGCACGCTTGCAGGCGTGGAGCGACCGGGTTTGGCGTGTTTGATCCCGGCACCAGAAAATGTTTTCGTACTGATGGACGTCGGCGCCAATCTGGAACCGTCTGCCAATATCTTGATGCAGTACGCAGTCATGGGTGGGTTGTATTCCCAGCAAATCATGGGTTACCGGCAGCCGCGCATCGGCGTTTTTTCCATCGGCACCGAGGAAATGAAGGGCAACGAGCTGTCGCTCGAAACCTACCGGCAGCTCAAGCAGACGGATTTGAATTTTGTCGGCAATATTGACGGCCACGATTTATTTGCGAACAAGGCCGACGTGATTATTACCGACGCATTTGTTGGCAACGCTGTATTGAAAGCCTGCGAAAGCTCATTGCGAGTCATGGGCTGGTGGCTCAAAGCCGAGTTGAGCAAGAATTGGCTGCGAAAGCTCGGCGCCCTATTAGCACGCGGTGCATTCAAGGCCTTGAAGCGCAAAACCGACCCTGACGAGTACGGTGGCGCTGTCTTGCTTGGCATCAACGGCGTCTGCATCAAGGCCCACGGCGCGAGCTCGCCGAAGGCCGTTGCCAGTGCGATTCGTATCGCCACAGAATTTGTTGAGGTCCGTTTTAACGATCTCATTGTTGCGGAAATTAAGAGGCTGCATGACCGATCCAAAAAAACCACAACTGCACAATCCACGCTCCAAACACCCGCTTAGGTCGGTGCACATTGTCGGCACTGGCTCGTACGTGCCGGACCGGGTCTTGACGAATGCCGACTTGGAAAAAATGGTGGACACCACCGACGAGTGGATCACCACCCGCTCTGGCATCAAGGAGCGCCGCATCGCGTCCGATTCCATGTGCACGTCCGATATGGCAGTGGAAGCCGCACGCCGGGCAATGGAGCAGGCCGGCATCCGGGCCGAAGAAATTGATTTAATTATCTGCGCAACGATCACGCCCGATATGCCGTTCCCGGCAACCGGTTGCATCGTCCAGAATAAACTCGGCGCAAAACGGGCAGCGGCATTCGATATCGAGGCGGCATGCTCCGGCTTCCTCTTCGGCATCGAGATCGGTCAGCAATTCATTACCTCCGGCACCTACAACACCGTGTTGGTTGTTGGCGCCGAAAAACTGTCGACCATCGTGGATTGGCAAGACCGGAGCACCTGCGTGCTATTTGGCGATGGCGCCGGCGCGGCAATTTTGCGCAGCCGCGGTGAGGAACACGGCATTTTGACTACCTGCATGGGCGCGGATGGGTCGCAAGCAGATATTCTGCTCATGCCGGCCGGTGGTTCAAAATTCCCAGCCTCCAAGGAATCTGTCAGTGCCGGGATGCATTACCTAAAAATGTCCGGCAAGGAAGTCTACAAACAGGCCATCATCGCAATGCAAACCGCCGCCGAAGATGCCTTGCAAAAATGCAACCTGACGATTGCCGACATTCAGTGTGTCATCCCGCACCAGGCCAATCTGCGAATCATCGAAGCCTTGGCCGACCGGCTCGGCGCGCCGATGGAAAAGGTTTATTTGAATCTACAACGCTACGGCAATATGTCCGCGGCGTCGGTGGCGGTTGCGCTGGATGAAGCCGCTCGGGAAGGCCGATTCAAGCGCGGCGATTTAATTCTGCTAATCGTCTTCGGTAGTGGGTTGACGTGGGCTTCCTGCGTTATCCAGTGGTAAAATCTTGCGCTCGGCGCAACCTGCTCCTAGAGTGACCGGCGCGCGCGCATGAAACATTCCGACTTCGTCCACCTCCATCTGCACACCGAGTATTCTATGCTCGATGGAGCGTGCCGGGTCGCCGATGTCGTCAACAAAGCCCACGCCTGCCACATGCCGGCCATCGCAATCACCGATCACGGTGGAATGTTTGGCGCGGTGGAATTTTTCAAGGCGGCGACCGATGCCGGCATTAAACCAATTATCGGCTGCGAGGTTTACGTCGCCCCCGGTGACCGGCGCGAAAAGAAAGCGACCAGCGCCCGTGACGCGGCGTACCATTTGATTTTACTGGCGAAGGACGCGACCGGTTACAAAAACCTCATCAAGCTCGTGACTGAAGCCAATCTGACCGGCTTTTATTACAAGCCACGAATTGACAAAGCGCTGCTCGCAGAACATTCGCAAGGCCTGATTGGCCTGACCGCCTGCCTTAAGGGCGAGGTGCCGTACAAGATTGCCGGCGACCAACTCCAGCAGGCCAAGACCGCGCTGGACGAATACCGGCAAATTTTTGCGCCCGGTGATTTTTATCTCGAACTCCAAGACCACGGCATCGCCGATCAGCGCAAGGTCAACCGGCAGCTCATCCAGTGGGCAAAGGAATTCAAGTTACCGCTCGTGGCGACCAACGACGTGCATTATGTCGAACGCGATCATTGGGAAGCGCACGATTGCCTAATCTGCCTCCAGACTCAATCGCAAGTCGCCGAAGAAAAGCGGATGCGGTACGTGCCGGAACAGTTTTATTTGCGGACACCGGCCGAAATGCACGCCCTATTTGCCGAGGTCCCGGAAGCGCTGAGCAACACGCTAGAAGTGGCTGAAAAATGCAGCTTCAAGTTTGAGTTTGGCAAGTTGCGCTTCCCGGTTTATCACCCGCCGGATACAATTCCGCGCGACAAATATCTCCGGCAACTCGTAGACGCCGGCGTGCGCGACCGATACGGCAGCGACCCCAGCAAGGCCATCCACGACCGCGTTGACCTCGAATTGGCCGTCATCGAGAAGCAAGGCTTCACGAGCTATTTTCTCATTGTCTGGGATTTTGTGCATTTCGCAAAAAGCCACGACATCCCGGTCGGTCCCGGCCGCGGCAGCGCCGCCGGCAGCTTGGTCGCCTATGCGCTGAAGATCACCGATATTGATCCGCTCCGGTACGGCCTGTTCTTCGAACGATTTCTAAATCCCGAACGTGTCTCCCCGCCGGATATCGACATGGATTTCTGTTACAACCGGCGACCGGAAGTCATCGAGTATGTCCGGCAAAAATACGGCGCGGATCACGTCGCGCAAATCATCACGTTCGGCACGCTCGGCGCGAAGATGGTCGTGCGCGACATCGGACGCGTGCTCGGCCAGAGCTACGGCGACTGCGACCGGATCGCCAAGATGATTCCGCCGGACCTGAATATGACCTTGAAGCGGGCGCTCGACATGAGCCTCGACCTCAAGACCGCTTACACGAACGAGCCGATGGTCAAACGCATTCTCGACCTCGGCCAGATCCTTGAAGGCGTTTCCCGGAACGCCTCCACGCACGCCGCCGGCGTGGTCATCGGCGCGGAACCGTTGACCAACATTGTCCCGCTTACAACCGGCACGAACCCGACCGACATCGTGACGCAGTACTCGATGAATCCACTCGGCGAGCTCGGCTTGTTGAAAATGGATTTTCTCGGGCTGAAGACGTTGACCGTCATCAAGGACGCGCTCGACCTGATCCAGCAAACTACTGGCCAACGGCCCGACATGGCGACCGTTCCGCTCGACGACAAGAAGACGTTCGAGCTCCTAGCCAAGGCCAATACCATCGGGCTGTTCCAGCTTGAATCCGGCGGAATGCGCGACCTGTGCCGGCAGATTGGCGTGGATTCGGTGGATGTCATCAACGCCCTGATCGCGCTCTACCGGCCCGGCCCGATGGAAATGATCCCGGCCTACGTCGCGCGGAAACACGGCAAAGAAAAGGTCGAGTACGACCATCCGTTGTTGGAGCCCATTCTCAAGGAAACTTTCGGTGTCTTTGTCTACCAGGAACAGGTCATGCAGGCGGCGAACGCGCTCGCCGGTTATACGCTCGGCGGCGCGGACATGCTACGCCGTGCGATGGGTAAAAAAGACAAAGAAAAGATGGCCAAAGAGCGCGAGAAGTTCGTCAAAGGCTGTCACGAGAAAAACAGCATCCCGCGCGCCAAAGCCGAACAAATCTTTGACCTGCTCGCCAAGTTCGCCGGCTACGGTTTCAACAAATCCCACAGTGCCGCCTACGCTGTCGTGGCCTACCAGACCGCGTGGCTAAAGGCGAATTATCCGGTCGAGTATCTCGCGGCGCTATTGTCGAACGAACTGGCGAACACCGAAAAAATCCAACTCTTCATCAACGAGTGCCGGCAGATGAAAATTGCCGTTCTGCCGCCGGACGTCAACGAAAGCGGCGTCCGGTTCACGGTGGACAACGGCCAGATTCGTTTCGGCCTCGCTGCGATTAAAAATGTCGGCGAAATCGCCGTGCAAAATATCATCGCCGTCCGTCAAGCCGCCGGTAAGTTCAAATCGCTCGCCGAGTTCTGTGACTACATCGATACCCGCGTCGTCAACCGGAAGGTGATCGAATGCCTCATCAAGTGCGGGGCGTTTGACGCGCAGAACCCGTCCCGCGCGCAGCTGTTTGCCGAGATTGATTATCAATTAAACCGTGCCGCCGCTGTCCAGCGCGACCGGGAGCGTGGCCAAGCGGCGTTATTTGACGCGGCACCGGCTACCGCTCGGCAACAGGCGCCGGGCAAGGCGCCGGTGGTTGAGTGGGCGCAGAGCGAGATGCTCGCATTCGAGAAAGAGCTGCTCGGCTTTTACGTGACCGGCCACCCGCTCACTCAGTTTGCCGACATCCTGCGCCGGTATGAACTGGTTTCGACGGCGCAGCTCGCCGCGTTACCGGATGGTCAAGCCACGCGCATCGGCGGCATCATCAGCAAACTCCAACCGCGCCTGACTAAACAAAACAAACCGATGGCCACCCTCATCCTCGAAGATCTCGACGGCCTGCTGGAGGTGGTGATTTTTCCGGACGCTTACGCCAAATGCGCAGCGGTCCTCCAAGTCGACGCGCCGGTTTTCGTGACCGGCACGGTCAATCTGCGCGATGACAAACCCAAAATTAACGCCGAGCAAGTCATCCCGCTGACGGAAGTGCCCAAACGGTTTACGAAAGCCGTCCACATCCGGCTCCAAGCCAGCACTGCCACCGAGGAGACGCTCCAGCGCATCCAGACCATTCTCCGCAAACATACCGGCAGCGTGCCGGTAATGTTTTGCTTCATCTACCCTGAAGGCCAGTTGGTGTTCCTTGAAGCCCACGATCAATACGGCGTCACGCCATCACAGGCATTCGTGGATGAATTGGAAGCCATGCTCGGCGAAGACACTATTTATCTCAAAGTTGACGCCGAGAAATTAACCGCCGCCTGCGTTGTGCCACGCCGGCAATGGGAACGGAAAGCCAGCGCGGCGCCAGCCGTCAATTGGGACAGTAACCGGCCGGAAAAAGCTTAAGCAGGCTTATTTCGGAATGACGAGCTTCTGACCGATTTTGATTTCGTTACCGGCCAGGCTGTTCGCTTTCCGCAAATCACCCACGGTCACGCCACACGCTTTCGAAATCGAACTCAAGGTCTCGCCTTTTTGAACAACGTGTTCTTTACCGTCGCCGGTCACCACGGGCGCGGTCTTGCCGGAACCGCCACCGGATAATTCCTTGGCGAGTTGCTCGATAATCGCTTGCCGGTCTTTTTGCCGAGCCGCGTCCACAGCGGTGATCCGGTCCTCGACAGCTTTTAATTCCGCCGGTGAGACTCCACCGCTGGTGGCTGCGGCGCGGCGTAATTCGACAAGGTCGGTCTGAATTTTTTCGATAGTTTTCTGGAGTTGCTGGTACCGGAACTGCAAATCCTCCGCCTGCGCGGTCAACTTGCTGACTTTCTCATCGAGCAGACCGATGGTCGCATCTTCGGCGACGCTACCGGGCACCCGCGCCAGCACGAGGCCGGCAACCAGCATTGCGGCATAAAAATATTTCATGGTTTTAGTTTAAGAAATGCCGGGCGATTTACAAGATTCATTGCCCGACAATTTTAACCGGCACGAACTGGCCGTTTTTGATTTGTTCGACGATCATGACCTTGAGACTGGTGTCACCGTTGGCGTCAAAACCCCATTTGCCGAGCGCGCCGTCAAAATCCTGAATGCCGGCCACAGCGGCGCGGACGGCTTCACGGTCGAGCTTGCCGGCGCGCTGGATACCGGTGAGCGCGACCTTGCCGGCTTCGTAGCCGTAGACGGCGTACGCTTCGGGTTCGGCGTTGAATTTCTTTTTGTACGCTTCGTAGAATTCCCGGCCTTTGCCTTTCAACTCGCTCGGCGGCAAGCCGCCAAAGGTCACGTAGGCGCGGCCATCGAGATTGTCTTTGCCGGCGGATTCGATAAGCGCGTTTTCTCGGCAACCGTCCGGCATCATGATTTTCACTTTTGCACCGCCGGCAACGAGATCTTTGGAAATCTGGCCGGCATTGGTCTGCGTGGTGCCGCCGAAATAGACCAGCTCGGCACCGCTGCTGCGAATCTTGGTGACGAGTGACCGGTAATTCGCCGCTTTCGGGTCAATCCCTTCATAGCCGACGACTGCGAGGCCGAGCTTGCCGGCAACGCGCTTAAACACATCGGCCACACCTTTGCCGTAGAGTTCGCGGTCGTGGAGGATGAAGACCTTTTTCACACCGAGAAATTCACTGACAAAATGCGCCGCCACATCGCCCTGAATGTCGTCCGCCGGCACGACCCGGAAATAGTTGATCAGGCCGGTGGGACGATAGACGGCCGGTTCATTGGCTTCGCCGGTGCCGGGCTTGGTGAGACCGGGATAGGTGTTCGCCGGGCTGACCATCACGAGGTGGGCCTGGTTGAGAATCGGCATCGCGATTTTGGCGGCACCGGAATTGTAGGTGCCGATGTAGGCGAGAATTGATTGGTCTTTGACGGCGCGCTGAGCGTTGGCGGCTTCGAGGGCTGGATCCCACTGCCCACGTTCAGGTGAGGAATCGTCCCAATCTTCATAGGTAATGGGGGTGCCGTTAATCTGGCCGCCGATTTCGGCAATGGCCATTTTGATGCCGTTGACCATTGAGGTAGTCTGCCCGTTGGCACTGCCAGTGCGCGGTAAGCTGGAAATGATTTTAATGACGTCAGCGCGTGTGGACAGAGCGGTCAATAGCAGAGCCAAACAGGTGCGAAGCCAGTTCATGGTGAGACTATTGCCACAGGTGGCGGGTGCGTTCAACCCCAAAGCATTTCGGGAAAAGGAAAAGCCCCCGATTGCTCGGGGGCCTTCCGGTAAGTCTGATTCTAAGCGCGCTTAGAACTTAACGTTGAGTTCGCCACGCACTTGGCTAATCGTGCGGGAGATGCCTTCCATGGCAGTATTCGGGAATAACGCGCCGTAGACCAATTGGCAGCGGACGTCTTTGCTGTAGTCATAGCCAACAATTGCGTCGATTTCCGCACCGACATCACGTGAATCGTTGTACATCGAACTACTCCCTAAGCCACCCAGGTTGGCGTTAGGATCGCTCGAAACGATGCCATTGCGATTAGCCTTCAGGTAGTAATATCCTTGCAAAGCCAAGGTGGTGTTTGCCGCCGGCTTGACTGAGGCGCCCAGATTGAAAATCTGGATGTTCGACAGCGCTGGAGCAAATACGTAGCCGTTGTAGCCTTCCGCCATCCCAAACCACGGCACGAAAGTATGCCTGGTATTCATGCTATGATCTGCATTACCAACCAGGCTGTCACCAGAGGCGTAGGTGTAGCTCGCGTTGAACACCGGCGTCCAGACAACACCTTTCAAGGTGTATTTCAAAGCCGCATTCAGCAGAAAGGCGCTAATGGTCTTGTCGCCCGCGTGCGAAGGGCCATAGATAATGGTCTCACTGCTATTGGCATTGCCAAACTCATAGGCACCTTCCAATGAGGCGGTCAAGTTTTCCCACGGAGTCAAGTCCGTCCGGAGACCGATGAGTAGCGGTGAGGGTGTGGTGGCCGTGTTAATTCCGAACTGTTGCGGTGTCCGCATTTGCGATGCCCAGCCGAAGTAACCTTCAATATTTTTAACCACTGAACCATTCACTTCGTACTTGCCGTTAACGAACAGCATGTCGGACTGACCATTGCCTTCGGATGCTGCCGGCGAGAACTCTTGTGTATTGGCCAATTGCGCGCCAACGATGTCGATGGTCAATGGATGATAATCCAAAACCAAGCGACCGGCATCAAAGGTGTACATCTGATCAGCGCTGCTGATGATGAGGCCAGTGCCGTAGTTCAAGGATTGACGACCGAGTTTCAAGGTCGCTGGGCTATAGAACAGCTCACGGAGCTGGACATAAGCTTCGCTCACGCCGACCATTCCGGCACGACCGGTGCCAGCGTAATCATTTAAGCCACTATTGTAATCACCCCAGATGCTTGCCGCTTGAAGCGTCACGACTGCGGTGACGTGGTCTTCAAGATCGGCTTCCACGGTGACCCGTGTCCGCTGGGTAATGAATTGCGCGTCCGGTCCGTCATTATGTCTAATACCCACATCCTGCGCGTTGGCTTTATCTGAAAGATATCCACGAATGCGGATATCGCCGCTGAGACGAA
>JBAWWR010000104.1:0-8734 GCA_037146675.1 Verrucomicrobiota bacterium | reverse complement strand
CAATTTCTTGGCGGCAGTGACGTAGGCGTTGCCGGGGCCGAATACTTTCAAGACCGGCCGAATTGTAGCCGTGCCCAGTGCCATGGCGGCAATGGCTTGTGCGCCGCCGACCCGGTAAACCTCCGTTGCGCCGGCCACGCCGAGAGCATAGAGCAAATCCGGATTTATGCTCGGCGTGCACGCCACAATTTCTTTGCAGCCGGCAACTTTCGCCAGCGTAATCGTCATTAATGCCGTTGAAGCTAACGGCGCAGTGCCGCCGGGGATGTAGATGCCGACCCGCCGGATTGGATCAAATTTTTCGCCGACGCGCGCGCCTTGAGCGTTGCGCATTGTCCACGCCACCGGTAATCCACGGCGGGCGAACTCGGCAATGTTCCTGTTCGCCACCGCAATCGCTTTGCGGAGCGCGGCGTTGCTGGTGGTGCGCGGCGGTGTGACGCGTAGGTCGCGGGCAGTGAGTTTGACTTTGTCGAAGCGTTCGGTGAGTTCCAGTACGGCGGCATCACCACGGGTTTCCACCTCGCTAATGACACTGCGGACGCGGTCTTCGATTTGTGAGTCGAAGAGGCTGTTGACCGCTAGCGCGCTGGTGAGCGCGGCGTCGAAATCAGATTGGTCATACCGGATCGTTTTCATAGCCAAGCGCCGGTATCCTACTGAATCAGTCGGCAAGTTTCGATATGAAAAAATCCGCACCGCCATTCCGGCAAACTGCGCTGGTGTTACCGGCGCGGTTTGGCTAGTATCTAGCGACTATGACGAGCCAAGAGATTCGCCAATCGTTCCTAAATTTCTTTCGCGAGAAACAGCACACCATCGTGCCATCGGCATCGCTGTTGCCGGATTCGCCAAACTTGCTATTCACCAATGCCGGCATGAATCAGTTTGTGCCGATCTTTCTCGGTCAGACCAATTGCCCATATACGCCTGGCCGCGCGGCCGACACGCAGAAGTGCATCCGCGCCGGTGGCAAGCACAACGACCTCGAAGATGTTGGCATTGATACCTATCACCACACCTTTTTCGAAATGCTCGGCAACTGGAGCTTCGGAAACTATTTCAAACGTGAGGCGATTGAGTGGGCGTGGGAACTGCTCGTCAACCGGTGGGGATTTCCGCCGGAACGGCTCTACGCCACATACTTCGGCGGCGACGACAAAACACCGGCCGACACGGAAGCGAAGGAACTTTGGCTGAATTATCTGCCAGTCGATCACGTCGTCCCCGGCAATCGGAAAGATAATTTTTGGATGATGGGTGATACCGGTCCGTGTGGCCCGTGCAGCGAATTGCACATTGACCTCACGCTTGATGGCAAAGGCGGTGCGCGGTTAGTCAACGCCGGTACACCGCAGTGCATTGAGATTTGGAATCTGGTATTCATCCAGTTTAACGCCAATCCCGACGGCCGGTTCAGCATGTTGCCATCCCGGCACGTGGATACCGGCATGGGCTTTGAGCGCGTGGCCGGCATCATGCAATGCACGGCCGACTTCACGGATTTCACGCGCACCATCTCCAACTATGAGAGCGACGTGTTCACGCCGATCTTCCGCCGGTTGGAGGAATTGAGCGGCAAGAAATATGCCTCGACCCTACCGGGTAAAGAAGACATCGCCTTTCGCGTCATTGCCGATCACATCCGGTGTCTGAGTTTTGCCATTGCCGACGGCATCGTGCCATCGAACGAAGGCCGCGGCTACGTGTTGCGCCGCATTTTGCGCCGCGCCGTCCGGTACGGTCGTAACCTCGGTTTTCACGAGCCATTCTTTTACAAGCTGGTGGATGTGGTGGTGGATAATTTCGCCGGCACCTTTCCGGAATTGCGCCGCAATCGGGATCGCATCCAAGCGACGCTGCGTGCCGAGGAAGAAAGTTTTAACCGCACGCTCGACCGAGGTCTCGAATTGTTCGAGGCAGCTGTGGCCGGCTTGACGACAAAAATATTTCCGACCAACGAGGCGTTCAAGCTCTATGACACATACGGCTTTCCGCTGGATCTCACTGAGTTGCTGGCGCGCGAACGCGGTTTAACTGTTGACTCGACCGGCGTCGAGAAGTTGATGGAAGAGCAACGCCAGCGCGCCCGGCAAGATCACGCAAAAAAGAAGTCGGTGGTCACGGTTGAGAGCGAAGGATTGCAAGTTGAGCCGACAAAATTCCTCGGCTATGACAATCTTGAAGCTGAAGCCGTCGTAGAAGTGGTGTCGCCGGTGGAAGGCGAGTTTAGTATCATTTTCAATCAGACGCCGTGTTACGCCGAGATGGGCGGACAAGTCGGCGACACCGGTGTGATTCACGTGCCGGGACACGACCGGAGCGGAATCGGTCGCTTGCAAGTGCTCGACACGCAGAAGCAAGGCGAACTTTTTGTCCATCGGGCGAAATTAGTGGCCGGTCGCGCGCCGGAAGTCGGCGAGGGAGTGCGCGTGGCGGTGGACGCGGAACGGCGGGCCAACATTCAGCGGCATCACACGGCGACGCATCTGTTTCACTGGGCATTGCACGAGGTCGTCAGCAAAGACGCCCGGCAACGCGGTTCGCTCGTCGCGCCGGACCGATTCCGGTTCGACTTCAACCATCCTGAAAAACTTTCAGACGCACAGTTTGCCGACATCGAACGCTTGGTGAATGAGCGCATCAAAGCTAACGAGCCGGTCTACTGGTGCGATGTATCGTTTGCCGAAGTGCAAAAGAATGCCGGTATCCAGCAGTTCTTTGGCGAGAAATATGGCGACGTCGTCCGCGTACTCCAAGCCGGCGGCCGTGCTGGTAAGTTTGATGGATTCTCGATGGAATTATGTGGCGGCACACACGTCCGAAATACCGGCGACATCGGCTTGTTCAAGATCATGCGTGAATCCGCCATCGCCGCCGGCATCCGTCGCGCTGAAGCGGTTTGCGGCAAATTTGCGATAGAATTTATCGAACAGCAGAAAGCCGGCGCAGCCGCGGAAGCTGAGCGCGCGAAAGCGTTTGAACAGGAAAAACAACTTGCCAAGCAACGGCAGGCGGAGATGCAGACCAAAGCGCCGGCAATTGCCGAAGAATTGCTCGGCAAGCTGCGGGGGAATCTGCTCGTTCACAATTTCGGCGAGGCGGACGCTAATCTGTTGCGCGCCGTCGTCGACGCGATGAAACCGAAGCTGACGAGTGCCGTGGTGGTGTTTGGCGGTGTGGCCGACGGCAAAGTGTCATTGATTTGTTACGTGACACCCGATCTCGTGAGCGCCGGCAAGAACGCCGGTAAGATTGTCGGCGAGATTGCCAAGCAATGCGGTGGTGGCGGCGGCGGTCGTCCCGAACTGGCAACTGCCGGCGGCAAACAACCGGAAAAACTGGCCGAGGCGCTCGCGGCAGTGAGGATTTAACGATGCTCGACATTAAATTGATTCGTGAAAATCCGGAACTGGTGAAGCAGCGGTTGGCGATGCGCGGTCGCGGCGACGAGGCGCGAGTTGCCGAGATTGCTGCGCTCGATGAGAAGCGGCGCAAGCTGGCGACGGAGAGCGATGGTCTGAAGGCCGAGCGCAACAAGGTGAGCAAGGAAATCGGCGTTGCGAAGTCGAAAGGGCAGGATGCCGGCCCGGCGATGGCGGCGATGAAGCAGGTCGGTGACAAGATCGCGGCGCTCGACCAGGAAATCGCAGCGGTCGAGGCGCAGTTGCAAGGTGTGTTATTGGTGATTCCAAATCTGCCGCACGAATCGGTGGTGGTTGGCAAGGATTCAGCAGACAACCCAGAAGTGCGCCGGTGGGGAACGAAGCCGGAATTCGCTTTTCAGCCGAAGCCGCATTGGGAAATCGGCGAGAAACTTGGGATTCTCGATTTTGCGCGGGCGGCAAAAATTTCCGGAAGCGGATTCATTCTTTACAAAGGTGCCGGCGCACGGTTGGAGCGAGCGCTGATTAATTTTCTGCTCGATTTGCATACGACGCAACACGGTTACACGGAAGTCTTCCCGCCGTTTTTGATCAAGCGGGAGGCAATGATTGGGACCGGCCAGTTACCAAAGTTCGAGGAGGATATGTACCGGCTGCGCGATGATGAACTTTATCTCGCGCCGACCGCCGAAGTGCCGGTGACCAATATCCATCGCGACGAGATTTTGAAGGAAGAGCAGTTGTCGATGTGTTACTGCGCTTACACGCCGTGCTTCCGCCGGGAAGCGGGCGCGGCCGGTAAGGAAACGCGCGGCATGATTCGCGTCCACCAATTCGACAAGGTCGAGATGGTGAAGTTGACGAAACCGGAAACCAGCTACGACGAGTTGGAGAAGATGCTTGCCAATGCGGAGCGCGTTTTGCAATTGCTCGGCCTGCATTACCGGGTCGTGTTGCTCTGCACCGGCGATATGGGATTCTCGTCGGCGAAAACCTATGACATCGAAGTCTGGGCGCCGGGGCAAAATGGTTTTCTCGAAGTTTCGAGCTGTTCGAACTGCGAAGATTTTCAAGCGCGCCGGGCGAATATTAAGTTTAAAGACGCTGCCGGCAAGAACCGGTTTGTGCACACGCTCAACGGCAGCGGCACGGCGTTGGCGCGGTTATACGTCGCGCTACTGGAAACCTACCAGCAGCCCGACGGCAGCGTGAAGTTGCCGGACTTGCTCGCGCCGTATATGGGCGGGCAGACGCACCTGACCATTTGTTAGCCAAAGCCCAATCAGCGCTTGCGAAATTGCTCGAGCCCGGCCAGCACTTGCTCGTCGGTGTCTCCGGCGGTCCGGATTCTGTCGCATTACTCGACGTGCTTGTGAAGCTCGGTCACCGGCCGCACATTGCACATCTTAATCACCAACTTCGCGGCGCGGAGAGCGATGCTGATGCGGAATTTGTCCGGCGACTGGCAAGTCAGCACGGCTTGCCGGTGACAATTGAATCGCAGTCGGTCGCGCCGGATGAAGACGCATGTCGGCAGGCGCGTTTGGCATTTTTCGAGCGCGTGGCTGAGGCGACCGGGATTCCCACATTGGTGCTCGCGCATAACTCCGACGATCAAGTTGAGACGTTTTTGTTGCGCCTGATTCGCGGCGCCGGTCCGACTGGGTTGAGCGGGATGCGCGCGGACCGCCAGATTGGGCGGGTGCGTGTCGTTCGGCCATTATTGGAAGTGAGCCGGGTTGAAATTCTTGAGTATCTCAACGCGCAAGGGCTGAACTGCCGGGAAGATTCGAGCAATGCGAACCGGCGTTTTCTGCGCAACCGGATTCGGCATGAGCTGTTACCATTGCTGGAGCGCGAATACAATCCTGGTATCCGCGATGTGTTACGGCGAACGGCAGAGATTTTGCGCGCCGAAGCGGAAGACGATCCGGTGGCAGCGCAACGCCGGACCATTCGCGCGTGGTTAGGTGAGGTGAGTTTCGAACAGGTGGAAGCGGTGCGAGGTTTGGCGATGGGTGATGAAGTGTCATTACCGGGTGGCGTGATTGTCTATCGCGACTACGATGGACTTCAAAAAGGTTCGGCACCGGTTCCGGTTGTCGGTCAGTGGCCGGTAAGTCTCAACGGTGACACGGTGATTGCTGAACTTGGTGTTCGATTTGTTGTTGGCGAGGCCGGCGAACGGTTTGATGCCGATGCGCTTGGAGATGGTTTGTTTGTGCGCACATGGCGGGATGGCGACCGGTTCCAGCCACTTGGCATGACCGGCGAAAAGAAGTTACAGGATTTCTTTGTGGACGAAAAAGTGCCGCGCCGGCAGCGTGGCCGGGTGCCATTGCTTTGCGCGGCGGATGGCCGGATTGCGTGGGTGGTTGGTCACCGGATTGCCGAGCCATTCAAGGTGACCGGGCAGACCCGGCGGGTGTTGGCGATCAGGTTTGAGGGTTGACAAGCTCGGCGCGGGGCGAGTATTGGCTATTATTTATGGCTTCTGACGGAAACAAGCGGGTGCAAGTTAAGTTGGGTGAGCGGAGTTACGATATTCTTATTGGTCGCGGACTGATCAATCAGGCGGCAACTTATTTTACTGCGGCCAAACTTGGCAAACGCGGCATCATCATTACGGACACGACTGTCGAACAGTTGTACGCCAACAAGCTGGTGGCGGCGCTGGAGGCGGGCGGGTTTGCAATCAAACTTCTGACAATACCGGCTGGAGAATTATCGAAATCGCTCCGGCAAGCTAATCGTCTGTTGGAGAAAATGCCGGGGTTGGGTCTTGACCGGCACTCGTTCGTGGTCGGGTTAGGCGGTGGCGTGGCGGGCGATCTGGCCGGTTTCGTAGCCGGGACGTATTTGCGCGGGCTACCGTTTGTGCAAGTGCCAACGACCTTGCTGGCGCAGGTTGATAGTTCAGTCGGCGGAAAAACTGGTGTGAACCTGCCGCAAGGGAAAAATCTCGTTGGCGTGTTTCATCAACCGCGATTGGTATTGGCTGATACCGGGACGTTGGCGACATTACCGGAACGCGAATTGCGCGCCGGTTTTGCCGAGGTGATCAAGACCGGAGCGATTTACGACGCAAAATTTTTCGGTTGGTTGGAGGAGAATTACCGGCGTGTGTTGCGCCGGGAACCGGCGGCGTTGGCGGAGACGGTGCGTCGGTGCTGTGAAATCAAAGCGGCGGTTGTCGGCGCGGACGAACGCGAAGGTGGATTGCGCGCGATTTTAAATTTCGGCCATACTATTGGTCACGCGATGGAAGCGTTGGCGGATTATACCGGGCTGTTGCACGGCGAGGCGATTGCGATTGGGATGAATTGCGCCGCCCGGTTGTCGGTGCGACACGCAGGATTGCCGGCGGCGGAGGCGCAACGGATTGTGAAGTTGTGCCGGGCGAGCGGCTTGCCGGTGCTCGTGGGCGAAGGCTACAATTTACCGGCCATGCGCGAGGCGATGCGCTTAGACAAGAAAGCGGTCGGCGGCCGGTTGCGGTTCGTGTTGCTGAAGCGGATCGGCAAGGCGGTGGTGAGCGATGCAGTCACGGATGCGGACATTGAGGAGGTCGTGAATGAGTGCCGTTGATGAGAATATCGTCCGGGAGTTTTTTGAACTGCACGGATTTTTGGTTTGCCAGCGGCGCAAGTACATCGTGCAAACGCGGCAGAAGACCGGTAACGAGGAAGTGGATTTAATCGTATTGAATCCAGTGGCGACGTTGCCGGAGACGCCACTAGATTTTGAAATCACACCGGCCATGCTCCGGTCGGTGGCACGCGCGGTGGTGGCGGTGAAGGGCTGGCACACGGAAGTATTCGCGCCGGGGTTGCTTACGCACCAACCGAAAATCTTCCGTTTCGTCGAGCCGAAAGCCGTCGAGGAAGCGCGCCGTTTGATTGGCGCAGATGGGCTATTGAAAATTTTAGTAATTCCCGGCCTGCCACGGGATGCGAAAATGAGGGAGCGAAGCATCGAGTTGTTGCGGGCTAAAGGCGTGGATGGCGTGATTTCGTTCCGCGCGATTCTGCAAGACTTGCTGACCAGCGTGAAGACCAACCGGAATTATGAGAAATCTGATTTACTCCAGATTTTACGCTTGCTGAAAAACTACGATTTACTGAAGGAACCGCAGCTAGAACTCCGGCTGCGCAGGAAACAGTGACGCCTCGCGAAGCCTACATCGCGCTCAACATGATTAACGGCGTCGGGCCGGTGCGGGTGCGCGCGTTGCTGGACCAGTTTGGGCAACCGGAAAATATTCTCGCCGCGAGCCGGGCTGAACTCCAGCAGGTGAATGGTGTTGGTGCTGATACCGCCGGTAACATCTCTGACTGGCGTGCCGGCATTGATCTCGACGCGGAGTTGAGTCGGATTGAGAAGGCTGGTGTGCGTGCGGTGACACGCGCGGACAATGATTATCCGAAGAATCTCTGTGAGATTTATGATCCACCGCTGGTGTTGTATGTGCGCGGAACGTTGACAGAGCGCGATGCGCTAGCAATTGGCATTGTCGGTTCCCGGCGCACGACGTTGTACGGGCAGGAAATGTCGCGGAAGCTCGCATATCAGCTCGCGCGCGTCGGCGTGACGGTGGTGAGCGGTTTGGCGCGTGGGATTGATACGGCGGCGCATGCCGGCGCGTTGCAGGCCAAAGGACGGACGGTGGCGGTGATTGGTTGTGGCATTGACACGGTGTATCCGCCGGAAAACAAAAATCTCGCGGATGAAATCGTGGCGAAAGGTGGGGCGGTGGTGAGCGAATTTCCATTCGGCGTGCCGCCAGACCGGCAGAATTTTCCGATGCGGAACCGGATTATCAGCGGTTGGTCGCTCGGCGTGGTGGTGGTGGAAGCGAATTTGAAAAGCGGTGCGTTGATTACGGCGAAGCAGGCGCTGGAGCAGGGGCGGGAAGTGTTTGCGGTGCCGGGCCGGGCGGACTCGATATTGTCGCGCGGAACGAACCGGCTAATCAAGGATGGCGCGAAGTTGACGGAAGACGCCGAAGATGTTTTGACTGAGTTTGAGTATTTGTTGCCGAAACGCGAGAAGTCGGATGATACCGGTCAAGCGGCACGGCCGGCGTTGCAATTCACCGAGCATGAGACAAAAGTGCTCGCGCTAATCAGCAATGAAGAAACGCTGGTGGATGAAATTATTCGCGGGAGCGGGTTGACAAGCGCGTGCGTTTCAGCCACGTTGCTCGCGCTGGAAATGAAGCGGGTGGTGCGACAACTTCCCGGACGGCAATACGTGCGCAATTCAGCTTAAAGTTTTAAAATGGCAAAAAATCTCGTCATTGTTGAGTCGCCGGCGAAAGCCAAAACGATTAACAAATATCTTGGCAA
>JBAWWR010000103.1:0-8822 GCA_037146675.1 Verrucomicrobiota bacterium | reverse complement strand
CCACAAGCCGACGGAATGGTGATTCAGCGGACATTAAATCTAGCGCCAGGCGAGAGTTTGCCGCACTGGGGCTATTTCCCGTTGCTGTCATTGAAGAACACGATTCTCCACGGCTCCACCAGTTATCACGATTGGTTGCAGGAACCAGTCACGGCCGGCAAGGATCAGCGGTTCTATGTGGCTACAATCCGCGGGATTTTCCCCGGCGAGTTTGTCAATGGTTTGCAGTATAGCGGGGGCGTGCCGCGCCTCTGCGTCAAATCGCTGGGGTACGATCAAGCTAAGAAGTCATGGTACTTCGTGGCTGATACCGATGTGGACGTACAGAAGGGCGCACTCATCAGCAACAAGAACCATGTGAACGTGCTGAGCATGGAGACCTTCTCGCATACCGAGAATCAGACGTTTGATGTCCGGATGTGGCGCCATAATTATTCGCAGGGCGACAACTACCTGTTCGATGCCCGGTTCAAGTACATGAGCGATGTTCACTCAACTGCCGGCGACGAAAACGGGGTGCTCTACGCCGCATTCGTCGAATCCGAGACAGCCATTTTTCGCGGTAAAATCGAGAAATGGAGTCCGGAAACTGGCGAACTCAAGTACCAGTCTGGTCCGACCGGCGGCACACTCGGCAGTGGCCGGCCGATCATCAACCTGAATCCCGCCAAGTGGATTACCGGCGGCTCCGTCATGATTGTGCGCCCGGGCGGCTGGGACTCAACTCCCGATATGGAATGTCCGGTCTTCGAAGGGAAGACTTATCCAACCACGATTGAGAAAAATAAGCTCGGGATTCCATCACTCAAGATGGGCGGCTTGATCCGCTTCTCCGCCGAGGCGCCGATCACTGACGCGGTCGTCGGGCGCTACTTCGCTGTGGATGAAAAAAATGAGTATGTGCCAAACACGGATGTCCGGCGTTGGTATCTGATCGACAGCGTAACGAAGAATGCCAATGGAACGACGGATATGAAGATCATCCGGCATTGGTGGGGTGCGAAAGCCATGTGTTCGCCCACGCTTTACAAGCCGGAGAGTTTCTCCGCCGACGGTCACCTTCAGCCGCTCAAGTACATCATCGCGCCGGGCGCCAATGCCTACGATGTGGCCGATGGCGTGAACAATCCAAAACGAACCATCAAATTGGTTCCCACGCCGTTTACCTCTAATCCGGCAGTGGATTTCGCGGCGGGTGATGCGGTTGAACAAGCGATCGGGCCGGATCCATTCAAGCCCACGCCGTTCCGCAGCTGGCTGTGGGATCAAGTTCCGGGCGCCTTCCCGGCGGCGGTATTCGATATTGCCAACAACGGCGCCGTCATGCGTGACAGCCTGCTCTGGGTTCACGGCAACTCCTCCGGCGATATTGAGAAAGATAAGGCGAGCCATTACGACCGGAATCCGCCGTGGAACAAGCTCATGCGCCTCGACGCCACCTGCAATACCGGCATCAGTTTCGGAGCCGATACCGCCAATGCGGCGATTCTGTTCACCCAGCCGCACCATGTCCAGCCGTTGAAATGGTTCTACTACGGCACGGAAAGCAACCAGCCAACGAAAGTAGCGTCGTTGACTGTCTCCCGCGAGACCGGCGAATTTGCCTTTGTCGGTGGCGGTGCGCGTTTTGACGGCCCGGTCACCACGACCGGCCTCTCGGCCGATAAGACGCCGGCCCGCAATCTGCGCGGCAAGAATGTCGCTGTGCCAGATAAAGCTAATAGTATGACAGTCGCGTTTCCGATCACCGAAGCCGATGGCGACTATGCCGTGTTCGTGGAACAGAACTGGATCGGAAATCGGGCGATCATCAAGAAAGACGCCAAAGGATTCACTATCCAATTTGAGAAGTCAGCCCCGGCTAATGCGCAGCTGGATTGGATGATTATCAGATGAAGATCGGACTGATCCTTGCGTTGTTAATTGCCGGGATCACCGCGGCAGATGAAAACAAGACCATGACTGGTGTTCAGCGCATTGTGTTTGTCGGCGACAGCTTGACTGATGGCTCGGCGTGGACGGATTGGGTAATCGAGACGCTGAAGGTCAACGGTTATCCCAACCTGATCAAGAACGATGCCGGTATCGCCGGCGACAAGGTTCCGATGTTGAAGCTCCGCTTCCAACACGATGTTGTGGACCTGAAGCCGGACTTGGTCGTCTTGAATATCGGCACCAACGACCGGGAACCGGTCGAGGAATACCGGCGCGATGTTGAGGCGATGGTAAAACAGGTGCGCCAGAGCGGAGCCAGAATGTTGTTGTGTATTCCGCCCGGCATCAATGATCCGAAGAAACCGGAACGCGACGCCGGCGTGATGGCGTACGGCGAAGTGCTGCGTGATTTGGCAAAAACTTACGATTGTACGATTGTAGATTTTCACGCGGCGTTTGCCGGCGGAACCCGTGCGGCGTCGGTGGCTGAGCAGACCGCGGCCTCGTTACCGGGAGCAGCGGCGGAGACTGGTCGGATTTTGTGGGGACCGGACGGCGTGCATCACACCATCAACGGTTGGCGGACGATGGGTCGGTGCGTGCTGGATGCATTGGATTGCCGGGCGCCGATGATTGAGAAAGTTTCGTTGTATCCCGGAACGCTCACCGACTGGTTGATTGGCCCGGAAACTCCAGTGAAGGACAGCAGTCAGTTGCCGGCATTGCCGGAAAACGGCGGCACGGACTGGCGGAAGTTTGACCGGGAAACCGAGGTCGCGAAGACGAGTTGGTGGCAACGCAGTTGGCTCGAACGCGGCGGCGTGATGCCGATGGGTCAGGAAGTGGTCGCCGGCAAGCCCGGCACAGCTGGCAAAGACGCCGGCGCATTCGCCTTGGCGATTGTGCAATCGGATAAGGACACGGAAGCGGTTTTACATCTGGGCGGTTCGCCCGGCTACGCGGTCTGGTGGAATGACGAATTGATTTGGCAATGCCAGTCGCTGCGCGGTTACCATCCGGACGCTGAGCGCATTACTGTCAAACTGCGCAAGGGCGAGAATCGTATTCTTGTTTTCACCAACTGGCTTTTCTACATCTCGCTGGGAGAAATCTAAATGGTCAAGTTGACGCTAGTAAGTACTCAGGATCAGCTTGTTGCCAAGGCTGTGGAATTGTTCAAGAACCGGTGGCAGGCGCGGACGCGTGTCCGGTTGCTGGCCCAATGTGCAAAACCGACTTGGGAGCTGGTGATTGAGACCGGCCGGGCCGGCCAACCGCAGTCCTATGCGATTACGACAGCCGGTCGCAAATTGACAGTCAGCGGCACAGATGGCCGCGGTGTGTTGTACGGTTTGGGCCATCTGCTCCGGCAACTTGTCTTTGCGCCAGACCGTGTTGTGCTGCCGGTAATTAACGAGACGCGGACGCCGGCGGTGTACAACCGGGGTGTGTACTTTGCCACGCATTTCAACAACTGGTACGAGGCGGCGCCAATTGAGCAGGTCGAACGCTACATTGAAGAAATGGCGTTGTGGGGTTTCGATGCGTGGATGTTCTGGTTCGATATGAACTGGTTTCCGCACGGTTTCTGGCGCGACCCCGAAAGTCGCGGGATGCAGATGATTGGCCGGCTCCGGCGAATGATTGCCACGGCTCGCGCGTGCGGAATGAAAGTCGCGAGCGGCGGTCTCGGCAACGAAGGATTTAATTATCAACCGCCGGCTGCGTTGCGTGCTGACCCTAGCGGCCGGCATGGCGGGTTTTATCAATTTAGTCAGATTTGTCCGTCGCAGCCCGGCGGGTTGAAGATGATACTCGAGAATCGACGGCAAGTTATGCAGTTGCTTGGTGAGTACGATGTGCATATTCACTGGCCGTATGACCAAGGTGGTTGTGGTTGCGCGCAATGTGCGCATGCGCCGGGCCGGTGGGGGAAGAAGTTTCTCGAGATTGGCGAGAAGATTACCGCGGTCGCACGGGAAGTGAATCCAGAAGTTCAGGTCGTAGTCTCGACTTGGTTAATGGATGAAGTCGAGCGGAAGATGGTTTACGCGCAGTGCGATGCAAATGC
Organism: Verrucomicrobiota bacterium; assembly: GCA_037146675.1. Classification (GTDB taxonomy): domain Bacteria; phylum Verrucomicrobiota; class Verrucomicrobiia; order Palsa-1439; family Palsa-1439; genus CAINDI01. The sequence goes on along the minus strand of JBAWWR010000103.1, from coordinate 4,816 downwards.
CGCCTGGTTTCAAGGAATTCTCTCGCACGCTGATCATATGAGCGAGTACACGCCGCCGGCGCAATATTCGCGCGCAGTGTTTCCGGAAATCAGCATGTTTGACTGCTATTTCTGTTCGTACGGCAGCAACGGCGCGAATCCCGCACCGCAACGGATGGCCGCCGAAGCGCAACGCGTCGCCCGGGCCGGTTGGGGCACGGAGTTGTATTCGGAAGGCATGTATACGGACTTGAACGTGGCGGTTTACGCCGGTCGGCTCTGGGATCCGTCACGCGATGCAATAGAAATTCTAACCGAGTACACCCGGTACTACTTTGGCCAGGCGAACGTGAAAGCTGGTACCGAGTTGATCTGCGGTTTGGAGACGACTTGGGGAGCGCAAGCCCTCCTGAAATCTAACGCAAAGACGGTTACCGGCTTATTGGCGAAGGCGCGGAGCTTAAAGGCGCGGTTGCCTCGTCATCGGGACGCTGTGGATCGTTGGCGGCTGCTATTGGACCGGGCGGAAATGGATCAGTTAATGAAAGTCGTTGGACCGGACCGTCCGTTGGCAATCGAATCTCGCGAAATTTTTGAAGCGATTTGCTACGCGCCGGCAGCCAAACTTCGGTCCCGAGTCAAACAGTTCACCACTGCCTTACGCCGCCGGCAAAAACTCGTCAACCAGTTGATGGATGTGCACTGGCGCTACCTTCAGCATTTCGCAATCGAGAAAAATGTTTTGGCCTTTCTGCCGGACGATGTAATTGGCCGCCACCAATGGAACTCACTGATTGAGCCGCTCGCGAAAGCGGTGACTGTTCGCGACGAAGCCCGGATGCGCAACGAACTCAGTCGAGCCTTCAAGCGCTGGTTCTGGTGCAACGGCATTGATGCTAATTATCTTTTCCAATGAACCGTGTGAACCAGAATACTGGTAATGCGATGCATTCTGCCAGTTCATCCAAACCACTACGCGCCGGCGCTGCGAAGGTTGACATATCGCCGGTCAACGATATCCAGATCGCCGGCTCCATCGGTTGGCGCCGGCCCTGCAGCGGTGTCGCGGATCCGATCTACGCGCATGCGTTGGTGCTCGAACAAGCGGGCCGGCAATTCTGTATTCTGTCGGTCGATGTTTTGGCTATCGACATTCCGTGGGCCAATGAGATTCGGCAACGCGTTCACCAGCTGACCGGTATTCCGCGTGAGGCTGTGCTACTCCACGCCACGCAAAACCACTCGGCGCCGGACATCGGCAATGATTTTTGTCATGACTCTTGCAAACTCATTCCGGACGAACTCCCGTGGGTGCGCGGCGGCGATCCGCGTTACAATGAACCAGCAGTTGCCGGCATTTTGGAGTCCGTCCGCTTGGCATTGCAGCGGCTCACGCCGGTTTGTGTTGCGGCCGGCCGGGCGATCGATGGTCGCCTCGCGGTGAATCGGCGGTATATCATGCGCGATGGCACGCTCCGGTGCCAGCCGCCGTTGTGCAGCCAGGACATTCTCCATGTGGAAGGGCCGATTGACCCGGAAGTGGGCGTTGTCACGTTCACGGCAACCGACGGGCGCGTGGTGGCAGTCGTGTTGCACCACACCGCGCATCCGACCAGTGGGTACTGGGGCACGCAGGCCTCGTCGGATTGGCCCGGCGCGTGGTGCCGGGAAATGGAAACCCATTTTGGCGCGAACTGCACGGCGTTGGTCGTTAACGGTTGCTGCGGCAACATCGTCACCTCTAACTACCTCAGTCCTGACCAAGCGCCCGAGCGGGAAATCGGCGATTACCGGGCAATGGGACGACTCCTCGCGCAATCGACCAAGCGCGCACTGGAAAATATGACGCCGCTTGGCGCGCCGGTCTTGGCTTGGGCGTGTCACAATTTGCGGTTGGGGTGGCGCAAGGTGCCGGCCCAGGTCATCGCCGAGTCGAAGCGCGTGCTCCGGCAACACCGCACGCCAGTCTGGGACGACGCCACGCAAGTCAACCGGGATTGGCTGCACGCCGTTGGCATTCTCGACTTGCTCGACCAGCAGCGGATGCAGCCGACTTTCCCGTACGAGATTCAAGCGATACGCCTCGGCGATTTCGCGTTGGTCGCGGTCGGTGGGGAACCGTTTGTCGAAATGCAGTTGGCCATCAAACGCGATTCCCCGTTACCCTTCACATATCTGGCGCATATGAGCAACGGCGGCATCGGCTATATTCCCACCCGGCGCGCAATCGCGGCCGGCGGCTACGAAACGATGAGCGGCTTCGGTTCGCCGTTTGCTGTGGAAGCGGCGGAGTTAATCGAGCGCGCCACTGTGAGACTGCTCCGCAAGCTTGCCGACTGATATGAAGAACGTTTACATCATCGGCGATTCGATCTCGCTTGGCTACACGCCAGAAGTGACGCGGCTATTGGATGGTCGTGTCCGAGTCACGCATAATCCTGGCAATGCCCAGTATTCATCATTCGGACTGCGGAATCTCAAGGCCTGGCTCGGTGAGGAACGCTTCGATCTCATCCATTTCAACTGGGGCTGTTGGGACCGGCATTATCTCGATCCGACGGCCGATCCGCTCGAACCTAGTGTCGCTAAATTTAAGCGCGACGGTGTGCGTCGTACTACGCCGGAGCAGTACGCGGCGAATCTCGAAGCCAGCGTTAAAATTCTACAAACGACCGGCGCAAGACTTGTCTGGGCTTCCAGCACGCCATTGCGTGACGACGGCAAATTGGTCTGCAAACCTGAAGAAGTCGCCCCCTACAATGCCGTTGCCGCCCGCGTCATGGTCGCGCACGGCATTGCGATCAACGATCTGTATGCTTGCGCCTTACCAGATCTGGATCGTCTCATTTCGTCTGACGGTTGCCATTTTACCGACGACGGCTACCGGCATCTCAGCCGGCAAGTCGCCACGGTTATCCAAGGAGAACTCGCATTATGAAACTCGCTACCGCTCAAATCCTCGGCGCCAAAGATCGCGTGATGGCTCGTCACAAAGACAATCCCGTCGCGCGCAACGATCACTTCAAGAAATACAACATCAGCGCCTCGACTTACGACGAAGCCTATTGCCGCGCCTACGCCGAAGAATATCTCGGTTACCTCGAAGAGCAAGTGCGTGGAGTCAAAGCTGATTTGCTGTTGTTCCCTGAATTCTGTTTTACACCCGGCGTGCTCTCCTCCGTACACCCGACAATCCCGCTCAACCCGAACGCCCGGGCCGATGCGCTGAAGCTCTACACTTGGTCTGGCCAGCTCTTCACCAAATGGTTGCGCCGGCAAGCCAAGCAAGCCGGTATGTTCCTTGCCGCTGCTAGCTTTACCATTCGTGCCGGCAAGATTTACAATACTGGTTTGCTTGCCGATGAAGCCGGCAATCTGGCCCTCCGGTATGAGAAGATTCACCTGCCGATTGACGAAAAGCAGTCGGTGGAATTTGGGCGCCGGTACAATTATGCCGACACGCGGCTCGGGCGCATCGCGTTTGCCATTTGCTACGACATTCAATACCCCGAACACACCGCCTGTCTCGCCACGCAAGGCATACAGATTATCCTGCATCCCTCCGGTGGCTACACGCTGCCGGGAGAAGCGGCGGATATGGGCCAGCAACGCCTGCGTGTTCGCGCGAGCGATTGCAACGCGGCGCTGGTGTACACCTGTTTTGCGAACGATCAGGGTTGTAGTGATTCTTGCGTTATCGCTCCGAACGGTGATGTGAAAGCGTGCGTGCCCGGTAAGGAAGTTGGCATCGCCATTGGCGAAGTCACCGTCGGTAAGCGCATGTGGCCCAATGATAAACCGGAAGATCCCGACCGGGAAATCCAGCGCCGTGATCACCGGCGCCCGCAAACCTATCGACCCCTGATTGCGCTATGAAAAAGCCTACATTCCAGAAGCTCTGCACCCCGGGGCAAAATATGTTCTGCATCTGGGCTGCATCCTATGGCCCGCCGATTGCCGGCGCACCGTCGCAAGTTTTTCTCGGCGAATGGACCGGTTCGCAAAAAGGTGCGGACTTAATTGCCATGGAAATCGATTCCGACCGGCAAGACGTCCTCGGATTCGATGGTGTTTCAAGTACACAATGCTTAGGGATTGATCCGGTTCGGCCGCTACTCTGGATGAACACCGGCAAGCAGTTGTTGGAGATCGATCGGCGGACGCTCAAGATTCGCGTGGCCTGCGAAACGCCTGCTTTTGGTCGCCCGACACAAGACGTGGATCGACAAGGTCGATTGTGGTTTGCGGAGACCCGGTCGCTGACCTGTTTCGACCCGGCCACGAACGAATTGACCAAGTATCCGGACGTAACACCGGATGAATACTATTACACCTACGGTACGCACATGACCCACGGCGTTGGACCAGACGGGCGCATTTGGACGCACCAGTATCCGATCCAGTGTCTCGCCGTGTTCGATCCGCGCACGCGCGCCACACGAGTGGTTTGGGGGACGCCCGGTGAATCTGTGGATCCGCGACGCACGGCCTCTGTTGCCGGTACGCCGGTGGCAATTGGCAATCTGATTTGGGCCGGGAAGATTTTTGTGGATGCGCTCACTGCTGAACGTGTGGAGCCGCCGTTTCCGGTAACCGGCCCCGACGCGTACACGTTACAGATGCGCGGCGGATGGAACCGATCGCCCACCGGGTTATTGGATCGTGGCGGCCGGGCGCTTGTCCGCCAACAGCGTCACATCGGCTGGCTCGAAGTTGCGACCGGCAAGTTTGAGTTGATTGGCGATTTACCGGAAGAGATGCCGTTGCGTGACGACTGGTCGTTGCACGGCGAGAACACGTTGATTGCGCACGAGTCGCAGAGCGACAATGTGATTCG
>JBAWWR010000102.1:0-8837 GCA_037146675.1 Verrucomicrobiota bacterium | reverse complement strand
AGGGCCGTCATGGTGGCCAGCACGAACGATCCCCCGTAGCTCAATAATGGTAACGGCAATCCCTTGACCGGCAACAAGCCGATCGTCATGCCGATGTTGACGAAGACATGGAAAAACAGCAGGGCGACAATGCCTGTCGCCAGCAGCATTCCCAAGCGGTCGCGCGCTTCCGCCGCGATCCGCAGGCCACGAAACAAAACGACGGCAAACAACCCAATCACGCACACGCTGCCGGCAAACCCTTTCTCCTCAGCAATCACGCTGAAGAGAAAATCGTTCGGCGCCACCGTGCGCGGCAAATATCCCAATAAATTCTGCGTACCCTGCAAATAACCTTTCCCAGTCAATCCGCCGGAACCGACGGCGATCAACGATTGATTCAAATTCCATCCAGCATTTAACGGATCCCGGCTCGGATCCAAAAACACCGTCAAACGCAACTTCTGATACTCTTTCATTCTCAGCCAGACCAGCGGCAACGCCAGCAACCCTGCCAGTGCCAACAGCAATAAATGCCTCACACGAACGCCGGCCACGAATAACATCACCAGCGTCACCATCACCAAAATTACCACCGAACCCAAATCAGGCTGGGCGAAAATCAACATCAACGGCACTACACCAATCGCCAGTGCCCCACCGATTGTCGCCCAAGTGCGCGTCATTGCCGGCGTCCGATGGAATAGATAATACGCTATCGCAATCAAAACCGCCAGCTTTGCTACTTCCGAAGGTTGAATCCCGAATCCACCCCAACCGAGCCATCGCCGTGCGCCGTACACCTTCGCGCCGGCAAAGAGGACGACCAGCAGCAACACGAGTGCCAGCACATACCAGACCGTTGCCCACTGGCAAATCTGCCGGTAATCAATCACCGCCGCCATGATGTACAACACCAAGCCAATGCCAAACCACCCGATTTGCATCCGGTAATAATCTGGCATTGCCTGCCCCGGCCCCCGGTACGAGGCGCTGTAAATAAATGCCACGCTCCCAACCGCCAGCAGCACCATTGCCAATGTTAGCAACCAATCCATCTGTTTCAATTTTCTGAGTGGCCGGTTAATCAACATACCCCGTGCCTCCGCCGGTGCTTTCCACATTTGACTGGAAAATGCCGGCAAAAATCTGACCCGCGACCGGCGCCGCCACGTGGCCGCCGCTCACGCCGTCCTCGATCAAGATCGCCACCGCTACGCTCGGTTGCTCGTACGGCGCAAATCCAATGAACCACGCCCGATTGATCCGCCGCGTCGTGCCGGCTTCGTGCAAATCAAATTCCGCCGTACCGGTCTTACCGGCGACATTCACGCCGCGGATTGCCGCGTGATGGCCGGTGCCTTGCGTGGATTGCACCGTCGCCCGCATCGTCTGGCGGACCAACTCTACATTTTGCGGCCGCGCGCTCAACCGAGCCAGCACTGCCGGCTGCGTCACCTGTAGCGGTTGACCTTCCGGCGACTCGATTTCCTTCACCACAAATGGCCGCCAGCGCGTGCCCCGGTTGGCGAGCGTGGCCGCTACGTTCGCCATCTGCAACGGCGTCGCCAATAAAAACCCCTGACCGATGGCCAATTGTGCTGTGTCGCCGTCCCACCATTTCTCGTTTCGCTGGCTTCGTTTCCACGCCGACGTCGGCACCACGCCGGCAAGATCGTGCGCAAAATCCACATCCGCCGATTGCCCCAGCCCGAATTCGCTGGCCATCTTTGCCAGCGCGTCCACGCCGGTTCGCAATCCTTCCTGATAAAACCAGACATCGCACGATTGCATCATCGCGGTGAACAAATCCACGCGGCCGTGTCCGTGCGAATTCCAACAGCCAAACCGTCGGTTACCGATTTGCAACGCTCCGCTACATGTCGCCGTATCGCTCGATGCAATCGTCCCGGCTTCCAGTCCGGCCAGCAACGTGACCGGCTTAAACGTCGAACCCGGCGCGTACCAAGCTCCAACGGCGCGATCAATCATCGGTTTGCCGGGGTTTTGCAATACCGCCGTAACCGTTGCCGACGGCGTGCCGGGGCTGAAAACATTCGGATCAAATGCCGGCGCACTCGCCAGCGCGAGAATTTCGCCAGTCCGCGGATCGAGGACGACGACGCTGCCACGCAATTCCTTACCGGCCGGCAAAACCGTGTGCGCCAGCGCGGTTTCGACGATGCGCTGGATGCGGGCGTCAATCGTCAGCACAATCCGGTTGCCGCGTTCGGCCGGTTTGGAGCCGACCTCGGCGACTTTGACGCCGCTCGGATTGACGCGAATCGTGTGGCCGCCCGGCGCGCCGCGCAGGTCGCTGTCAAATGCGTGTTCGACGCCTTGCTTACCGGTCCGGTCTGGTTGGTAGTAGTAGAAATTTTCGACTTCCTCTTCTTCGGTCTGCTCGGCTCGACCGCAAAAACCGAGCAGATGCGCAGCGAGTTGACCGTTCGGATATTGCCGGACCGGCGTGACGAGGAGATCAGTGCCGGGCCAGTTGCCGGCGCGTTCGACAAACGCGGCGACGGTTTGCGGTGGCAAATCGCGCCAGAGCGGCATCGGCAATGGGCGGCGGCGGTTGTAGTGGTTGCGAATATTTTCATCGGTCACCGTGACCGGCAAGTTGAGCGCGGTACTCACGGCTTGGATATTTTTCTCGGCCAGTCGCGCCACGTCTTGGCGTTTCGAGATGCGGCCGAGTTGGTCGAGTGAAATGGCGACGTCGTAGCTCGGCCGGTTGTTGGCGAGGACGACGCCGTTGCGGTCCACAATTTCGCCGCGCGCTGCCGGTAGCCGGATGCGACGGAGTGATTGCGCCTGTTCCCGGTCACCGTACCGGTCGCGTTCGAGGATTTGAACGTGGAACAAGTTTACCAATAAAAACAGCAAGCCAAGCCCGATGACGGTGCGCACGATGCCGAGCTGTGGATTGTTGTCCGAGGATGGCGCGTTGATAATCATGCGTCCGCCACGAGAAACACCGGGATGGTGATGAGACCGGCAATGAGCGCGATGCCGGTGAGTTTCAACAACGCCGCACCGGTCACGCCGATGATGCAAAATGCGCCGATGGCGCCGGCAACGGCAGCGATGCTGCCGGCGAGCAACGGGACGAATGGCAGGTTGCGGTCGAGTACGGTACCGAGGTTGGTAATCACTAATGCGGCAATTGCATAGGCGCAAGCGGTGACACCAAATGGCCCGGCAGAAAGCGCGTCTTGCAAGCAACCGGCTGCGAACGCGCAAAAAATGGCGCGGCCTTGTTTGAATGTGAGCGCGCTGTAGGCGACAATCGCCGGCAAGAATTCGATTCGCAGACCTGCGATGGCTGGTAATCGCGCCTGAACGCCGGCCAGCACGAGCATGAGCACGATGACGAGGAGGAAGTTCATTCGAGAATCACCACGACTTCTTCCAAGCGTCGGTAATCAACAGCGGGTTTGAGTTCGAGCGTTTGATATAAGCCGGTCTGTGGATCGAGTCGTCCTTTGACAACAGTGCCGATGAAAATGCCTTTCGGAAAAACTCCACCGAGGCCAGAAGAAATGACCGGTTCGTTTGGATGAATTACTGCGGTGCGGCTGACGTAGATCATTTGCAGACCGGCCTTGTCGGTGCCGGTAACGATACCGGGTTCGCGACTGGTTTGGAGCAAAGCGCTGGCTTTACAATTCGGATCGGTCAGCAAGAGGACGCGGGCTTCGGTGCGGGTGACGGAGGTGATTTTGCCGATCAAGCCATCGGCATTGAGAACGGCAAGATCGGGACGCAAACCGTCGGCGGTGCCACGGTCGATTTGGAGGCTTTTGTACCAGTTGGAAGCATCTCGGCCGATGACGCGCGCGCCGAGTGTCCGGTAGGGGAGGCGCTCCTTGAAGGCGAGGGTTTTGTTCAGGCGAAGATTTTCGGCGACGGTGGCGTCGAAGGCGCGGAGTTGCTGGCGGAGAAGATCGTTGGCGGCACGAAGTTCTAGGTTTTGATTGTCGAGGTCACGATGTGATTTGATGACCGGGATGTAGTCGCCCAATTTAACGAACGGCGTGCTGAGTTGGACGGAAATAAGGCGCAGTTTTGTAGCGATAGCCGTGGGCTGGCCGATTAAAACAATCCAGCCGGCCACGAGCAATGCGACCACAATCCAATTTCTACGCTTCAATCAAAACCATTTTGCCGTCATGCGACGGCGTCACTGCGCGTGTGGGCAAGGCCTACGAAGAGTTTTTGGCGAGTTTTTCGAGGAGGTCGATATCTTGCAGGACGACGCCGGTACCGTTGGCGACAGCGCTCAACGGATCGTCGGCCACGTGAACCGGCAAGCCGGTCTCCTCGGAAATCAAGCTGTTGATGCCGCGAATCAGCGAGCCGCCGCCCGCCATCATAATTCCACGGTCAACTAAATCGGCCGCCAATTCGGGCGGGCACCGTTCCAAGGTCATCCGGATGTTTTCGACAATCGTCGAAATCGGTTCTTGGAGCGCCTCACGAATCTCTTCGGAGGTAACGGTCAAGGTCTTCGGCAAGCCGGCGACGAGGTCGCGGCCTTTGACTTCCATAGTCAGTTCCTGTTCGAGAGGATACGCCGAGCCGACCTTGATCTTGATGTCTTCCCCCATGCGGGGGCCGATCTCTAAGTTGTAGGCGCGTTTCATAAACTGGATGATTGCTTCATCCAATTCGTCGCCTGCCACACGCACGCTACGGCTAATCACGATCCCGGCCAAACTGATAATTGCCACCTCGGTCGTGCCGCCGCCAATGTCCACGATCATGTTGCCTGCCGGCTCTTGCACCGGCAACCCAACACCGATAGCCGCCGCCATCGGTTCATCAATGTCGAAAACTGCCCGCGCTCCCGCGTGGAGGGCGCTGTCTTTAACGGCACGCCTTTCGACTTCGGTAATCCCGCTCGGGACTGCGACAATCACGCGCGGCTTGATGCCGGCGCGACGGTTGTGCACCTTGGAAATGAAATAGCGGAGCATCGCCTCGGTGATTTCGAAGTCCGCGATGACCCCGTCTTTCATTGGGCGAATGGCGGTGATGTTACCGGGCGTGCGGCCCAACATCCGTTTCGCCTCTTCACCAACTGCCAAGACGTGGCTGGTGCCAGTTTGGATGGCGACCACGCTCGGCTCTCGCAACACGATGCCACGATCACGCACGAAGACTAGCGTATTGGCGGTGCCCAAATCGATACCGATATCAGTGGAAAAATAATTTAGAAATTTACCAAACATTAAATTGAGGCTCCGGTATTCTTTTACCGACTACCGGCGCCAGCGTCAAGATGAGAGTTGCCGGTTTGCCGACTTAGTGTAATCTGCGCCCGTGCGCATCTTGGAAATCATCAACAAGACCACACCGTATTTAGACAAAGCCGGTGTCGCGTCGCCACGGCTGACCATCGAGCTGTTATTGGCGCATGTCTTGAAAAAGAAGCGGCTCCAGCTTTATCTGGAGTTTGAACGCGATCTGGATGCTGCGACATTGGAAATTTTGCGTGGCTTGGTCAAACGGCGTGTGGCCGGCGAGCCATTACAATATGTCACCGGCGAAGCGGAATTCTGCGGTTTGAAGTTGGCGGTGGATCGCCGGGTATTAATTCCGCGACCGGAAACTGAGCTACTTGTCGAAATTGTTGCCGCACGCAAGCCGGCAACAGTGGTGGATGTCGGTACCGGCAGTGGTTGTATTGCGCTGGCGTTAGCGCAACGGTTGCCGGCGGCGGAGGTCACGGCGGTGGATATCAGCTCCGACGCATTGGCGGTGGCGAAGGCGAATGCGGGCCGGTACGATTTCAAAAATTTCACTCGCTTATTAGAGGGTGATTTGTTATCGATTTTCCCAGACGGATTCACAGTGGATGCGATTGTTTCAAATCCACCGTACATCGCCAGTGGGGACTCGGCGCAGCTGCCTCGGGAGGTGAAAGATTTCGAGCCCGCGCAAGCGTTGTTTGCGGGTGTGGACGGACTCGAAGTAATTCGCCGCTTGATTTTGGAAGCCAAGCGTTTTCTTTCGCCGAACGGATTTGTGGCACTGGAAATTGGCGCCGGACAGTGCGCCGCCGTCGCGAAGTTGCTTGAAAGCGCCGGTTACAAAGTGGCACAAGTGGAAAAAGATTTGCAGGGTCATGAGCGCGTAATTGTGGCTGTGGCCCAGACGTAGTTGCCGGGCTGGGGAACCTGGTCGTCCGAAACGAAGTAGCTCACACTAAGGAGGTGGCTATGCCGTTAGAAAAACTAGTAATTACCGGGGGCGTACCGCTTAAAGGCGTCGTCCGTATCAGTGGTTCAAAAAACGCGTGTCTGCCAATTCTGGCGGCCACATTGCTCACGCCGGAGCGTTGCGTCATCCACAATGTGCCCGACCTTGCCGATGTGCGCACGATGTGCGCCCTATTGAAATGGCTCGGCGTCCAAGTCAAACACGACCGGCTTGGCTGCGTGATTGAAACCCGCGCCGAAAAACCGGTCGGCATCGCGCCGTACGATCTCGTTCGCAAGATGCGCGCTTCCGTCTGCTTGCTCGGCCCGTTGCTGGCGCGGTTGCACAATTGCAAAGTTTCGATGCCAGGCGGCTGCGTCATTGGCAATCGGCCGATTGACCAGCACATCAAAGGGCTGACGCGGCTTGGCGCCAACGTCGAAGTCGAGGGCGGCTACGTGCACGCGCATTGCGACGAACTTGTCGGCACCGATGTGTTTATGGGTGGGCGGTTCGGCTCAACCGTGCTCGGGACTGCCAACGTGCTTATGGCGGCTGTGCTGGCCAAAGGCACCACCACTATTGAAAGCGCGGCCTGCGAACCGGAAATCGAAGACCTCGCTGTATTCCTCAACAAGATGGGCGCAAAAATTCGCGGTGCCGGTTCGCCGACGATGGAAATCGAAGGCGTCAAGGAATTGCACGGCGCGGACCACGTCGTGATTGCCGACCGGATTGAAGCTGGTACTTTTATGGTAGCCGCGGTGTTGACCGGTGGTGATGTTGAAATCCAAGGCGCATGCGCCGCACATCTCGGCGCGGTGCGCGACAAACTGGAAGAAGCCGGTGCGACTGTGCAGCGAAACAACGGCACTATTCGCGTCTCCGGTGGCTCGTTGCACAAACCGCTCGAACTTACCACCATGCCGTATCCCGGTTTCCCGACGGACATGCAGGCGCAGATGTGCGCCTTGATGAGCATCACTCCGGGGATTAGCATTGTGACCGAAAAGATTTATCCGAACCGGTTTATGCACCTCAGCGAAATGGCGCGGCTCGGCGCGGATGTCGCGCTGGAAAGTAACACCGCCATTATCAAAGGCGTAAAGAAGCTAAGCGGTGCGCCGGTAATGGCCAGCGATTTGCGCGCGAGTGCCGGTCTGATCTTGGCCGGTCTAGCCGCCGAAGGCGAAACCGACATCAAGCGCATCTATCATCTCGACCGCGGCTACGAACACATTGACACCAAGCTGCGCGAACTCGGCGCATCCGTCGAACGCCTCGAAGACGACGACAACGCCAGCTAGTCGCCGGTGGTTTTATTTTCTTGCGCCGGTTTGGCCGGACGCGGATAGTCCGCGGCGCGAGCGGTGTCATGTTTGATTCCTTATCCAATAAACTCCAAGCGGTTTTCAAGAACCTGCGCGGTTTCGGCAAGTTGACTGAGAGCAACGTCGCCGATGCTTTGCGCGAGGTGCGGGTGGCGTTATTGGAAGCGGATGTGAATTACAAGGTCGCCAAGAATTTTATCGAGCGCACCAAGCAGCGGGCGTTGGGGCAAGAGGTGCTCACGAGTATCACGCCGGGCCAGCAGATCATTAAAATCGTTCACGATGAACTGGTGGCGTTGATGGGCGGCGAAGAAGGCGGCGCGTCCGGCGGTCGCACCCTACCGGCGGGAAATTGGATGATGGTGGGATTGCACGGCTCCGGTAAGACGACATCGTCCGGTAAGCTGGCGAAACTTCTTTCCAAGAATGGCCGGAAGCCGTTGCTGGTGGCGTGCGATGTTTACCGACCGGCGGCGATTGACCAGCTGGAGACGTTGGGCCGGCAGGTGCAGGTACCGGTGTTCGCGCTGCGTGGCGAAACGGATATTATTAATATCGCCCGGCAAGCGTTGACGGCGGCACAGATGCAAGGCCGGGATTTGGTGATTTTCGATACAGCGGGCCGGTTGCACATTGACGAGGAGATGGTGCAGGAGTTGGTGCGGCTCCGGGATTTGGTGAAGCCGCAAGAAATTTTGTTGGTGGCCGACGCGGCGACCGGTCAGGAAGCAGTGAATATCGCGGAGCATTTTGATAAAGCACTGGGGTTAACCGGTATCGTGTTGACGAAACTTGACGGCGATGCGCGCGGCGGTGCGGCGCTTTCGATGCGGGCGGTGACCGGTAAGCCGATTAAATTTGCCGGTGTTGGCGAAAAACTAGACGAGCTAGAGGCATTTTATCCGGAGCGCATGGCGGGCCGGATTCTTGGAATGGGCGATGTGGTGGGGTTGGTGGAGAAGGCGCAGGAGGCGTTTGACGCGACGGAAGCGGATAAAATACAGCAGAAAATCGCCAACCAAACCTTGAACTTGGAAGACTTTTTGGCGCAACTCCAGCAATTGAAGAAACTTGGGCCGTTAGAGAATCTGCTTGGCATGTTGCCAGGAATGGGTAATATAAAAGGTCTCAGCCTTGGCGACTCCCAGATGAAGCGCGTGGAAGCGATTGTGCAGTCCATGACGCGTCCGGAGCGCCGGCAGCCGGAGTTGTTGAACGCGAGTCGGCGGACGCGGATTGCGCGTGGTAGCGGGACGAGCGTGGCTGAGGTAAACGATTTGTTGAAGCAATTCAACATGATGAAGCGAATGATGAAGGACA
>JBAWWR010000101.1:0-8928 GCA_037146675.1 Verrucomicrobiota bacterium | reverse complement strand
ACCCTCGACCAACGGATTAAAAGTCCGTTGCTCTACCAACTGAGCTACCGCCTCACTGCTTACTACTTAACCACTTACAGATTTTGCTTATTTTGCGTTGACGATGCGCTGTTAGTAAATGTCATCCGCTCCGCCATTCTTGCGCTGTGTTCCGTGCGCAAATGCGAATACGTCCGTGAAATTAGCAGACCACCATCTGAATGTCCAAGCCAAACGGAGATAGTTTTGAAATCAATCCCCTACTCCACCGCATTGCAGGCGAAGTAGCGCCGGTGATCGTGATGGATAAATCGCGTAAGGACATCAGAGCGGATCAGATGGCGCATCTGCGACTCAAACCTTAAAATAGGTTTCCATTACTTGTTAAGTATTGGTATTTTAATGCCCATGAAAAACAGTGTGGCTTTGGATGAAAAAACATTGACCGCCTTGAGGGAAGAGCTGCGCCGCTGCAATGCGGCGACGCTAGAGGCGGCAATCCGTTTTCGTGAAAGTGGTGACAGCAGTGCCATTCCAACAATCGTATACGGACTAATCGAGCGATACCAACCAGCAACCTCGACGGTGCAACTCGCGGACGCCAACGACGAGACGCGGTTGGTGGAGGATCTAGGACTGGACTCGCTGACGCTGTTGGAATTGGTGTTATCCATCGAGGAAGTGCTGCAGTTACGAATCGAAAACAATGAGCTGAAAGCTATCCGCACCGTGGGACAGATGAATGAGTTTCTCAAAGCAAAAACCCACCGGAGCCAAGACCGTGACCAACACGGAAACATATAACCGCAGCCGTATTGCGTTGGTGTTGCCGCAACAACCACCGTTCCTATTCCTCGATAGCGCCGAGTTAAATAGCGAAACCCTCACCGCCACCTACACCATCAAAGGCGATGAGTTCTTCCTTGAAGGACATTTTCGCAACGAACCGATTTTTCCGGCCTCCATCCTGTTCGAAGCGCTAGGGCAAGCTGCTTGTCTCTGGGTGCTCGAACGAGGACCACAGGTACTTGGTAGACCAATCCCGTCCAACCAGATTTTTTTTGCCTCGCTTGATGGGGCGCACGTCTATCGCAAGACGCGTCCACCGGAACGACTCTTGCTCGAAGTGAAGCTTACGCGGTTTCGCGAACCACTGGCGATTTTTCAAGGCCGCGTTACCACGGACGGCGGCGACCGTGTCGCTCAAATTGATCGCCTAGTTCTCGTCTTCGGCGAACAACTTCCACCAGCAGAACCTTCTACTACTCGGGTCACTTGAAACGCGTCGTCGTCACAGGCCTCGGTTTCATCACCAGTGTTGGCAACAGCCGAGCTGATGTGTTACAGAGTCTGCGCGAATGCCGCACCGGCATCGAGCCCTTCGACGAGTTTACCGACTCCGAATGCCCCATCAAACTCGCCGGCACCGTCAAGGAATTTACTTTTTCCACCACCAATCCAGAAGACTGGATCTATCCAGGTGAACCCCGACTGACGCGCGAACAACTGCGCGCCATGACCCCCAACGCGCTCTACGCCTTCTGCGCCATGCAACAAGCCATCCGCGAAGCGCGCCTGACGCCTGATCTCGTCTCGCACCCGCGCACCGGCATGATGTGCGCCTCCGGCGGATCGATGTGGCTGGCTTACCAAAATCTCAATAAATTAGTCACACGCGGGAGCCGGCATTGCCACCCCTTAGGCGTTGTTAACGGAATTCCCGGCTCCCTTTACATTAACCTCGTCGCCACCTTCGGACTCAAAGGTGCCGCCCTTGGTTGCTCCAGCGCCTGCGCTTCCTCCGCCCACGCCCTCGGCCTCGCTGCCGACCTCATCCGCCTCGACCGCCAAGACGTTGTCTTCGTCGTCGGTGCCGAGGACTGCAACAAGTACAACATCCTTCCCTTCGCCGCCGCCCGCGCCCTCAGCGTCCAGACCGACCCCGCCCTGACACCGTGCGCCTTCGACCGCAAACGCGACGGGTTTGTCGGCACTGGAGGCAGCGCCGTCCTTGTCGTAGAAGAACTCGAACACGCCCAGCGACGTGGGGTCCCGATTCTTTCCGAAGTACTCGGGTGGGGGCAAGCTTCCGACGGCTATAATATCATGGTTCCAGACCCCAACGGTGACGGTCTGCGCCGCGCCATGGAAGCCGCGTTGAGCGATGCACGGATCCATCCTGACGACGTGGACTACATCAACGCCCACGCCACCTCCACGCTGCCCGGCGATGTCAGCGAATGCCGCGCCATCCACACCGTCTTTAGCAACGGACGCATGCCGCACGTCAGCAGCACCAAGAGCCTGACCGGCCACGGCCTCTCGATGGCCGGCGCCATGGAAGCCGCATTCTGCGTCCTCGCACTCCAAGAACAATTTATGCCGGTCTCCGCCCACATCACCCAACTCGATCCCGACTGCGCCATCGTTCCCATCATCACCAACCCGATACCGGACGCACCGCGCATTGTGCTAAATAATTCAAGCGGCTTCGGCGGCACAAACGTCTGCGTTGCCCTCCAACGCTGGGACCATGCCGGCTGAAGCTCCCAAGAAAGTCCTGTTCACCGGCGCCAGCACCGGCATTGGCCTAGCCATCATCCAAAGACTCTGCGACAGCGGCTGCGACGTCTGGGGAACCTCGCGCGACACCAACCGCCTACCGCAATTGCCGCGTTTTCATCCCATCGCGATGGACTTGCTCCAGCCCGACTCGATCCGACGTGCCTTCGCCACCGCCCGCGAACAATCCGGTGGCTTTGATGTGCTCATCAATAACGCCGGAGCCGCTGTGTTCGGCCCGACCAACTCCGTGCCACTCGAACTAGCGCGCGAACAATTCCAGCTACTTGTCGAAGGGCCAATGGAATTGATCCGACTCGCCCTGCCCGACTTGCTCAGGCACAAAACCGGAACAATTATAAACATCACATCGCTTGCCGCAGTTTTCCCTGTTCCGTACATGGCCGCCTACAACGCTGCCAAGGCCGCACTCAGTTCCTACACCCGCTGCCTGCGTCTTGAATTACCGCTCCGCATCGTCGAGATCCAGCCCGGCGACATCAACACCGGCTTTCACAACTCCACCAAACGACTCAACGCGCCGCACACCAACGGAGTCTGGCAAGTCCAAACCGAAACGATGGCCGCTGCGCCCGGCTCTGCACGCGTCGCCGACGCCGTGTGGTGCGTATTACGAGACCCAAATCCTCCGCCTGTGTTGGTTGTCGGCAGTTTCGCCCAGGCCCGTCTCGCCCCGCTCGCTGCGCGCTTATTGCCGGCGCGCTTGATGGAATGGGTGTTGCGCCGGCACTACCGGCTCTGAACAAGGCTGGTGATTTTCTTTAGGAACTCGTGCGGATCACTCGGTGGGCAAGCCACCTGCATCCGGTGCCGAATTTCGGCCAGCAATGCTGGATTCTGACGCCACGCGGCAACGACACGCGGCAGATCATCCGGCTGTCGCAGAAACTCGCCAACTCTGTGCCGCCGGCAAAACTTCACGCTCAACATCTCCTGCGGCATGATGCCACCCTGCCCGTTCAACAGCAGCGGACACCGGGTCAACATGGCCTCGCTGGTCGTGCCCGTGCCAGGCCGCGCGACGACAGCGGATGCTGAGCGCATCAGACTGGCCACGTTGCTGTCCGATGGCAACACGCGCACGCGCCACGACGGGTGGGCAGCAGCCCACGCTGTGACGTCCCTCGCCGCAGCAGCGGAAGCGCCGCACAGCACGTTCACAGGTACCATTACCCCGGCGCGCCACAACGCATCGAGAAAGCGCACGTGATTCTGAGCGCCTTGACCCGACGCCATCAGCAGCAACGTGAATTCATCTGTCGGTTCGCTGTCGGCCTCGTAAAACACACGGCGGTTGAGGAACCCGGCAACGCGCGTCTTCTCCGGTGCCATGCCGCAAGAAACGGCGGCATCACACGTGGCAGGGACGGCACCCAGAAAGAGGTCGGCAGCTGGATTGACCCAGTGACGACTGAACCCGTAGCCGCCGGCAAGTTCGTCGCAATATGTAACGCAGCGAACACTGCCGAGCACAGTGCGAGCGTACTCGAAGAAACCGTGATTCAGTGAGTCGTGGACGCTAAGAATAATGTCGGGGCGAAAATCCTCAAGCACAGCTCGGTAACGTTCGGCGCCGAGTGGCTTTGCTGCACGGATGATGGGGACGGCTTCGAGGAAGTTGAAATAGATGTGGTGTAGGCGCGGTGCTGTACGCTGAATCCAATTGTAGAGGCCGACGCCGAACGCATAAATCCTATGCGAGTCCTCCAGTGGCCGGTGGGTACGGACGACGGCTCCGTCGCCTGCCCATTCAGTGAAGGCGTGGGCGCGCATATCATGACAGCCGCCGGTGCTCGATGTGAGAATCAGAACGCGCATGGTTATAGTGTTTTTCTGATGCTGAGATGTTATAGTTTACAGTTGAAATCATGCGAGCAATTTCTACATAGGCATGGCCGGTGCCGTGGAGTCCGCAAAAATTCGCGTTATCCATAACTTGTGATTTTGCCTTATTTTTGTATGATTGTTCTTTCGATGCACAAGGGACAACCAAAACATAACACCTCCGAGGTTCGCCACGGTTGCGAAAAACTTTCGTCGCGTTGCGCCGCAACCCCGTTTCGGCTCCACTGCTATCGTGCTTGATGACTGATTAAGAACGCGCTATGGCACAAGTGTTATACGGCGTTGCAAGCGATACCAACGGTCACTGTGCCCGGGCACTGGCAATTGCCAACCGGTTGCCGGAACATGAATTCCACTTCGTTGGCGGCGACCGTCTGGTCAATTTGATCGGCGATAAATACCCTGTCACGACCGTGCCGGTTCTCTCCACGAGTTACCATCGCAACCGGGTGGACATACTGGACACGTGTCTCCAAGGCAGCCGATACCTAGCTGGCTTCCACCGCGTGCGCCATCGACTCCTAGATTTAATAGACAGCTGGCAACCGGATCTTGCCATCACCGACTGGGAGTTTTCTCTGCCACGCGCCGCGCGCGCCGCAGGGGTGCCATGCGTCTCGATTGATCATCATCATATTCTGAGCGCGTGTCGCTATCCGGTACCAGTGAGGCAACGGATTCCATGGTCGCTGGCGATGACCAGCCTGCGCTTGTTCCACGAGAGCGCCGACCGCAACCTGGTCGTATCGTTCTACCAACCCGAGCTGAAACCGTCCGTCTTAAGCGAACTTTTGCCTCCCGTCCTGCGCCCGGCAGTAACGGAAATTACCGCACGGCCCGGCGAGCATGTCTTAATTTATCAGACAACTTCTACATTCGCGCCTCTGATCAACGCCGCTCGGCAGTTGGCGCGTCCGGTTATCGTGTACGGGTTCCGCAATGCGCACGTGACAGAGGGCAACATCACTTTCAAGCCATTCGATTCACGAGGTATGCTCGAAGACCTCGCCG
The DNA here is from genome assembly GCA_037146675.1 of Verrucomicrobiota bacterium. Lineage (GTDB taxonomy): Bacteria > Verrucomicrobiota > Verrucomicrobiia > Palsa-1439 > Palsa-1439 > CAINDI01. Next base: position 3,510 of record JBAWWR010000101.1, on the reverse strand, counting down.
GCAGCGCCTACGCCGTGGTCAACGGTGGCCACAATGTGATTTGCGAAGCGTTATATTATCGCAAGCCGGTGCTCTGTTTCCCTGTGGCAGGACTATTCGAGCAGTACCTCAATGCCTGGCACGTCCGCACGCTCGGCTATGGTGATTTCTCGACCGGTCGCGCGCCCACACCAGCGTTGTTCCACAAATTCGAAGCACGCCTTGATGACTATCGCGCCCGGCTCGCCAAAGTTTCCATCGACGGCACTACCTCCGTCGTCAATCGCATCCGCAACCTGATCAATCACCGAGGTGCCGCATGACAAAACGCAGCAGCGCTGGATTTACAACGATCGCAAAGAACTTTATCAGCATTGCACCACGTCCCTGGATTGGCCTGCCGCTGGCCCGGTTGGAATTGGAAAAACGTTTATTTAACATCCTACGTCCAAATACCGATGGCACTGCCGGCAAGATTCGCCAAGCCAGCTTTCGTATTACCGACGTCTGCAATCTCCGTTGCCACACCTGTGGCCAGTGGGGCGACAGCGGTTATTTGCATGGTCAGGACCTAAAACAACTCCGCGGTGGTGAAGTTACTCCCGATCGTTATCGGGAGATTTTCCGAGATCTTATTACTCACGACCACCGGCCTGTGCTTTATTTCTGGGGCGGCGAACCGATGCTCTACAATGGACTGGCGGATCTTATTGCTGATGCCGCAGCATTACGTTTGCCGTCCGCCATCGCCACTAACGGCACGCGCCTCAAAGAAGAAGCCGCTCGTCTCGTAGCCGCGCCGCTGTTCCTACTGCAAGTCTCCATCGACGGCCACAATGCCGACATGCACAACCGGTGCCGTCCGCATGCCGGCGGGAGTGGCGATAATTTTGGAGATATCGTCCGAGGGCTAGAGGCGGTACGTGCCCGAAGACGGAAATTACCACGTATCGCTGCCCTAACGGTTGTCTCGCAAGCCAACTTGCCACACTTAGTGGATATTTATGATGCGTTTCGAGACAAAGTGGACATGTTCGTGTTTTACATGTCCTGGTGGATCGACGAAAAAAATGCTGCAGCGCATGAAGCAGATTTTGCGCGTCGGTTTGGATTCCGTCCGAAAAAACATCAAGGATGGATCGGCGACTGGAAGTTGACGAACGCAGCCGAACTCGAACGCCAATTCGCACAGCTCAATGCTCGGTCGCGGTCGTGGTCGGCTCCGTCAGTCTCATTCATACCAAATCTGCGCGGCCTCGATAATCTCCGCGCCTACTACACCGACCACACCGCGACATTCGGCTACAAACAATGCGTCTCAATCCATCAAGTCATCGAGGTTAATAGCAACGGCGACGTCTCTCCCTGCCGCGATTACCATGACTATGTCGTCGGCAATATCAAAACCGCCACGCTCACTGAATTATGGAATGGCCCAGCTTATCAGAAGTTTCGTCAAAGCCTTAGCCGCGACGGCTTAATGCCTGTCTGTCGTCGTTGTTGTGGGTTGATGGGCTACTGACATGAACGTCCTCCTAATCAACCCGGCATGTCCCGCATCGTTCTGGAGTATGCGGGAGACAATCCGCATCATGGGCTTCAAGACGCTGATGCCACCGCTGGGACTACTCACGATCGCCGCGTTGCTGCCGCGCGAATGGGAGCTGCGGTTGGTGGACCTGAACGTCCGCCGGTTACGCGATGACGACTGGACGCGGGCAGACGTCGTCATGATCTCCGCCATGCTCGTGCAGCGCGATGGAATGTTGGCGCTAATCCGTGAGGCGAAACGACGTGGCAAGACGGTCGTAGTCGGTGGACCGTATCCGACCTCCGTGCCGAGCGAGGTCCTCGACGCGGGTTGCGATTTCCTCGTCAAGGGCGAGGCGGAGGAACTTATGCCGCAACTCCTGGCGGCGCTGCGTGACGACCGCGGCGGCGTGTTCGAATGCACCAGGAAACCGGCCCTTTCAGAATCGCCCGTGCCGCGTTTCGACCTGCTGGAACTTGGCGCGTACAACTCGCTGTCCATCCAGGCCTCGCGCGGCTGCCCATTCGAGTGCGAGTTCTGCGACGTCATCAGCCTCTACGGCCGCGCACCCCGCTACAAGCAGCCGCAGCAAGTCCTCGCCGAGTTGGAGGCAATTCTCAGCCTCGGCTGGCGCGGGGAAATTTTCGTCGCCGACGACAACTTCATCGGCAACAAATCCCACACCCGCGCTCTCCTGAACGAATTAATCCCCTGGTCGCGGGATCATGGCGAGCCGTTCGGCTACATCACCCAGACATCAATCAACCTCGGTCAGGAACCGGAACTGATGGACCTGATGACCGCCGCTAATTTCGGGTTCGTCTTCGTCGGTGTCGAGTCGCCTGACGCTGCCGTACTGACCCAGGCACACAAACACCAGAACCTTATCCAGCCGCTGGTGGCCTCACTGCGCAACATCAATCGCAACGGCCTGACTGTCATCGGCAGTTTCATCATCGGCTTCGACCACGAATCGCCGGGCGCGGGTGGGCGCATCCAGGCGTTGGTCGAGGCCGCCGACGTGCCGGTGGTGATGCTCAACCTCCTGCGCGCTCCGCCGAACACCGCGCTCTGGAACCGGCTCCGGCAAGAAGGCCGTCTACGCGACATGGTTTCCGATGAGATGTCAGAGACCCGCATGAATTTCGTTCCCGGCCGGCCCGAAGCGGAGATCCTCTCCGAGTACGCAACCGCATGGGAATCCCTTTGCGATCCGCGCCGGTTCTACGAACGCGCCCGCCGTTGCGTCCTCGCCATGCGTCCCACCCGTCGCGCCCTTGGCGCCGCGGACAGGCCGTCGGTTTCCAAGCCGCGCGCGCGCTGGAAACAGGAACTCGCCGTGTTGCTCCGCCTGATCTGGAGCGCCCAGCGACGGCTGCCGGGATTCTGGCGACTGGTGCTGGACGTGTACCGCCGCAACCCCAGCCGTCTCGTGCGTTTCTTTGTTCTCTGCGGCTACGGCGAAAACCTATTCCCTTTGAGCAAACAACTCAGTCAACAAGCGCGCGCTCAGCTGACCGGCAGAAATCCCTGAGCTTTAAGCCACGCCACGCAGCGTAGCGTCCACTCGCCGTTCACACCAAACCCGTGTCCACCTCGCTCGTAGAGCAACAACTCATGCGGCACACCAGCCCGCCGCAACGCCTCAGCATAACACGTACTGTTCCCCACCGGCGCCACGTCGTCGTCTCGTGCGTGCACCAGCAACGTCGGCGGCGTCTGCGCCGTCACGTGCCGTTCCATCGAGTACCGCTCCACCTGTTCCGCCGTCGGCCGCGGACCCAATAACTGGCGCCGCATACCACGATGCGTCAACTCCGTCTCCATCGAGACCACCGGATACACCAACACATGAAACGCCGCCGGCGTCGCCGCCGCCATGTGACCGCCGGCGGAAAAACCCATCAACCCAATCCGCTGCGGGTTCACCTGCCATTCGCCGGCCCGTTGCCGCACGATCTCCATCGCACGCGCTGCGTCTTCAAGCGGATGCGTCAGCC
>JBAWWR010000100.1:0-8971 GCA_037146675.1 Verrucomicrobiota bacterium | reverse complement strand
TGACGCGGAAGTTGTTGGTGGGTTTGAGGAGCCGGTGGAGAATGAAGCTGACGAAGCTGATGACGAGCGCGCCGCCAACGGCTGTCCAGAAACCGGTCACGTGGAAGTCCGGTAGGATCCAGCTCACGACTTTCAACATCGTGGCATTGACGACGAATGTGAAAAGGCCGAGCGAGAGGATGTTGAACGGCAGCGTGAGCAGGAGAATGAGCGGGCGGAGGTAGGCGTTGACGAGCGCGAGCAGGATTGCGCCGCCCACGACAGCTTGCCAAGTGTCGAGCGTGATGCCGGCGAACAGGAGATCGACGATGACGAGCGCGAGGACGTCAATCGCGAGGTTGGTCAATAGACTGAGGAGACGTTTGCCCATGCCGGCGGCTCAAAATTTCCGCGCTGGGGCTAGTTGGTTGATGGAAAGTAGCGTCATATTCACCGTTACCCTAGCCATGCCGGCGCAAACGTCAAGACCGCACCGCGCAAAAGAAGTTGAGCGCACCGTCAATCCTTGTTACAGAATCTGCGTGAGCCAAACCCAACTTGCCAAGCGCGCCGCCACTTTGTTGTCGAGCAAAGCGGATTCCCTTCCTAAACTGCCGGTCACCATCGGTCTCGATGGTTTTGTGGATTCCATTATTCGCGTCGTGGACAAACGTGAATCCTCGACGAAATTCACGACAATGCCGACGATTAGCGTCCTCGCTGACCGGCTGGCGCGCGCCGCCGGCATGAGCACGAACATCGAAATGTGGGTTGAGCGCGTCAAGCTCGGCGGCAACGGCCCAATCATGGCCAACGCGCTGGCCGCCTTGGGCACGCCCACGACGTACATCGGCAATCTCGGCTATCCGCACGTCCATCCCGCATTCGAAGAACTCGCCAAGCGCGCCACCGTCATCTCCATTGCCGAACCGGCCTACACCGACGCACTGGAATTCGACGACGGCAAGCTCATGCTCGGCAAACGCAAAACTATGCTCGATGTGAACTGGCAAAATCTAGTCGACCGAACCGGCCGCGACCGGCTCCAATCGCTTTTTACCAACTCCGCGCTCATTGGCCTGCAAAACTGGACGATGACACCGGCGATGAGCGACATCTGGCAGCACGTGCTCGACGAGATTTGCCCGAAGCTCACGGCGCGGCACACATTCTTCTTCGATCTCGCCGACCCGGAATCGCGTGACCGGCAAGACATCCGGCACGCGCTTGATTTGATTGCGAAATTCCAGCACCACTTCGAGACCTACCTCGGCTTGAACGAAAAAGAATCATTTGAAGTCGCCGGCGTGCTGGATTACCAGGGCGCACGCGATGGCGAAGCCGCCATCGAAGCGGTGGCGAAGTTTATCCAAGGCAAACTCAACATTGCCGGTGTCGTCGTCCACCCGCGCGCCTACGCGGTCGCGGCCTCAAAAGATGGCGTGGCCAAAGTTGCCGGTCCGTTCGTCGAGAAACCGCTGATCAGCACCGGTGCCGGCGATCATTTCAATGCCGGCTTCTGCCTCGGCAAGCTAATCGGCGCGGACAACGCGACGGCGCTGCAAATCGGCGTCGGCAATTCCGGCTACTACGTCCGCACCGCCAAGAGTCCGGCAGCGTTGGAGTTAGCTGAATTCCTGCGAACCATTTAACCGGTTATAGCGTGTACCAAGTGAGAATAAGATGATGATTAACACTGCGCCATTGTACGTAGCAAAACGTTCGTGGCGCAGTCTGTGGCAGGAATATCGAATCTACGCTGACCGGGTTGAGCTCCATACCTGCACCGGAAAGACGGTCATCTTGGCGAACGAAATTGTGGACGTTCAAGTTCGACCGCCAATTGTCATTGGAGATTATTTCCGCGGCAAGGGCTTGGCCTACTGTTGGTCAATGAAGCTCGACATGGCAGATTTGTCGCGGCACGTCGCCATCCAGCGCACTTCGGGAATGATGAAGCGGTTGCGGTTCACTCCGGATAATCCGGAGAAATTTGTGGAAATTTGCCGGGCAATGATGATGAAGGCAAAGTAACCCACCTTTATGAAAAAGCTGACTTGGCATTTTCCGCTACCGCGCACGCATACCGGCGTGTTGCTCGGCAATGGCACGCAAGGGCTGATGGTTTGGGGCACGGACCGGCTCTGTATCACCGTTGGTCGGGCCGGCTTCTGGGATCACCGGAACGCGACGCCGTTTACGGCGCGCATTACATATCAGGAACTCCGCCGCCTGCTCGAAACAAACAATGAAGCCGGCCTCCGCGCCGCTTTCGGAAGCTACGATCCGGTCAAAACCTATGTGCGCCCCTGTCAGCTCGGCGGTGGCCGGCTCGAACTCAAATTCGGCCGGGGCGTTGTCCCGTCCCGCGCTGACCTCGATTGCGCCACCGGCACATTGGTCGTCACGCTCAGCAACGGCGCGCGCGTCAAAATCCGGCAAGCGATGGACGCGGAATTAGCGTGGGTCGAAACCAGCGCGGCGTACACCGTGAAAACGATTCCCGCCTGGGATTTCATCGGTCAGCTGCTCGCCCGCGAGGGCGTCCAGCCGCCGGTCCGTTGGCGGACTGGATTTTGTCAGGAATTACCGGCGGATGAACCGCTGGCGTTGGCGTGGAATCGGCACGGTAAATTATTGACCATTGCCACCGCGCTGGGTTCCGACGCACGCCGCCGAGCGCAGGAGTTGACGAAGACCAAACCGCAGTCACAAACTTTCTGGCGCCAATACTGGCGCGATGTGCCGCGCGTGGAATTGCCGGATCCGGTTTTGCAGCACGTCTGGGACTACGGCGTGTACAAGCAAGCCGGGTTGACGACGCCGGGCGGCGTGGCGGCGACGTTGCAAGGGCCGTGGATGGAAGAATACCAGTTGCCGCCATGGTCGAACGATTACCACTTTAACATCAACGCCCAGATGATTTACTGGCCGGCCTTGGGCACGAACCGGCTGGCGCACTTTGCGCCGCTGTGGAAGATGATTCGCGGTTGGTTGCCGTTGTTGCGGGAAAATGCCACGAAGTTTTTCGAGGTCTCGGATGCGTTGATGTTGCCGCACGCGGTGGATGATCAGTGTGGTGTCGTCGGGAGTTTTTGGACCGGCACGATTGATCATGCCTGCACGGCGTGGGTCGCGCAGATGGCGTGGCTGCATTACCGGTACGCGATGGATGAACAGATTCTGCGCGAGATGGCGTGGCCGCTGTTGACCGGCGCGTTCAACGGCTACTGGGCGATGCTCGAAGAATTCGAGGGCCGGTTGTCGTTACCGGTGAGCGTCAGCCCGGAATACGGCGCGGCGGACATGACGGCGTGGGGCCGCGATGCGAGTTTTCAATTGGCGGCATTGCATTTTCTGGCGGCGACGCTGCCGAAGGCGGCGCAATTACTTGGCGAACCGGTCGATCCGCGTTGGGCGCGCGTGACGCGCGAGTTGCCGGCGTACACGCTCATCGCCGGCAAGCGCATCGGACTGTGGCGCGGTCAAGATTTGGCGGAGAGTCACCGGCATCATTCGCATCTCGGCGGGATTTTTCCGTTTGCCACGATTGATCCATCGAATGCGGCACACCAGAACGTGGTGCTGGCATCACTCGAACACTGGCAAACCACCGGGGCGGGGTCGTGGACGGGTTGGTGCGTGCCGTGGGCGGCGATTTTGTGCGCCCGGTGCAACTTGGCGGATGCAGCGGTCACTTGGTTGCATTGGTGGCACGATGTGTTTACCAACGTCGGCAACGGAACATTACACGACAGTGATTTCACCGGTGCCGGCGGAATGCATCGCGAGTCGTGGACGAAATTGGCAACAGAGCCGAACCGCGAGATTATGCAGATGGACGCCAGCTTGGGCGCGGTGACGGCGATTTTGGAATTGCTCATGCAATGCCGGGGCGAGGTGATTCACGTTCTGCCGGCATTGCCGCGCCGGTGGCGGGAATTAAAGTTCGACGGGATTCGGACAGAAGGCGCATTCCTCATCGGAGCGACTGTCGCTGCCGGTAAGGTTGTCGAAGTGCGCGTGACCAGTCTGGCCGGCGCACGGCTGCGGTTGGTGTGCCACGGTAAGTCCATGAATCGTGCGACCAAGCCGGGACAACGCTTAACGCTATCGCTGTCGTAACCGGCTGGATAATTCGGTTTTCATTTTATGCGCGGCGTGCTACTTTAGCGTGGTCAGAATTAAAATGAGCGTGTTTCAAGATAAACACAGCCCGACGTTCCACTTTAAAATTAAGAGTTGGCATCTTTTGATGTCGATTCTGATTTTGGCGCCGTGGGTTGTCATATTTTTACGTCCAACTCCGCCGCCAGCCGAGCCGGTTACCACCGCGCTGACGAATGTGGCGGACAGTGCCTATTTTCGTGAGCATCCTGCTAAACGCTGCAAACTTGGGCCGTGGGGTGACCTTGAATATTTCCGAGTGGTGATGGAGCCACCGGCAGAGTTTGCCGGAGCGTATGCGGCTGCGGATGCCCGCCCACAGCAGTGGTTTTTCAAGAACCAATCGCGTGATCAAGTCAGTTTATTGCTGCAGAACGCACAGTTGACTTCGAATCAGTGGAGCGAGATTCAGACTCGTGCCGAGTGGAGCACCGGATCGGATGGGACAATCGTTCGCCCGTCGCGCGACTTGGTGTTGGGTCTAACGCCTGAGTCGCGCGGAGTAATCTATGATGCACTGGCGCATTTTGAAGAGAACACCGCGCAATATTATGCCTTAGGTTACCGGGCAGAGTTGGTGGGCGAGTGGTTAGGTAACGCCGGTTTGCAGCCGGCCACGCTGCAATTAATCAAGAGCCTGCTCTATACGAAAGAGAGTGCGGTGTTTCTTGGCGATGTAAACTTGGCGATGTCGCTGGTGCCGGACCCGGCGGAGCGACTACGCTTGGCCAAGGCATTGTACCGGCAGTCGTCGTTGCTGGTGAAGTTGCGCGTCCGTCCGACTTCCAATTTAAACGAGTTGGTCAGCTACTGGAGTCGGGGTGGGCGGATGAAGGATGTGAAACCGTTGTTGGAATCGTTGCCGAAGTTGGCGGCGGGATTTCTGATTGATGTCAATCATCTGCTTCCCAGATTTGCCCGCGCCAATCTCAATACCTATCCCCAGCCGAATATTGATTTGCGCCACGATTGCCACTGGGCATCGTTGAATTTTTTAAACTTTGAACCGTCGGAGATGTACGCGGACCGTGAGAAAGCCGCCGCGACGTTGATGGCCGACTATTATCCGATTGCCGGCAATCCGCTGCTCGGGGATATCATCGTGTTGATTACACCTCAGGGAAGGGCGCTCCATTCGTGTGTGTTCGTCGCCGATAATATCGTCTTCACGAAGAACGGCCTGACGAGTTGCGCGCCGTGGGTGCTGATGGAGCTGACCGACGTGCTCGCCTTCTACGCGCAACAACAGCCGTTCCGCGTGGTCACCTACCGGCTAAGTAAGCTGGGCTGAGCGCCACGCCGCAAGCGCCTCGTCAAATCGCGCGTTTGTTTTGGCAACGATAATTTTCTCGCCGGGATGCGCCGCGTACCACGCGACGGATTCACGAATACCGGCCGCAAACGATTTCCGACAAACGAAGTCCGGCACAAACTTTTTAATCTTGGCGTTGTCGAACACACCCGGCTCGGCTTTGTCGCCTTTGAGACCGCCGATGAATTCCGGAAATTTCGCGCACAGAAATTCAACCGGGATTTGTTCGATTACCGGCGCGACACCGAGCGCCGCCGCCGTCTCAGCGTAAATCTTATTCCACGGCAACGCCTCGTCGCTCGTGATGTGAAATGCCTCGCCGATGGCTTTGTCGTTGTCAACCAATCCCGCCAAGCCGACGGCGAAATCGCTCGTGTGCGTCAATGTCCACGGATTCGCGCCGTCGTTCGGAACAAACACCGGCTGGCCGGCAACGAGACGCGCCGGGAATGTCCAACCGGCGCTCGATACGACATTCGGAAACCACCGGCAGGCGTAGGTGTGCGATGGGCGCACGACTGTGACTGGAAACTCTGGGCGCGCTGCCAGCCACTGTTCCATGGCCCACTTTTTTTGGGCGTAGTCTGAGAACAGATTTCCTTTCGGCCCGTCTTCAGTAATCGGTAGCTGCCGGTGCGGCTTGGCGTACACCGTTGCGCTGCTGATGAAAATGTACTGGCGAATCTTACCGGCAAACACGGCGTAATCCACTTCGACATCCGATAAGTCGTAGCCGAGGAAATTAATCACCACGTCTGCCGTGCCGCCGGCCAACACCGCTAGGTCCCGCCGGTCGCCAATCACCGCCCGGTACGCCGCCGGTACAGGTGAGTGACCGCGTGTGACCACGCTAATTTCGTGGCCGCGTTGGTGCAACAAGGCGGCGCAGTCTGACGAAATATTGCCGGTGCCGCCGATGAATAGAATTTTCACTCCGGAATTTTACCGCGCTTGTCAATCCGCCAGGCATTTGGTAACTGTTCTGACCGGCAAGCATGCAATTCAATGAACCAACATTTTTGCTGTTGTTTTTACCGGTGCTGTTGCTCGCCTATTATGCGCTCCCATTTTTACGCAACTGGCTCCTGCTCGCTGCCAGTCTGATTTTTTGTCTGTGGGGTGGTAAGCAAACCATCGGCGTTCTCCTGCTGGCTTTGGCATTCAACTACGTGCTCGGCTTGGTCGTTGCCAAACGACGCTGGCTACTGGCTGTCGGTATTATCGCCAATCTGCTGCTCTTGATCTGGTGCAACTACGCGGACTTTCTCAAGCTGCCGTTGCCACGGATTCCGCGTCCGCCGGGGCTATCGTTTTTCACGTTCGTAACCATCGCCTACCTCGTGGATATTTACCGGGGCGACGCGACGCCAATTCGCAATCCGATTCACGCCGGCAACTATTTCCTCTTCTTCCCGAAGTTTTTTGCAGGGCCAATTGTCCGGTTCCGCGACATCGGCTCGCAGCTTGCCCAGCGCGACCACAACCGTGAACTCTTCGCGACCGGCGTCCGCCGCTTTATCATCGGCCTCGGCAAGAAAATCCTGGTCGCCACCACGGTTGGCAGCGTCGCCGACAAGATTTTTGCGCTCCCGCAAGATGCGTTGCGAGTCGATCTCGCTTGGCTCGGTGTCATCGCGTACACGGTGCAGATCTATTTCGACTTTTCTGGCTACACCGATATGGCGATTGGCATCGGCGCGATGTTCGGGTTCAAGTTGCCGGAGAATTTCGACTATCCGTATATCGCCACTTCAATCCGCGAGTTCTGGCGCCGGTGGCACATGACGTTGTCGGGTTGGCTGCGCGATTACCTCTACATTCCGCTCGGTGGTAGCCGGTGCGCGCCGTGGCGCGTGTACTTCAATCTCATTGTTGTGTTCGGCCTCTGCGGCTTGTGGCATGGCGCGAGTTGGACCTATCTCGTCTGGGGTTCGCTCCAAGGATTGTTTCTGCTCAGCGAACGCCTGACCGGTAATAAAGATTTACCGCGGCCGATTGGTCATGGCTACGCATTGCTGGCGACGATGATCAGCTGGGTGTTTTTCCGCGCGACGTCACTCACACAGGCGACCGGCTTCTTGGCGGCAATGTTCGGCCTGAATCACGTAACGGGCGTTGCCGATGGTCTTGGCGCGTTTCTTGATCCGTTCACGGCGTTGATGTTGATCATCGGTATCATCGGCTCGTTCCCAATCGTGCCACGACTCAAGGTGCGCGAACCGTTTGCGACGGTTGGCTACGTGGTCGTCCTAGCTGTCGTGCTTGTGGTGGTTGCCGTGAAAACCTACACACCGTTCATCTACCAACAATTTTAATGAAACTGCGCGACATCATCCTGATTGCGGTTTTCCTCGTGGCGATCAGTCTGCCGTTCGGCGTGCAACTTGCCGGCAACGCCGGCGGCACTCAGGCGAACGAGAAACGCAAACTCGCGGCATTGCCGGCACTTCCGAAATCGTTCGGTGAACTTTGGAAGTTCCCCGGCAAGTTTACTACATATTATGGTGATAACTTCGGGTTGCGCGCGAAACTGATTCGGCTACACGCGCTGGCAATGTATCGGATTTTCGGCATGTCACCGAGCGACAAGGTGCTGAGCGGTTGCGACGGCTGGTTGTACTACGCCGACGACTCCAGCATGGAAGATTACCGGTCGCTGACGCCGTTTAAGGTGGCTGAAATGGAGAAATGGCGGCAAGTCTTGGAAGCCCGTCAAGACTGGCTCGCCAAACGCGGTGCGAAGTTGGTGGTCGTCTTCGCCTGCGACAAGTACGTGATCTATCCAGAGTTCTTACCGGCGGCTTACCGGCGAACTGACGTTCCTTATCGGGTTGATGAACTCACGGAGTATCTGGCGAAAAACTCCAAATTAACTGTCGTCGCGCTCAAGCAACCTTTGGTCGCGGCCAAAAGCGACCGGCTGTACCACCGGACTGACACGCACTGGAACGATCGCGGCGCGTACATTGGATATCGGGAGATTCTATCCGCTATCGGTCAGCAGCCATTGGCATATGCGCCGGTCGAGAAGCAGACCGAAGGGTGGGATTTGGCGCGAATGATGGGGCTGAATGACATCATCAGCGAAGAAGACCGGCAGCTCCAGCTACGCGAACCGCGACGTGCCAAAATCGTCGAGATTGACCGCGAGGATCCAACTTGGAATGTTGGTCGGGTCGCATTGGAAATAGCTGACCAACGCTTGCCAAAGTTGGTGATGTTCCGGGATTCATTTGGCTCGGCGCTCGTGCCGTTTTTGGCGGAACATTTCCGGCGCAGCCTCTTTCTCTGGCAATACGACTTTGATCTGGCAATTATCGAGAAGGAAAAGCCGGATGTAGTCATTTGGGAGACAACCAGCCGGCGGTTCCACTCCACTTGGTTTGAGCCGGTGAATCCACCGTTGCCGTGACGCACAATTCTGCTACACTGCCGGCCCATGAAGACGCTCGGTGTAATTCCCGCCCGGTATGGCGCACAACGGTTTCCCGGTAAGCCGCTCGCGCTTATCGC